>CAZENI010000385.1:0-8141 GCA_964513055.1 uncultured Opitutus sp.
ATGCACGTGATCGAAGACAGTGGCGGCGGAGCGCCAGAGGACGCGCGCGGGGGCGTTGTTGGTGCCGACCCAGAGCCCGCCTTCGCGATCCTCGGCGAGGGCGAAGGCGGTGGCGTGGGGCAGGCCGGCCTCGCGGGAGACGTGGCGGAGGAGCCGGCCCTGCGCGTCGAGGATGACGACGCCCTCGGACACCGTGCCGATGGCGAGCGCCTGATCGTGGAGGCGGAGGGCGGTGAGCACGGAGGAACGGCGGAGCACGGCGTCCGCCTCGGTCGGATACGGCGTGAGCGCGCCGTCGGCGGCGAGCTGGAAGAGCCCCTGGTCGCCGAGGCCGACGAGAAGGCCGGCGCGGTCGGCGGCGGGGACGACGAAGGAGTGGCCGGGCCGGGAGAGCTCGGGGGCGGTGCCGAGCCGGCGGAGCATCTCGCCGGTGAACTCGTAGAGTGCGTCGCCCTGCCGGTGGAGCAGCAGGCGGTCGCCGGCGGCGAAGAGGCGGTTGCGGGCGTCGCCGGCGAGCGGCCAGACGCGGAAGCTGGCGTCGCTCTCGCGGTAGCGCAGGAGATTCCGGTCGGTCGCGAAATAGATGTCGCCGCGCCAGGTGCGCACATCGCGCACGAAGCCGAACGGCCTGGCCGCGGCGGGCACACGATCGAGCAACGAGGTGTAGCGGGGCTCGCCGGAATCGGGGCGGGCGAGGACGCCGAGCTGTTCCTCGTCGCCGACGTAGATGTCGCCGCGGGGGCCGGACGCGAGGGCGCGCGTGAACGGCAGGGGAATCTTGAGGACGCGCCAGGCGCGGCCGTCGTATTCCATCACGGCGAGCTGATTGCCGAAATACATCAGGCCCTCGGTGCTCTGGAACGGGGCGTGGAACTGGGCGTGGGCCTTGTGCTCCTGCCGGACGAAGGTGCGCACGAGCGGCCGGCCGAGCTCGCTGGCGGCGAGGCGGGGAGGCGGGGCAAGGAGCGCCAGTGCGACCGCGACGAAAATCGCGGGAACGGCAAAGCGGAGGCGTTGTGGAGCCATGCTGGTGCGTCCAGTGAACGGGCGGCGGGCGCGGAAGTCTAGCGCGCGGGGACGGACGGCATACGCAAAGGTGCGCAGGCCGGTCGCGAACGCTTTGCGCCCGGTGACCTTGGGAAGCTCTGAACCTGGATTCGGCAGAAGGCGAAACCGCTAGTCTTCGCTAATTTTCGCTGATGAGAAACTCGGGCTTCGATTCCCTTTGCCGCTCGAGTCACCCGTTTGGTGACTCTGAACCATGCCAGGTAACCCATGGCAGGTTTCTCGTGAGCGCCGATGAGCGTGGATTAGCGGTTTCCTCAGCCGCCGTCTTCAGGCTGAACAAACCCTGGGTGGAAATCAGGAACTCAGGAAAAAGCGGATGGAGGGGGAAAGCACCGTTGCGAGTGGCTGCTTCCTGCTTTCCGGAGGTCCACATTGGCCCGGCGGGGTTTGCGTTCGAGTCGGGCGCGGAATCAACCGCGGTGGCGATTGGCGTTCGCGCACGGATCAAATCCGCTTTGGACCGGGAGCCATGCAGTTCATGCCGCCCTGCCTCGGAGAAGCGTTTCAGGCCGTGAGACTGCGGCGGCGCGCGGCCAGTTCGGCGGCGATCTGGTGCGTGAGCCGGTGGTTGATTTTGTAGATGATCAGCAGCGCGGTGCAAATCGCGAAGAGCACGGCGACGAAGAGGCTCGAGCACTGGCGGATGCCCTCGAGCGTCTGCGGGGTCTGCGGCTGGCTGGCGTCGTAGCCATACATGCTCATCAGCCAGAGGAAGCCGGCGGACCCGAGGCTCAAGCCCGCCTTCAGCGCGAAGCAGATCGTCGCGAAGATGATGCCGGTGGCGCGGCGGTGGTTCTTCCATTCCGAATAGTCCGCGACGTCGGCGAACATCGCCCAGATCAGCGGGATCGTCGGCGCGTAGACGATCGACCAGAGCACCTGCACCGCGATCATGCCCCTGACATTGGTCGGCTCCACGAAATACAGCGCGGCGGACATGACGGTCGTGAGGGAGAAGCCGGCGACGGCGACGGCCTTCTTGCCGAAGCGCTGCGCGAGTTTCGGGGAGAGCAGGATCACGATGATGATCGTGGCGGTGCCGATCATGTTGATCAGGCTGTTGGCGACGTCGGAGACGTTCGACCGGGCGAGGTTCGCGCGGTCGGCGTGCACGATGTAACCGAGCCATTCGAGGAGGCCGCCGGGCGCCGGCGCCCCGGGCGCGAGCGGGGGCGCGGTGAGGCCGAGGGAGGCGAGCCAGTCGTAGAGCGCGGCCTTGTCGGCGAACCAGTGGTAGTAGTTGTAGTGCGCGCTGCCGCGGAGCGAGAGGATCGCGAAGTGGACGAGCGTGAGCACGAACATCACGAGCCACGGACTGTTCTTCACGAGGTCGGCGAAATCCTGCTTCGGGGAGGATTGCTGTTTCGGCTCCGGCTGGATGCGCTCCTTGGTGGTGGCGAAGGTGATGAGGAAGCAGACGAGGCAGACGGCGGCCCAGAGGCCCATGGTGATGGCCCAGCCGCGCTGCTTGTCGTGATCGGCGCCGGCGAACTTGGCGACGAGCGGCAGGGTGAGCCCGCCGACGAGAAACTGCGCGACGTTGACGGAGACGAAGCGGAACGAGTTCAGCCGGGCGCGCTCGTCGACATCGCCCGTCATCACGCCGCCGAGGGCGGCGTAGGGCATGTTGTTCATCGAGTAGAGCGTCATCAGCGCGATGTTGGTGATCGCGGCGTAGGCGATGAGCATGCCGCCGCTCCAGCCCTGCGGGGTGGCGTAGGCGAGATACATGACCACGGCCCAGGGGACGGCCGTCCAAAGAATCCAAGGACGGAAGCGGCCCCAGCGGGTGTTGGTCCGGTCGGCGATGACGCCCATGAGCGGATCGAAGAACGCGTCCCAGAGCCGCGCGATCAGGATGATGTTGCCGGCGGCGAGCGCGGTGAGGCCGAAGACGTCGGTGTAGAAATTCGACTGGAAGAGAATCATCGTCATGAAGACGAAGTTCGCCGCCGCGTCGCCGAGGCTGTAGCCGGCCTTCTCGCGGAAGGTGAGGGGCGGGGAGCGGTCGCTCATGGGGACGGCACGGGCGGGGAGGGGAGGAACGCTGGCAGGTTCGGGGCGCCGGGCAACCGCTCAAGGGGACGATGACGCTAACAATAGACTTGTCCGTCCCGCCCCGGCCAATCTGCATGGGCCGCGCACCATGAACGAACGCCGGATCACGCTCGCCGATGTCGCCGCCCGCGCGGACGTGCACGTGACGACGGTGTCGCTGGCGCTGCGCAACCACCCGCGGCTGCCGGCCACGACGCGCGAGCGGATCCAGGCGCTGGCGAAGAAAATGGGCTACGCGCCGGATCCGTTCCTGCGCGCGCTGGTGGCGTATCGGGGCAAGATGATGCCGCGGCGCAATCCGCCGACGCTGGCGTATGTGACGAACTGGAACACGCGGTGGGGTTGGAAGAAGGTCACGGCGCATCCGGATTTCTACGCGGGGGCGGAGAGCAAGGCGCGGGAGCTCGGCTTCAACCTCGATCATTTCTGGATGCGCGAGCCGGACCTCACGCACAGCCGGCTCAACCAGATCCTCTGCGCGCGCGGGATCAACGGCATCATCATCGCGTCGCACATGCGCGAGGTGGACGTGGCGCTGCATTTCGAGTGGGCGCGGTTCAGCGCGGTGAAGATCGACTATTTCCCGCACCAGCCCGAGCTCCACAACGTGACGAACGACCAGTGCGGGATCATCCGGCTGGCGGTGCAGCGGGTGATGGCGATGGGCTACCGGCGGATCGGCTTCGTGATGCACCGCGGCTGGGATCACAGCGTCGATCACCTGTGGACGGCGGGTTTTCTCTGCGAGCAACAGAACCTGGCGGAGGCGGACCGCATCCCGATGTTGCTCTTTCCGGACGCGGAGCCGGTCGACGCGTGGATCAATGAGAGCAAGGCGGAGGTGGTCGCGCCGCCGGCGGCCTTCGCCCGGTGGTTCAAGAAGCACCGCCCCGAGGTGATCATCAGCAAGGCCTCGTTCGTGCAGCCGCGGCTGGCGGAGCTCGGGCTGCGCGTGCCGCAGGACGTCGCGTTCGCGGATGTCTTTCTGGATACGTTCGACGGCAGGGCGGCGGGGGTCCGCCAGAATCACGCCACCGTGGGCGAACTCGCGGTGGAGATCCTCGCCGGCCAGCTCCAGCACAACAAATACGGCGTGCCGGAGATCCCGACGACGACCTACGTGGAGGGCACGTGGTTCGACGGGGCGTCGTGTCCCGCGCGCAAGAATTGAGCATGCAACCGATCGCTTTCATCACCGGGATCACCGGCCAGGACGGATCCTATCTCGCCGAGTTCCTGCTGGCGCGCGGCTATGTCGTGCACGGGCTGGTGCGCCGGGCGAGCATGTTCAACCGCTCGCGGCTCGAGCACCTGCGCGACGATCCCGCCGTGTATGGGAAGACGTTTTTCCTGCACTACGGCGATCTGCAGGACGCGACCTCGTTGCGGCGGATCCTGAAGCTGGTGCGCCCGCGGGAGATTTATCACCTCGCCGGCCAGAGCCACGTGGGCCTCAGCTTCGAGATTCCGGAGGTCACCTGCCATGAAGTGGCAAATGCGACGCTCAGCCTGCTCGAGATCGTGCGCGACCAGGACTACCCGGTGCGGTTCTACCACGCGTCGAGCTCGGAGATTTTCGGCACGCCGGAGAGTTCGCCGCAGCACGAAGAGACGCCGACGCGCCCGCTGAACCCCTATGGCTGCGCGAAGGCCTTCGCGACGCACCTGTGCCGGGTCTATCGCACGGCTTACGGCGCCTTCGTGTGCAACGGCATCCTCTACAACCACGAGTCGCCGCGGCGCGGGGAGAACTTCGTGACGCGGAAGATCAGCCTCGCGGCCGCCCGGATCAAGGCCGGCCTGCAGCATGAACTCGTGCTGGGCGGACTCGAGGCGCGCCGGGACTGGGGCTATGCGCCGGAATACGTCGAGGGCATGTGGCGGATGCTGCAGCAGGAACAGCCGGACGACTACGTGCTGGCGACCGGCGAGGCGCACTCGATCCGGGACTTCCTCGGGGCGGCGTTCGCGCACGTGGGGCTGGAGTGGGAGAAGTTCGTGAAATTCAATCCGCGCTTCGTGCGGCCGGCCGACAATTCGCTGCTCGTGGGCGACAACGGCAAGGCCCGCCGGGTGCTCGGCTGGGAGCCGCGGACGCGGATGAGCGCGCTGGCGGCGCTGATGGTCGACGCCGATTTGGCGGAGCTGGGCCGGACGGGCGGATCCGATGTCGCCGGCTGAGGCGATCGCGGGGCGGCTCCGTAGTGTCCGACGGCGCCCGTTCGCTGCTTGACGGTGCCGCGGCCGCCCCGCACCTCCTCTCCAGACCAGCGACATGCACGTCCGAGAATGGCGCCGTGAGGAATCGACGTCACGCGGAAGTGACGGGGCGAAGCCATGTCCCGACGGCTTGAAATGGGGATTCCGGAGCGGACGAAAACACCACACCTTTCTGCAATGGTAGAAAAGAACACCCACCTCGTTTCGCCCGGTTACGTGCGGCTGATCCGGCCGCGGCGGGCCTGGTATGAGGTGGATTGGGCGCGGTTGTTCCACTACCGCGATCTCCTCTGGATCCTGGTCCGCCGCGACTTCGTCGCGCGCTACCAGCAGACGATCCTGGGGCCCGCGTGGTTCGTGCTGCAGCCGCTGATCACGACGGCGGTGTTCACGGTGGTGTTTGCGCGAGCGCTGGGCACGAAGACGGATGAAGTGCCGCCGTTCCTCTTCTACCTCTGCGGCATGCTGGTCTGGAGTTATTTTTCGAACGTGCTGTCGGGCACGGGCAACACCTTCGCGGCGAACGCCGGGATGTTCGGCAAGGTGTATTTCCCCCGCGTGATCGTCCCGGCGGCCGCGGTCATTTCCAACCTGATCGCCCTGGGGGTGCAGGTGGTGACGTTTCTCCTCGTCTACGCCGGGCACCTGATCTTCTCCGAGAAGGCGCGCGCCGTGATCCATCCGGATCCGCTCGTGCTCGCGCTGCTGCCGCTGCTGCTGGTGCAGACGGCGGTGCTGGCCTTCGGCTGCGGGCTGCTGCTCTCGGCGCTCTCCGCGAAATACCGTGATCTCCAGCACGCGGTGCCGCTGCTGGTGCAACTCTGGATGTTTGCGACGCCAATCATTTACCCGCTCTCGCAACTGAGCCCGAAGGCGCAGTGGTTCGCGGCGATCAATCCGCTGACGTGCATCGTGGAACTCTTCCGCCGCGGGTTCTTCGGCACGGGCACGGTCACGCCGGGCTTCCTGGCGTTTTCGGCGGGCGTGACGGTGGTGGTGCTGCTGGCGGGTTTCGCCTGGTTCCAGCGGGTGGAGCGCACGGTGGTGGACACGGTCTGACGTCATGAGCCGCCCCATCATCGAGATTCACGGCGTTTCCAAACGCTACCAACTGGGCCAGATCGGACTCACCAGCCTGCGTCACGAGATCGAGCGCTGGTGGCGGAAGGACGCGAAGCAACCGGCCGCGGGCGGGCCGGCGGAAGGGGAGTTCTGGGCGTTGCGCGACGTGTCGTTCGACGTCCAGCCGGGCGAGGTCGTCGGGATCATCGGGCGGAATGGCGCGGGCAAGAGCACGCTCCTGAAAATTCTCAGCGAGATCACGGAGCCGACGGCGGGGGAGATCCGGCTGCGCGGGCGGACGGCGAGCCTGCTCGAGGTCGGCACGGGGTTTCATCCGGAGCTGAGCGGGCGGGAAAATGTCTTTCTGAACGGCGCGATCCTCGGCATGCGGCGCGCGGAGATCCTGCGGAAGTTCGACGAGATCGTGGCGTTTGCGGAGATCGATCAGTTCATCGACACGCCGGTGAAGCGCTACTCGAGCGGGATGTATGTGCGGCTGGCGTTTGCGGTGGCCGCGCACCTCGAGCCGGAGATCCTCGTGATCGACGAAGTGCTGGCGGTGGGCGACCATGCGTTCCAGCAGAAATGCCTCGGCAAGATGCAGGACGTAGCGCGACAGGAAGGGCGCACGGTGCTCTTCGTGAGCCACAACATGGCGGCGGTGTCGCGGCTGTGCCAGCGGGCGGTGTGCCTGGAAGCCGGGCGCGTCGCCGGAGTCGGCCCGGCGGCCCAGGTGGTGGCCGAGTATCTGCGGGGCGATGGCAGCTCGACCCACCGCTGGGCGCGGCCCGCGACGGAGCGACCGCCCGGTCGCGTCGGGTTCCTCGCCGTGGCCGTGGGCGCGGCGGGCGGTGTCGTGGCGTATCCGGACGACGTGACGGTGACGATGGAGTGCGAAGAGCGGGCCACCACGGCCCCGTGGCTCCTGCGGGCGTCGATCTACGATGCGCAGGGCAACGAGCTGCTGTGTTCGTGGGACATTGACGGCGGCGTGGTGCGGCAACCCCGGCCGGGAACCCGGCTGCAGGCGAGCTGCACGTTTGCCGGAGGACTGCTGCGGCCGGGCCGTTACGCGGTGACGGTCTCGGCCTGTGAGGTCGCGGGCGATCGGCCGGTGCTGCTGCACGACGAGCGGCCGGAGGTCGTGCGGTTCGAGGTTTCGCCGCAGGGCTACCACCGGCGGGCGCCGGACGGGCTGGTGGCGCCGGCGGCCGAATGGCGGTTCGATGCCGGGGCGCGCCCGGCCCCCACGACATGACCACGCAAAGCCTGGGCACGCGGTTGCTGGCGGCCGTCATGCGCGCCGGTGGATTGAGGCGGCGACTGGCCTTCCACCTGAAGCAGCATCATTTCTCGGACCTGCAGATGCGCATTCCGATCGGACAGGGATTGGTCTGCCCGGTCGGCGCGGAGGAGAACCTGATGTCGTTCGGCGAGATTTTCGGGGAGCGGGAATACGAGGGGCTGCTGCGCGAGATTCCGCTGCCGCGGCGGTGGCTGGATGTCGGGGCGCATGCCGGCTATTTTTCCCTGATGCTGGCCGCGCGACTCATGCAGGAAGGCGTGGAGGAGTGGGAGGCGCTCCTGGTGGAGCCGGACCCGCGGTTGAAGCGGACGATTGAAGCCGGGCTGGCCCAGCCCGGACTGCGGAATCGGGCCCGGTTGCTGCCGGCCGCCGGCGGCGCCGGCGGGGTGGGGGAGCTGCCCATAGCGCGGCGCCCCGGGGTGGGGTA
>CAZENI010000386.1:0-8123 GCA_964513055.1 uncultured Opitutus sp.
GTCGAGCTCAAGAATCTCAACTCGATCTCCTTCGTGCGTGCCGGCATCGAGCACGAGATCAAGCGCCAGCTCGGCGTGCTCGAGCGCGGCGGCACGATCGTGCAGGAGACGCGCGATTACGACGGCATGACCGGCACGTCGCAGTCGCTGCGCACGAAGGAGGAGGCGCACGATTACCGTTACTTTCCCGATCCGGATCTCATGCCGGTGGTTGTCGACGACGCGTGGAAGTCGAAGCTCCGCGCCGAGTGCCCCGAGCTGCCCTTCGCGAAACAGCGCCGTTTCCTCGAGCACTATCAACTGCCCTACACGCTGACGTCGGTCCTTGTCTGGGATCGCGCGCTGGCGGACTTCTTCGAGGCGGCGGTCGCCATCACCGGGTCCGCCAAGGCGCAGGCGGTCGGAAACTGGATTGCGAACGATCTTCTGCGCGAAGTCGGCAATGCCCGAGTCTCGCTCGCCGAGTCGAAGATCCGCCCGGCGCACATTGCCGCGCTCGTGCAACTCGTCGATGCCGGCACCGTGCTGACGAATGCCGCGAAGGAAGTCTTCGTTGAGATGTTTGCCACCGGCGATCAGCCGGAAGCGATCGCGAATCGCAAAGGCCTCAAGGCGACCCCGACCGACAGCAACGAGCTCGAGCAGTGGTGCCGCGATTCCATCGCCGCCAACGCGAAGGCACTGGCCGAATTCAAGGCCGGCAAGGACAGCGCGATCAACGCCTTCAAGGGCCCGATCATGAAGGCCGCCAAGGGCAAGGCCAACCCGAAGCTGGTCGACGAGACGCTGCGCCGCCTGCTGGCGGCGTTGTGAAGTCCGGCCGGCGTCGCGCATGAGCTCCATCGCGCCCGACGCGGCCCGCGTCCTCCTGCGCGAACGCTTCGGCTTTTCCGCGTTCCGACCGGGCCAGGAAGCCGTCATCGGCCATCTGCTCGCGGGGCGCTCGGCGCTGGCGGTTTTTCCGACGGGCAGCGGCAAGAGCCTGTGTTATCAATTGCCCGCGCTGCTGCTCGATGGGCTCACGGTCGTGGTGTCGCCGTTGATCGCGCTGATGAAGGACCAGGTGGATTTTTTGGAAAGACGCGGCGTCGCGGCGGCGCGGTTGGACTCCTCGGTGAGCCGCGAGGCGTTCGAGGAGATCCAGAACGCGCTGCGCGAGCGGCGGCTGAAACTTCTCTTCGTCGCGCCAGAGCGTTTTTCCAACGAGCGCTTTCTCGCCCGGTTGAAGTCCCTCCCGATCGACCTGCTGGTGATCGACGAGGCGCACTGCATCTCCGAGTGGGGGCACAATTTCCGGCCCGACTACCTGAAGCTGGCCCGCTACGCCCGCGAGCTGAAGGTCGGGCGCGTGCTCGCGTTGACGGCGACGGCCACGCCCACCGTAGCGAAGGACATCTGCCGCGAGTTTGGCATCGTGCCGGAGGCGCATGTGCACACCGGGTTCTACCGGCCGAATCTCTTCCTCCGGACCACGGCGGGCACGCCGCGGGAGCGGCGCGAGATGTTGATCGACCGCCTGAAGTCGCGGCCGATCGGGCCGACGATTGTCTACGTGACCTTGCAGAAGACCGCGGAGATGATCGCGACGGCGCTCGCGGAGGCGGGTTTCTCCGCGGAAGCCTATCACGCGGGGATGGAGTCGGAGGCGCGCGAGGCGGTGCAGAATCGCTTCATGGCGTCGGAGGACGCGATTGTCGTCGCGACGATCGCGTTCGGCATGGGCATCGACAAGGCGAACATCCGCGCCGTCTATCACTACAATCTGCCGAAGAGCCTGGAGAACTACGCGCAGGAGATCGGCCGGGCCGGCCGTGATGGCGCGCCCTCGCACTGCGAAATTCTCGCCGCGGCGGAGGACCTCACGGTGCTGGAGAACTTCACCTACGGCGACACGCCAACCCCGGAGGCGCTGCGCGATCTCCTGAAAGAACTCCTCGAAGGGCGCTCCGCCGGCGATGTGTTCGACATCTCCGCCTACGAGCTGTCGGCGCGGCACGACATCCGGCAACTCGTCGTCTCGACCGCGCTGACCTACCTCGAACTCGACGGACTGATCGCGGCGACGGCGCCGTTCTACACGACGTATCAGTGGAAATTCCAGCGCACGCCCGAGGAGATCTTCGCGCGTTTCGACGCCGACCGGCGGGCGTTTCTGGAGCGGCTATTGGGCCTCGCGAAAGTGGGCCGCATTTGGAATTCCGTCGTGCTGGCCGAGGCCGTGACCGCGCTCGGAGGCGAGCGTGAGCGGGTCGTGAAGGCGCTCACGTATCTGGAGGAAAAGGGCGACATCGAGCTGCAGGTGGCCGGCGTGCGGCAGGGCTTTCGCGTGGTCCGCGTGCCGGAGGATCTGGCGGCGGTATGGCAGGAACTGCGCCGGCGGTTCGCGGTGCGCGAGCAGAGCGACATCGCGCGGACGCGCACGGTGGCGGAGTTGCTGGGTGGCGAGGGCTGTCTGGTGCGCCGGTTGCTGGCGTATTTTGGCGAGGAACTGGGACGGGATTGCGGGCACTGCGGCCGCTGTGCCGGGGAGCGCGCGGTGGCGCTCGAGCGGGAAGCGGCGGAGTTCTCGCCGTCGGTTGATGAACTGGCGGCGTTGCGCGCCGGGCATCCGCGGGCGCTCGGCGGGGCGCGGCAGATGGCGCGGTTTTTCTGCGGCATCAGCTCGCCCGCAATCACGACGGCGAAGCTCACTCGGCATCCGCGTTTCGGTTCTGCGGCGGACGCGCCCTTCGGGCAGGTGCTGGAGGCGGTGAAACAGGCGATCGCCTGACAACTCCCTGACAATCGGCTGACCGCCCGGTGACAGCCGCCGCGGCGTTTCATGGTTCACTGCTGGAGTCACAACGACTCCCTCCATGAAACATCATCTCCTTCTCTCCGCGGTCGCGCTCCTTGGCGTGATGTCGCTCGCGCTCCCGGCCAAAACCACTGCCGCCGCCAAAGTCTCCGCCGTTGATCCCGTGCGCCTGCGCGTCGATGTGGATCGCACCGTCCTTCCTTCCGAAACCACCGAGAAGGCGATCGTGAAGATCGGGCTCGATTGCGTGAGCCTGCCGCGACGCGAGCTGCGGCCACCGGTGAATCTCGCGCTCGTGATCGATCGCTCCGGCTCGATGGCGGGCGACAAGATCGCCAAGGCCCGCGAGGCCGCGCTCGAGGCGGTGCGCCGGCTCGGGCCGGATGACATCGTGGCGCTCGTCGTCTACGACACGGGCGTCCAGACGCTCGTGCCCGCCCAGCGCGTCGGCGACGGCCGCCGACTCGAGCGAGCGATCCGCGGGATCGAGGTGGCGGGCAACACCGCCCTGCACGGCGGCGTCGTCCGCGGGGCCGCGGAGGTGCGCCGGCACATGGAAGGCGCCAACTACGTCAACCGCGTGATCCTGCTCTCCGACGGCCTGGCCAATGTCGGCCCGAGTTCGCCGGAGGAACTCGGCCGGCTCGGCGCCTCACTGGTGCGCGAGGGCATTTCCGTGACGACGGTCGGGCTCGGTCTCGGCTTCAACGAGGACCTCATGACGCGGCTCGCGCAACGCAGCGATGGCAACACCTACTTCGTCGAGAACAGCGCCGACCTGCCGCGTATTTTCGCGAGCGAACTGGGCGACGTGCTCAATGTCGTGGCGCGCCGCGTGGTGATCGAGATCGAGTTTCCGGCCGGCGTGCGCCCCCTGAGTTTCGTCGGGCGCGATGGCACGATCCGCGGCCAGCGGGCCGAGCTCACGTTGAACCAGCTCTACGGCGGCCAGGAAAAGTTCGCGTTGATCGAAGTTGAAGTGGCGCCCGCGAAGGCCGGCCTGGAGATCGAGATCGCGCGCGCACGGGTGAATTATGAAGACGCGATCAACCAGCGGTCGGCGACCCTTTCGGCTCAGCGGAACGTGCAGTTCAGCGCCAGCCATGCGGCCGTCGTGAAGTCGGCCGACCACCGGGTGCAGGCGGACTGGGCGGCCAACTCCCTCGCGTTGGCGAAGGACGAGGCGGTGGCGCTCGTCGATGCGAACCGGCGCGCGGAAGCGGGCGCGATTTTGCGCCAGCGTGCCGACCAATTGAAAACGATGAGCGAAGTCTACAAGAACTCCGCGGTCGCCGAGATCGCCGCGCCGGCCCCGGCCGCGGCCGCGAAGCTCGAGCGCGATGGTTTGGGCAACGCGGAGCGAAAGATCTATCGCGCGGAAAGCAGCCAGATCCGCAACCAGCAGGCGACCACGCAACCTTGACCGTTGCGCCGCGTGACCCGACGCAGTAGTTCCCCGTCCCGTGCTCACGGTTCCCCGTCGCATCTTTCTCTACTGGCTGCTCCTGCTCGTGCCGACGCTGGCGGTGGGGGCGGCGGCGATTCTCCTGCTCCGCCGCGAGCAGGCGCGGCTGGCGGAGCGCGGGGCGTATGCGGACGAGGCGCGGCAGGCGGCGATTGCGGCGCGGGCGCGGCTGATTGCGGAGAACGTGGAGTTGCTGGTCGGCGACGTGCAGGCGGGCCTGCTCGACACGCTCGCCGCGGAACCGGCGGCGCAGCTCGACGGGTTTCTCGAGGAATGGGAGAAGACGAATCCGCTCGTGCGCACGACGTTTCGTGCGACGGAGTCGGGCCGGCTGGTGCGGCCCGACGCGCGCACCGCCGGCGAGGACGCGCGTGGGTTCGTGCGGCGCTTCGGGCTGCAGTTCGGCGATCGGCCGCCCTGGTCGACGGCGTCGCTGGTCCAGGCGGAACTTGACGCCAAGCGGAGCCAGGAGCGCGTAAAGGACGAAGCGGTGAGCCGTCAGGATGTGTCGCGCAATGTCGCCCAGGTGCAGAACGCGCGCCGCGACGTGCAGGAACTGTTCAAGACGTCGAACAACCTCGGGCCGCCGGAGCCACCGGCGGCCGCGGTATCCAGCCGCTACGGACGCGAGGCGCGGGCCGAGGGCAAGGTGGCGGCGGCGCCGGCGGCTGCGGTGGCCGTGAATCGGACCCGCGAAATGCTGCCGGATCGCCGCGGCTGGGTGCCGCGGGTCGCCGAGGGCCGGTTGCAATTGCTCGGTTGGGTGCAGCCAGGCGGAGCGGGAGAAGTGCGCGGCGTGGAGATTCAGGTGCCGGAACTGGTGCGCCGGCTGGCGGGAGCGCTGCCGGCGGAGGTGGCGGGAGGCGAGGGCTATGCCCTGCGCGACGATCAGGGGCGCGTGATCCACCAGGCGTGGGCTGTGCCGCAGCGCGGCGCGCCGACGCTGCAGGTGCCGATTGCCGCGGCGTTGCTGCCGGGCTGGGATGTCGTGGCGTTTGCGGGGCCGGCGGCGGACAAACTCGCGCCGAACGGCGGGCTGATGGGCGTGAGCATGCTGCTCGTGGGGATCTTCGTGGCGGCGATTCTCGCCGGTGGATCGCTGCTGCTCCTGCAGGCGCGGCGCAGCGAGGAGGAGGCGGCGCAGAAGACGTCGTTCGTCGCCAATGTCTCGCACGAGTTCAAGACGCCGCTGACCACGATCCGGCTCTACGCGGAGCTGCTGGAGCAGGGGCGCGTGCGCGATGCGGCGCAGGGCGGCGAGTATCTGCGCACGATTGGCCGGGAGACGCAGCGGCTGGCGCGGCTCGTGAACAACGCGCTCGATTTCAGCCGGCTCGAGCAGGGCCGGAAGAAATATGCGCGTGAGAAGATCGATCTTACTGCGGAAATTGCCCGATTGCTCGACACGCACGCGCCGCGGCTGGCGGAGGCGGGCATGGCGTTGAAACGCGAGTGGCCGCCGACGGCCGTGAGCATCACGACGGATCGCGATGCGATCGAGCAGATCGTGCTCAACCTGATCGACAACGCCTGCAAGCACGCCGCGGCGGGCGGCGAGGTGACCGTCGCGGTCGTCGCAGGCACCTCCGGCGGGGCGGCGGTGCGTGTGGCGGACCGCGGGCCCGGGGTGCCGGTCGAGCATCACGAGCGAATCTTTGAAAAATTTCACCGTGTCGATGAAGCGCTGACCGCCGAAAAAACCGGCACGGGCCTGGGTCTGAGCATCGCGCGCCAGCTCGCCCGCGGGCTCGGCGGCGAACTGCACTACGCACCGCGCGCGGGCGGCGGCGCGGAGTTCATCCTGGAGCTGCCATGAAAGCGGAGAACGGAGAAACCGCTGATGAACGCTGATGGTCGCTGATAATGAGGAGGCCGAAATGATTAGCGCCCATCAGCGTTCATTAGCGGTTCCTCCGAGATATTACTCAATGAAAGCCAAAATCCTCATCGCCGAAGATGATCCCAACATCCGGTTGGGTCTCGTCGCCACGCTCGAGAGCGAGGGCTACGACGTCACGGCCGCCAGCGACGGCGCGCAGGCGCTGAAACTCTTCCCCCAGACGAGATTCGATCTGGTGGTCCTCGACATCATGATGCCGAAGGCGAGCGGCTACGACGTCTGCCGGGAACTCCGGGCGGCGGGCACGCGCGTGCCGGTGCTCTTTCTCACGGCGAAGAGCGAGGAGATCGACAAGGTCGTGGGGCTCAAGCTCGGCGCGGACGACTACGTGACGAAGCCGTTCGGCGTGCACGAGCTGCTCGCACGGGTCGAAGCGCTGCTGCGGCGCGGGCGAGCCAGCACGGCCGGAGACGCCGGCGTGGCGCTGCCCGCGACGTTTGCGCTCGGTCGCGCGCGGATCGATCGGCGGAAGTTCACGGCGACGGTTGCGGAGCGCGTGACGGCGCTGACCGGGCGGGAGCTGAAGCTGGCGGAGGTGTTCGCGGCGCGGGCGGGCGAGGTGCTGACGCGTGACGCGCTGCTGAACACGGTGTGGGGCGTGGACTATTTCGGCACGACGCGCACGCTGGACCAGCACGTCGCGCAACTGCGCAAGAAGATCGAGTCCGCGGAGGACTCAGCGTCGTGCATCGCGACGGTGCACGGCGTCGGCTACCGCTATGACGCGTAGCGCGGCGGCGAAACGCGGGCTCGGCGGGAGCCGCGCGCTCAGACGGCGCACAGCTTCACCGCCTCGCGGAGCGAGGTGAGCGGATCGCGTTTCGGCAGGAATTCCTGGCCGACGAAACCCTTGAAGCCGGAAGCCTTGATCGCGCGCATGATCGGCGGGTAGTTGAGTTCCTGCTGATCCTGCGGCTCGAATTCGTTGCGGCCCGGGTTGCCCGCGGTGTGGTAGTGGCCGATGTAGGCGGCGCTCTCCTTGATCGTGCGGATGACGTCTCCCTCCATGATCTGCATGTGGTAGATGTCGTAGAGGAGCTTGAAGCGTTCGGAGCCGATCTGCTTCGCGAGCGCCACGCCCCAGGGCGTGCGGTCGCACATGTAGTCCTTGTGGTTCACCTTGGAATTGAGGAGCTCCATCACGACGGTGACGCGGTGCTTCTCGGCGGTGGCCATGATGCGCTTGAGTCCGAGGGCGCAGTTCTCGAGGCCCTTCTCGTCATCCATCTTCTCGCGGTTGCCCGAGAAGCAGATCACGTTTTCGAAACCGGCGGCCGCCACCTCCGCGATGCGTTTTTCGTAGAGGGCCACGAGGGTGTCGTGGTGTTCGACGCGGTTCCAGGACTTGGGAATGCCGCCGACAGTGACGCCCTGCGGGGTCTTGCCGGTCGGATTCGCAACCATCGCGCAGGAGAGGCCGTATTTCTTGAGCGTGGGAAAATCCTCGGGATTGAGGAGCTCAACGGACTCGAGGCCCATCTCCTTCGCGGCGGCGGAGAACGCCTCGAGCGGGATGTCCTTGAAGCACCACTTGCAGACGGACTGGCGGATGGTGCCGCCTGCCGCCGGGGTGGCGGCGGCCGGCGCGGTCTGGGCGAGCGCGCGCGAGCGGGAGAGCGAGGCGATCGCGGCGGCGCCGGCGATCGAGCGGAGGGCGGTGCGACGGGAGATAGGGGTGCGCATGATGAATCGGGGAGAGGGCGACGTTCGGTCCCGCGCGCGGGTTTGGCAAGCGCGCCCGCGGGGGAGCGTCCGGCGGCGGGCGGCGCCGCGATCTGCGTTGCGTTCGAATCCCGTCGCGTTTCTTTCCCGGCCAGACTCCAACCCCTTGAAAAGGCGCCTGCTGGTCACCCTCGCCGGATTCGCTGCGGCCGTCTGCGGCTTCACGGCGCTGCTGTATGTCTTCGCGGCGGCGTTTCGCCCGGATGTCCGCACGCCGCCTGCGCCGCCGCCGCCGGCGG
>CAZENI010000387.1:0-8085 GCA_964513055.1 uncultured Opitutus sp.
CCCGGCGCAGGACGAGCCGTTTGCGATCACGAGTCCGGCGGGTGCCGCGGTGCAGTTTTCCATGGGCGCGACCGGGTGGCGGTGGACGCAACTGATTCCGCCGCTGGGGCCCGATGCGGGGTGGGCGATCGCGGAGGAGGCGATCGAGGTGGCGAGCAGCGAAGGCACCGGGGTGCTGCAGCGGGGCTGGACCCTCGCGGAGAACGCGGCGGATCGCGTGGTGCTGGAGCAGGACGGAGCGGAGTCGGGGCTGCGGTTGCGGCGGGTGTTTTCCTTCGGACCGGCGACGAATGTCCTTCGAATCGAAACGTGGGTGCAGAGCCGGGAGGGAAAGAAACTCCTCACGCGCATTGGGCTGCTCGACCTGCGGGTCGAGGGCGAGTCGTTCCGCGAGACGGGCCTCGCGCCGGTGTCGTTTCCCGTCTTTGGCCGCGCCCTGTTCGCGGGGATCGAGCACGTGTCGGGGGAGGCGGGCGTGAGCGGAGAGTTGTCGGATCGCGTGCGGCTGCTGACGAGGCCGCGCAGCGAAATCGGCGAGGCGTGGCAGATGGTGGCGGCGGTGGTCGTCGGCTGGCCGCAGCCCGGCGTGGGCAATGGGCTGACGGGCGAGGCGGGGATGCGCGAGGCGTTTCTCCATTATCTCGATTCGGTGCGGATCAAGCCGGAGCGGATGGTGCTGCACACCGACACGTGGTGGACGGTGCCGCTGCCGTTGAACGAGAAGAACGTGCTCAACGACATCGAGGTCCTGCGGAAAGGCTTCCAGGAGCGCACGGGGATGTTCTTCGACACGTATTGCGTCGATCTGGGGTGGTCGAATCCGCGGACGCTGTGGCGCATGGAGACGGAGCGCTTTCCGAATGAGTTGCGCGCGATCAACGAGCGGCTCGCCGCGCTGGGCGGAAAGATGGGGCTCTGGATGTCGCCGGGCAGTGGATACCCGGACGGGTTGAGCAATGCGTGGCTGCAGTCGCAGGGCTACGAGATGACGCCGTTCGGCGCCGGGTTGGAGCAGGTGCCGTGCTTCGCGCTCGGCGGGCGCTACCAGCGGGAGTTCAAGGAGCGCGCGGTGGCCTATGCGCAGCAATACGGGCTCGGCCATGTGATTCTCGATTTCATGGCGCAGCGCTGCGACGTCGCCGCGCACGGACATCCGGTGGGGCCGGAGTCGCGCTACGCGATCGACGCGGGACTGGCCGACGTGCTCGACGGCCTGCGGGCGGTGAATCCGCAGATGGCACTCGAGCCGATGGTGTGCGGTTATCCGCCGAGCCCGTGGTGGCTGATGAAGACGCCCTTCGTGCTCGGGCCGGCGGGCGATGATTTGCCGTATGGGCGCGGGCCGTCACCGGAGTGGCTGGAGTCGCTGATCACGGCGCGCGACATCGCCTATCGGGCGGGGCAGGAGGCGTGGATCATGCCGACGCAGGCGCTGGAGACGTTCGACATCATCGTGCTGACGCCGGGGGATTTTCAGAACACGGCGGTGATGGCGATCGGGCGCGGCCGCTGGTTCCTGTCGACGTATTTCAAGGCCGACCTGATGAAGCCGGAGGATTGGGATTTCTTTGCGGCGCTGGTGCGGTGGGCGCGGGAGAACAAGCCGTATCTGGTGAACGCCTGGCAGTTTGGCGGGCGCCCGGAGGATCGGGCGGCCTACGGCTTCATGTTCCGCAACGCCGGGAAGGATCTCTACTGCGTGCGCAATCCCTGGATCGAGGAGCGCACGATCGAACTGCCGGCGTCGTTGACGGCGACCGGGGCGCGCGACGTGCGGATGATTTATCCGCGGCGGGCGGCGGTGGGCCGGATCGAGCCGGGAGCGAGCGGGCTGCGCCTGACGCTGGCGCCTTACGAGACGGTTTTTCTGGAGGCGACGCCAGCGGGTGACGTCGCGCCGGAGCCCGCCGCGAGGCCGGTGCCCGAGGTCGCGGTGGTCGCAGCGGCGCCGCGGATCCTGCAGACGGCAGGCACGGCGCCGACGCCGGAGGCGAATGGGATTCGTTACTACTGGGACGGCACCCTCGCCGTGCCCCATGGGGCCGAGTCCGAACTTTGCATTCTCGTCGAAGGCGTGCCGGAGGTGGAGCGCGCGACGTGCAAGATCCTGCTGGGAGGCCGCGAGGTGAAGGCGCGCAAGGTGACCAGCGCGGGCCAGTTTGGCGCCGCGATCACGCCGTCGCCGGAGAACTGGACGTGGTTCATCGTGCCGCTCGCGCCGGGCGACAGCTCGTTTCAGATCGATCTCACGGTGCAGATCGATGACGCGACCATCGGCGTCTTTGTGCGCGGGACCGTGGCGGCGGACAACGATCCGGCGCCGGAGAGCGGCGCGGTCTTTCCGACTTACCGGGCGGAGCGGCGCGCGTGGTCGCAGGTGCTCCAGCCTTTGACGGGCTTCACCGCGTCATCGCGGTAGGCGAGGTGGGCGTGCCAGACGCGACTGCGCCGCGCGAAAAAAAAGAGGCGGCCGGATGGCCGCCTCGGGAGCAGAGCAATTTGCGGCGCCTCAGGTCGGCAGCGGCAGGCTGGCCTCGGCGCCAAAGAGCGCGAGCAGGCCCCACATCGTGCCGCCGGCGAGCACGAGTCCGATGAAGAACAGGATCGTGCAGAACGGTTTGTCCCAGCGGAGATGCATGAAGTAGAAAATGACGAACATGAACTTCACCGTGGAGAGCACGACGAGGCCCGTGACGAGGATCCATTTCGCGAAGGGCAGGTAGACCGCGACGATCTCGATGCCGGTGATGACCGCGAGGAGCATCGCGATCTGGACGTAGATCTGGAACTTGCTGACGTCGTGGCCGTGGTCGTCGTGACCGTGCGAGGGCGAAGCGGCGGCGTGAGAGGGTGCGCTCATTCGAAAGTGAAGGTGACGGTGAGAGTGAAAGTGGTGCGAGAAATGGGAGAGAGGGGGTGGTGGGCTACACTTTCACCTTCACTCTCACTTTTGCCTCTTAGAGGTATTCGAGCAGGTAGACGGCGGTGAAGATCACGATCCAGACGATGTCGACGAAGTGCCAGTAGAGGCCCATGCTCTCGACGTCGATGGCGTGGGTCTCGTTGAACTGCACGGCGCCGCGCGGACGGGCGAAGAAGAACGCGAGCAACCCGTAGGCCACCAGGGCGAGCGCGATGTAAACGAACTCATGGCGGAAGAAGGCGCCGAGAGCCGCACCGAAGGTGGGCTCGACCTGCAGCGCGTGGACGAGGCCGAGCGTGACCTTCAGCGTGGCGAGCAGCGCGCCGAGGAGCGTGACGGTATGAAGGAGCTGGTGGGAGAACCAGGACTTGTCCGACGCGATCTTGAAGGAGCGCACATACATCAGGCACAGCCAGAGGACGCCGATGGCGACGTGACAGCCGTGCGTGCCGGTGAGGGTGTAGAACGTCGTCCCGAGCAGGCTGTTCGAGAGCGTCATCTTCTTGTCGTGGACGAAGTGCTCGAACTCATACACCTGGCACCCGAGGAAGATCATGCCGAAGAAGATCGTCGTCAGGAGCGACCAGCGGCAGCTCTTCACGTTGCCCTTCTGGATCGCGGTGACGGCGAGGGCCATCATGAGCGACGACATCAGGAGGATGAACGTGGAGAAGGACGTGAGCTCCGGGCTGAAGACGACCTTCGGGTCGAGACCGCCCGCCGGCGGATGCAGCCGGTAGATCAGGTGCGTCGAGATGAGCGCGCCGAAGAACATGCAGTCCGACGCGAGGAAGGTCCACATCAGGAGCTTCTTGTTCGGAATACCCGTCGACGTGCTCGGGTCGTGGTGGTGATCGATCGTGGCGGTGGCCGCGTGGCTGCTCATGTGGGAGGCGGGAGTCGGAAAGGCGTGAGGCGGGAAGTGAAGCGGAACGCGGCTCAGTGATGGCCGCCGTGATCCTCGCGGACGACATTGCCGTCCTTGTCGAGGTGGATGTGGTAGCCTTCGTTGCCTTCGAGCGACCAGAAGTAGATGCCGATGAACATCACCGCGCCGCCGATGAGGGTGACGAGGAGCTTCGCGTGCATGCCAGGCTCGGGATTGGACGGGATCGCGGTGATCGCGATCGCGCCGATGAGCAGGCCGAGGCTGGCGACGAGGGGCCAGATGGAGCCGTAGGGCATGTGAACGCCGCCGTGGGCCTCCTCGGCCTTCGCGTGGGCGGCCTTTTCCTTTTCGATCTCATCCTTGTGGTGCTTCTCATACCACCAGGCGTCGCGCGCGTGCACGGTCGGGATGACGGGGAAGTTGTATTCCTTCGGGGGATTATCGAGCGACCATTCGAGGGTGCGGCCGTCCCAGTAATCCTTCTTCACCTTCTCGCCCTTGAGGAAGGTGTAGGCGATGACGGCGAAGTAGATGAACATGCCGATGCCGAGGACATACGAGCCGATGGTCGCGATCATGTTCGCGCTGTTCCAGCCGAGGTTCGGGTCGTAGGTGAACGTGCGGCGCGGCATGCCGTTCAAGCCGAGGAAGTGCATCGGGAAGAACGTGACGTTGAAGCCGACGAAGATGACCCAGAACGAGAGCTTGCCCCAGAACTCGGAGACCTTGCGGCCGAACATCAGCGGGAACCAGTAGTGCAGGCCCGCGAGCAGCGCGAAGATCGAGCCGCCGATCAGCACGTAGTGGAAGTGCGCGATGACGAAGTAGGAGTCGTTCTGCTGCGAGTCGGCCGGAGCGGCCGAGTGCATGACGCCGGAGAAGCCGCCGATCATGAACATCCAGACGAAGCCGAGCGCGAACATCATGGGCGTGCGCATCATGATGTGGCCGCCCCAGAGGGTGCCGATCCAGTTGAAGATTTTGACGCCGGTCGGGACCGCGATGGCCATCGTCGCGAGGGCGAAGGCGGCCGTGGCGACCGTGCCCATGCCGGTGGTGAACATGTGATGGCTCCACACCGCGAAACCGAGGAAGCCGATCGACGCGCCCGAGAACACCACGATCGGGTAGCCGAAGAGCGGCTTGCGCGAGAAGGTCGGGAGGATCTCCGAGATGATGCCCATGGCGGGCAGAATCAGAATGTAAACCTCGGGATGGCCGAACACCCAGAACAAGTGCTGCCAGAGAATCGGCATGCCGCCGCCGGAGACTTCGAAGAAGTTCGTGCCGAAATTGCGGTCCATCATGACCTCGACGAGCGCGATGGTGATGAAGGGGAAGGAGAGGACGATCAGGAAGGAGGTGAAGAGCGTCATCCACGTGAAGACCGGGAGGCGCATCATCGTCATGCCCGGGGCGCGCATGTTGATGATCGTGACGATGAAGTTCAGGGACGCGGCGATCGAGGCGACGCCGAGGAGCTGCAGGCCCATGATCCAGTAGTCAACGGAGTGACCGGGGGAGAAGGCCTTCGAGGTGAGCGGCGAGTAGCCATACCAGCCGGCGTCGGGGGCGTTGTGGCCGTAGATGCCGAACTTCGCCAGGATGGGTCCGAGCCAGCCGATGTTCAGGATGATGGCGCCGGCGACGAAGGTCCAAAGCGAGAAGGCATTGAGCCGCGGGAAGGCGACGTCACGCGCGCCGATTTGCAGCGGCATGATGAAATTGAAGAACGCGGAGGACAACGGCATCACGGCGAGGAAGATCATCGTCGTCCCGTGCATCGTGAACATCGTGTTGTATTGCTGCGCCGTGAGGAAGTCGTTGTTCGGCACCATGAGCTGGGTGCGGATGAGCAACGCCTCGAAGCCGCCCACGAGGAAGAAGATCAGGGCGAAGAACCCGTAGAGGAACCCGATCTTCTTGTGGTCGACGGTGGTGAGCCAGCCCATGAGGCCGGTCTTCGCCGTCGGATGGGTGAGGAGCTTGGGCTGTGCGGGCGCGTGTCCCTCCTTGGTGAGGTGCGCGGATGAGGCCAGGGCGTCCATGAGTCGTGAGTGTGGGAGTGGTTTCGAAAAGGGAAGGTGGTCGTGACGGAAGCGCTTCGCGATCGCGAGACCCGCGGGAACGGGACGCGCGACGGGGAGTTACTTCAGGCTCTCGAGATAGGCCACGAGAGCGACTTCGTCCTCGGCGGTGAGCTTGATGCCGTCCACCGGTTTGCCGTCGGGCCCGGTGTGCGCGTAGGCGAGGGCCATTTTGTTGCCGGGCTTCACGGCGCCGGGGTTGTGGATCCAGCGGCGGAGCTGCTCGGAATTATTCTCGATCAGGCCGGCGGCGATGGTGGTGCGCGAGCCGATGTGCGTGAGGTCAGGGGCGGTGACGCCCGCCGCGCCGTGACCGCGGACCGCGTGGCACGCCATGCAGGTCTTGGAGGCGAACAGCTCGCGGCCCTTGGCGATCAGCGCGGGGTTCTCTTCCTTCTCCGGCAGTTGCTTGGCTTCCCACGCCTGCAGCGGATCGATGTCGAACTTCGCGGTGATGCCGGCCTCGTTCTGCTTGAAGGGGCGGAGCGACGCGAACTGGGCCTTGGGTAGGTTGGCGTCGGCGGCGGTCGGCTGGCGCGTGCGGGCCAGCTCGGACTGATCCTGAATCCACTGCGCGAAGCGCTTGGGCTCGAGCGCGATGACGCGGAAGCGCATCACGGCGTGGGAGTCGCCGCAGTATTCGGCGCACTGACCCCAGTAGTAACCGGGCTTGTCGGCCTTCAGGTAAATGTGGTTGGCCCGGTTCGGGATCATGTCGACCTTGCCGGCGAGCTTCGGGACCCAGAAGGAGTGGATGACGTCGACAGTGCGGAGCTGAATGCGGATCGGGCGGCCGGCGGGAATGACGAGCTCGTTGCCGGTGATGAGCGGGGCCTTGGCGCCCTGGTCGTTCACGGGGACGAGTTCGGAGGGATACTCGAACTTGAACCACCACTGATAACCGGTGCCGGTGACCTCATAGACGTCCTTCTTCTCGGCTTCCGGCACATCGTAGGTGGACCAAATCCCGCGGAGAGTGGGGACGGCGATGACGACGAGGGCGAGCACCGAGGCGCCGATGAGGCCCAGCTCGATCAAGGGGTTGCCATGGCCCTGCGGCGGCGGTTCGGCGTGCTCGTCGGCCTCGCTGCGGGCGCGGAACTTGAAGGTCGCATAGGCCAGCACGGCGCCGACGATGATGAAAATGACCAGCGAAACCCAGCAGGTGACGTAGAACAGCGCGAGCTGCTCACGGGCGACCACGCCGTCCACCTTGATGGTCGATTGATGGCCATCCATCCGCCAGAAATTGAGATCGCAACCAGTGAGCAGGGCGAGACCGGCGAACGCAGCGGAGGCGCGGCCCCACCGGCTAAGGGACGGTAAGAAGGTGAACATGTGGGCTGTCGGGAACGGGAATGATTTAGCGACGCAGGCGCCAAAAGCTCAGCAGAGTTGGCGAACGAAGAGGCATTTCAAGCCATATTCCCGCGATTTCGGGGCCGAATCCCGCGATGGCCGTCGATTGAAGTGTTTTATTAATCCGGCTGTCGTGTGCATTAGTTGCGGCCGCTCATTAGACGGAAGCGGGCGCGGATGCGGCTTGGTTAAAATATGCGCAGTCGCGCGCGACCTCGGCAAATTCCGCGCTTCGGGTTTGCATGCCGCCATCCTCCACTTAACGGTTCCCGCGCCATGTTTACCCGAATCCGCTCCACCTTTTGTGCTGCCCTAACCACTGCGCTGTTTGCCGGAGTCCTCTCCGCCAGTGCGGCCCCCCGCGTGATTGAAATCACGGCGAACGATCAGATGAAGTTCAGCGTTGCCACGATGCAGGCGAAACCCGGCGAAGAGCTGAAGGTCGTCCTGAAGAATGTCGGCACGCTGCCGAAGGAGGCGATGGGTCACAACTGGGTGCTGCTCAAAGCCGGCGTCGACGTGACGGCGTTCGCGACCGCGGCGATGACGGCGAAGGACACGGACTACATCCCGCCGGCGAAGAAGGGCGACGTCCTGGCGTCGATTCCGGTCCTCGGGCCCAAGAAAGAGGCCGAGACGACGTTCAAGGCGCCGGCAGCCGGCGATTACACCTTCATCTGTTCCTTCCCCGGCCACTACATGCTGATGAAGGGCACGCTGACGGTGAAGTAAGGCGAGCGGGAAACGGACGGGCGGGCTGACCGTCCCGACCGTGGGATTCTTGAGCCGGGCTGAAAGGCCCGGCTTTTTTTTGTCCGGTTTCCGCC
>CAZENI010000388.1:0-8080 GCA_964513055.1 uncultured Opitutus sp.
GAAGCCCAGGATGCTGAGGTGCGGCATCCGCCAGCGCACCGGTTCGTTCCGGGTGGCGACGAGCTCGGTCGTGGTCCGCAGCAGGTCGGCCAGGGTCCGGCGGGCGTCGGCGGGCGTTTCCTGAAAGTGGCGCGCATCGACCAGCGTCCCGCGCTGCTTGCCATCGGGGTCCATCACGAGAATCGGCGACACGATCGTTGGGCCATCGGGATTGGGCGCGGGGCGCCCCTTCGCGTCCAGCACCGGCGGCAGCGGCACGATGCGCTCGGTCGGGGCAAACACGAGCTGGCCGGAGGTCGACCAACGCAGGAAACGCAGTTGCATCGCCGATTTTTCCTGCGCGGAAACCGCGACGTCCTCCGCTTCCACCTTCACGGTCCGCTTGGCGCCCGGCGGCTCCAGGTTCCTCATGACGATCGCGAGTTCCCCGCCCGTGCTGGTGGTGTAGGCGATGCGCTGGCCATCTGGCGAAAGCGCCATCATCCCGGCCAACGGCGGCCGGAACAGCGTTTCCACCCGTTCCTCGAACGAGGCGGCGTGCAATCCACCAGCAACGCAGACGGACGCGGCAAAATGGGAAAGGCGGGGCGGCCTCACGGCGGAAGCGTCAGCTCACAACGTGCCACGGGCAAAGGGAAAATCGGCGGCGTTAGGCTACGCGACGGCAGCAGCGGGCAGCGGAAACCGTGAGGTTTTCGCCGGGAGCGGGCGAGAGGGCAGGGGATGGGCGCAACGTGTCCCGATGCCTGGCGTTTCCCGGTCCCGTGCCGCCGTCCGCGGAAATCCGGGGCGCGGCCAAAGATTTGTTTGCTTTCAACTCGTCCGGGCCTATGACCTGACCCTCTTTTCCACTACGCCTGCCTCCAATTCCGGGGTGACAGGGGGAACGAAATCCATGAGCCAACAGTTCAAACTTAACGTCGCTGACCGCGCCCAGACGGGCCGCAGCGCCTCACGCCGCCTCCGCAAGGCCAACCGCGTTCCCGCGATTCTCTACGGGAAGCACACCAAGCCGGAGTCGCTCTCCATCGAAGGCGCCGAGTTCATCCGCCTCCTGAAAGCCGTCGGCGGCCGCGCGGTCCTCATCGAGCTCCAGCGCGACGGTGCCGCGGCCAAGGCGCTCTCCTTCCTCCAGGAAGTCCAGCGCGATCCCATCACCGACAAGTATCTTCACGTCGACCTGCAGGAAGTGAAGGGCGACGAGAAGTTCGAGATTCGCGTCCCGGTCCGCGTCGTCGGCGAGTCGTTCGGTGTCAAGAACCAGAGCGGCGTGTTGGAAATGGCTTCCCAGGGCCTGCGCGTGCGCGTCCTCCCGAAGGATCTCCCCGAGGCCATTCTGGTCGACGTGACGGAGCTCAAGGTCGGTGAGACCATCAAGGTCGGTTCGCTCAAGCCGGTCCCCGGCGTCGAATACCTCGACCCGAAGGGCCAGCCGGTCGTCTCGTGCGTCGAGCCGGTCGCGGAAATCGTGCAGGAAGTCGTCGCTCCGACGGCTGCCGCCGGTGCCGCTGCTCCGGTCGCGGGCGCCGCGCCCGCCGAGGGTGCCGCCGCCGCCGCCGCTCCGGCGGCGAGCGATGCCAAGGCTGCCGCTCCGGCCGCCGGGGCCAAGGCCGCCGCTCCCGCCGCTGGTGGCAAGCCGGCCGCCGCTGGCGCCGCCAAGCCCGCTGCTCCCGCGAAGAAGTAATCTTCGCTGTTTTTTCCGCGCCACCCGGCCGTCCTCGCGGCGGCCGGGCCCGGCGAAGTTCTTTGAGTCATGTCCCTCTCGCTTGTCGTCGGCCTGGGCAATCCAGGCCGCGACTACGAGCACACCCGCCACAACCTGGGCTGGGTGGCGCTCGAGGCATTCGCCCGGCAGCACGGTCTCGCGTGGAAGCACGCGTCGCAGTTCGATGCGGAGATCGCACGCTGGGATCTGGGTGCCGGCCGCACGCGCTGGCTGATGAAGCCGCTGACGTTCATGAACGGCAGCGGTCGCTCCGTCGGCGCGCTGGCCCGATTCTACAAGATCGAGCCGGCGGCCATCGTGGCCGTCTACGATGACCTCACGATCGACCTCGGTCTGATCAAGGTCACCGCGACCGGCAGCGCCGGCGGCCACAATGGCGTGGCCAGCCTCGTCGAGCACGTCGGCGGCGGATTCGTCCGCTTCCGCCTCGGCATCGGTCCCAAGCAGCCGGCGCAGATCGACATGGCAGACTTCGTCCTCGGAAAATTCACACCTGAACAACAGCACCTCGTTAATCAAAAACTCGACTCCTACGTGACCGGTCTCGACCTCCTGCTCTCCCGCGGCGTCGCACCGGCCATGAACCAACTCAACCGCAGAGACCCAAAATGAATTCCAACAAACGCAATTACCGCGCTTCCTTCATCCTCGATAACCGGGGCCGGGAAGAGACGATCGACCAGCTCGTCGACGGCGTGAAGAAAGTCATCGCCGAAGTGCACGGCGAGGTCACCGCCGTGGAAAACGTCGGCCGGAAGGACTTCGTGCGCGTGACCGACAAGAAGTTCACCGGTGCGCACTACGTGCAGATCAACTTCACGGCCCCGGTCGAGGCCCCCGCGCACCTGCGCGAGAAGCTCCGCCTGAACAGCAGCGTCTACCGCACGTTCATCCAGTCCGCCTAACCGCCCACGGCGTCCAGCGCACCCCTCGCCAATGCCCTCGCTCAACAAAGTCATGCTCATGGGCAATCTGACGCGCGATCCCGAATTGCGCGTCACGCCCAAGGGAACGCCGATCTGCCAGTTTTCCCTGGCGATCAACCGCAAGTTCAAGATGGAGTCCGGCGAGAGCCGCGAAGAGGTCATCTACGTCGACGTCGAGGCCTGGGGCAAACAGGGCGAGACGATCGCGAAGTTCGTGACCAAGGGGCGCCCGCTGTTCGTGGAAGGCCGGCTGCGGCTCGATCAGTGGGAGGACAAAAACACCAAGGAAAAGCGCAGCCGCATGAAGGTCGTCCTCGAGCAGTTCGAGTTTCTCGGTGACGGTCGCGGTGGTGGTGGCGGTGCCGGCGGCGGCGCGTCGCCCTCCGGCGAATACGATCAGACCAGCAGCCCTTCGCCCGAGCGTCATGCGCCCCCGCCGCGCAGCGCCGCCCCGAAGCCCGCCGCTCCGGAAAACCTGGACGAGGACGTGCCGTTTTAAGCCGTCCTTCCCTCCCTCATTGTAGCGCCGCCGGCAACGGCGGCGTCGGCGGCAAGTGCCGTCGTGACACCCGCAAATCCCAATCCCGCCTCCGGCGGACTCAGTTTAACTCAATACGCATATGGCTCACACAGAAGTTCTCCTCGTCAAACCCGTCGACGGCCTCGGCGGTGAAGGCGATCAAGTCAAAGTCCGCGCCGGCTACGCCCGCAATTTTCTGCTCCCGCGCAAGATCGCGGTGCCGCTCACGGGCGCGAATCGCAAGCACGTCGATGCGCTGAAGAAGCGCCGCGCCGAGCGCGAGCAGACCGAGCTCAGCGGGGCGCAGGAGCTCGGGAAGAAGCTCGAGAAGACCAGCCTGGCGTTCGCCGTGAAGACGGGCGAGGGCGGCAAGATGTTCGGCGCGATCACCGCGCAGGACATCCACGACAAACTCGTGGCCTCGGGCCTCGAGATCGAGAAGCGGAAGATCCATCTCTTCACGCCGGTCAAGACGCTCGGCAAGCACACGGTCAAGATCAAGCTGCACGCCGATGTGTCCGTCGAGATCGGCTTCGACGTCGTCTCGGAGAATCCGATCGAGCCGGCCGCGGCCGAGGTCGCCCCGCCCGCGGACAAGTTCGAAAAGTGGAATCACCGTCCCGAGCGCCGTCCGCGCAAGGATAGCTGAGTTTCGGGGCGGAAGCGTCCCGCTTCCCCAAGAGGAGTCCCGCCCCGCCGGGATTTCGCTGCCAATTCCGGAGGCCGCGTGGTTGCACGCGGCCTTCGTGTTTCTGCGAATAGAATGTTGAAAACCGACCCTTGCCGCGCGCCGCGCGCGGCCTCTCACTGACAGGCTCGCGAATGGTTCAAGACGCATCCAGCAACCCCCCTCGCTCCTTTGCCGCCGTCGCCGGCGTGGGCCGCAGCCTGCCGCACAGCCTGGAAGCCGAGGAGTATCTGCTGTCGTGCTGTCTCCTGGACGGGGCGGATGTCGTGTCGCGCTGCCTCGAGGCGCGGCTCAAG
Source organism: uncultured Opitutus sp. (assembly GCA_964513055.1). Classification (GTDB taxonomy): domain Bacteria; phylum Verrucomicrobiota; class Verrucomicrobiia; order Opitutales; family Opitutaceae; genus ER46. The sequence continues at coordinate 4,157 of CAZENI010000388.1, forward strand.
CCCGAGTCGTTCTACGACCCCAAGCACGGGACGATTTTCGAGCGGCTGCTCGACCTCTACAACCGCCAGGTGCCGATCGAGGTGTCGGTCGTCGCCGAGGAGCTGAAAACGGCGCGGCAGCTCGATCAGATCGGCGGCTATGCGTTTCTCACGCAGGTGAGCAGCCGGATTCCGACCACCGCACAGGCCAGCTACTTCATCGAAAAGGTGCGCGAACAGGCGCTGCTGCGGGAGATCATCCGCTCCGCGACGAACGCGGTCGAGGACTGCTACGGTTTCTCGGGCGGGATCGACGAGTTCGTCGACCAGATCGAGACCAAGATTTTTTCCGTCACGCAGAACCGCGTGAGCGAGTCGGCGAAGCAAATGCGCGAACCGACGCGCGAGGCCATGAACGTCATCACGAAGATGATGATGAAGAAGGGCGAGCTGACCGGCATCTCGTCCGGTTTCAAGGATCTCGACCAGATGATGTGGGGATTTCAGAAGACGGAAATGATCGTCCTCGCGGCCCGTCCCTCGATGGGCAAGACCTCGCTGGCCCTGAATTTCGCCGAGGCGGCGGCGCTGCCGAAGAAGGCCGGGACGCCGCCGGCAGCCGTGCTCATCTTCTCCCTCGAAATGGGCGCATCGCAGCTCGCACTGCGCATGCTCTGCTCCCGCGCACGGGTGAACATGAAGCTCCTGCGCGACGGCCTGCTCTCGAAGAACGGCGAGGAGCAGAATCACCTCCTGCAGGCGGCGGACGAGTTCTCGAAGGCCCCCATCTTCATCGACGACTCCAGCGCGATCTCGATCATGCAGCTCCGGGCCAAGGCGCGCCGGGTCCATGCGCGGACGCCGCTCGGCTTCATCATGGTGGATTACTTGCAACTGCTGAGCCCGACGGACCCGAAGGTGCCGCGCGAGCAGCAGGTGGCGGAGGCGTCGCGCGGATTGAAGGCACTTGCGAAGGAACTCGACGTGCCGGTGCTTGTATTATCCCAGCTCAACCGGTCGTCCGAGAAGGACAACCGGACACCCAAACTCTCCGATTTGCGCGAATCAGGTTCGATCGAACAGGACGCCGACGTGGTCCTGATGCTGGCCCGCCCCCGTGACGCTGACGAAAAATTCCAAGTAGCCGCCGACTCGGCCGAGTTAATCGTTGCCAAGCAACGAAACGGCCCGGTAGGAGAAATGAAGCTTACGTTCCTACGAGACATCACCCGCTTTGAAAACTTTCATCAGTAACCCTGTGCGCAGGGTCGCATCCTTGTGTCTCGCGGTCGTTGGGTTGCTGGCAGCGGGTTTGACTCCGGCGGCGGCCCAGCCGCAGTCGACTCAGGCTCCCCAACCCCAGGCCCCGGCCTACAAGGTCGGCACCGTCACGATCAAGTTCGTCGGCACGGCCAACGTGAACGAGCAGGTCGTGCGGGCCAACATGCAGATCCGCGAGGGCGGCGATTTTGACGAGGTGATCCTCGACCGCGACATCCGTTCGCTCTACCGCACCGGGCTCTTCGAGTTCATCGAGGTGAAGCACGAGGCGGTGGACGCCACGACGTTCAACCTGGTCGTCGAGGTTACCCCGAAGTTCCGCGTGCTGGGCGTGCGTTTCGAGGGCAACCAGAAGCTCAAGGCGAACCGCCTCGAGAAGGAAATCAAGACGAAGCCCAACCAGGCGCTCGACGAGCGCCAGGTGAAGGAGGACGCCGAGAAACTCCGCGAGTTCTACCAGAAGTCCGGCTACAACCAAGTCTCGGTCAATTACACGATCGAGCGGGATCGCGTGGGCGGCTTCGGCACGGTGGTCTTCAAGCTGCGCGAGGGCGCCAAGGTCAAGATCGCCGACATCAAGTTCGTCGGCAACAAGAGCAGCCCCGCCCGCAAACTCCGCGGGGTGATCGAGACCAAGAAGTGGTGGATCTTTTCCTGGCTGACGGGTTCCGGCCGCTTCAAGGACGACCAGTTCGAGGACGACCTCGACAAGCTGCGCGATCACTACCGCGAGCTCGGCTTCCTCGACGTCGACATCCCGCAGGACAAGGTGCTCTTCAACTACCCGACGCCCGACAAGCTCGTGCTGGTGATCAACATCACCGAGGGCCGCCAGTATCGTGTCGGTGAGATTTCGTTCTCGGGCAACAAACTCTTCGACTCCGCGCTCCTGAAGCGCGTGGTGCGGCAGAAGACGGGTTTTGTGTTCGTGCCCTCCAAGCTCGACAAGGACCGCGAGCGGCTCGACGACTTCTACGGCAAGGACGGCTACCTCGACACCCGCGTGAACCTCACGCGCAAGCCGAACCTCGGCACCGGCGCCATCGACGTCGAATACAAGATCGTCGAGAGCGAGAAGTTCGCCGTCGAGTCGATCGTCATCGAGGGCAACACCAAGACCAAGAGCACGGTCATCCTCCGCGAGCTCGTGCTCGGGCCCGGCGATGTGTTCAGCACCGTGCTGATGAAGATCAGCCAGCTCCGCCTCGAGAACACGCGGTTCTTCGAGAGCACGAACGTCACTCCGCAGGAGACGAACATCCCCGGCCGCCGCAACATGCGCATCGCCGTGCACGAAGGACGCACCGGCAACCTGACCTTCGGCGCCGGCTTCAGCTCTCTCGAGCGCGCGACGCTCTTCGCCGAGGTCTCGCAGTCCAACTTCGACCTCTTCAACCGCCGCTCCTTCTTCCAGGGCGACGGCCAGAAATTCCGCCTCCGCATGCAGCTCGGCTCGCTCTCGAGCGAAGTGGTGCTGTCGTTCGAGGAGCCGTGGCTCTTCCAGAAACAGCTCGGCCTCGGTTTCAGTGTCTTCCGCACGAGTTCCGAATACAACTCGACCTTCTACAGCCAGATTCAGACCGGCTTCGAGGTCTACCTGCGCAAGCATCTCTTCGAGCTGTGGAACGGCCGCCTCTCCTACACCTACGAAATCTTCGACATCCAGGACATCTCGCCCAGCGCGTCGGCGATCATCCAGGCCCTCGCGGGCAGCAACGCCTCCTCGAGCATCGGCCTGCAGCTCGAGCGCGACACGCGCGACAAGATCATCAACACGACCTCGGGCAACCGCGTCGAAGTGAACCTGAAGTTCGCCGGCGGCCCGCTCGGCGGCAGCAAGATCAACAACAACTACAGCCTCGAATTCCGCGGCGCGCAGTTCTTCCCGGTCTTCGAAACGCAGACGCAGGTGCTCGGCTTCCTCGCGCGCGGCGGCGTGGTCCAGAACTTCGGCGACGCGAACGACGTGCCTTACTACAACAAGTGGTATCTCGGCGGCCCGACCACGCTGCGCGGCTTCGAGTTTCGCGAGGTCAGCCCGCGCGATCAGTTCGACGAGCCGATCGGCGGCAAGACCTACGGCTTCTTCAGCGCGGAATACTCGCTGGATATCGTGAGCCCGATCCGTTTCGCGCTCTTCTACGACGCCGGCTTCGTCAACCGCGGCGCCTACGATTTCAACCCGGCCTCGTATCACGACAACTTCGGTTTCGGCCTCCGGTTGTTTGTGGCGGGTGCGCCGCTGAGCCTCGACTTCGGCATCCCGATCAAGGGCGATCCGCTCGCGAAGAAGGGCAACCAATTCAATTTTTCCTTTGGCACCCGCTTCTAGTTCTGTTCCAGTTTTCAGCTTCTATTCTCAAAACATCACCCATGAAGAACACCCTTAAATCCCTTGTCGCGATCGCGGCTTTTGGCGCGCTTTCCCTCGCCGCCTACGCCCAGCCGGCGCCGAAGATCTTCATCGTCGACATGGCGAAGCTCTACGACAGCCACTACAAGACGCAGGAGCAGAACGCCAAGATCCAGGCCGACGAAGCGAAGGCTCAGGACGAGGTCGCCAAGATGAACAAGGAGGGCCAGACCATCGTCGACGAATACAAGGCGCTGATGGAGCAGGCGAACAATCCCACGGCCAGCGCCGAGGCGAAGGGCCGCGCGCAG
>CAZENI010000389.1:0-8078 GCA_964513055.1 uncultured Opitutus sp.
CCGACGCCGAGCGGCGTGAGGGCGGGGCCGGCGGCGCGGATGAGGAGGCGGCGGGTGCCGGTGCCGGGCGCGATGGAGAGGCCGGGGATGAGGATGTTGTCGCCGGTGCCGACGCGGGCGCGGGTGGAGATGTTGGTGAGGCGCGCGCCGATGGCGCCGACCTCGTAGACCTCGACGAGGGAGACGCCGGTGCCGTTGCCGACGCCGGAGACCTGGGCGGTGTAGCCACCGGGGGCGAGGGTGGCGACGAGGGCGGCGTCGCGGGAGCCGGCAGGGAGCGGGAAGGCGCCGACGGAGGAGAACGTGGCCGCGGTGGCGAGGGTGGCCGAGCCGACGGCGGTGCCCCAGTTGTCGTTCTCGGCGATCTTCGTCGGGGTGGCGCCGACGGTGAAGAGCTCGAGGCGCGGGTCGGCGAGAGTGCCGGAGACGTTGAACGGCGCGGCGGCGAGCGCGGGACCGGTGGCGCGGATGAGGATGGTCTTGTTGGTGCCGGCGCCGACGTTGAAACCGGTGATGATGATGTCGCCGCCGGTGCCGACTTGGGCGCGGGTCGAGAGATTGGAGACGCTGGGCGTCTGGGCGGGGAGGGTGCTGGCCACGGCCAAGGCCAGGCTGGCGAAACGCAGGATTTTCATGCGGCGCAGAGGTGAGTTGTGGGGCGGCAAAACGCTCGGGAAAGCGTCGCGGCAGATGACGCGAGGCGCGAGGGGGAAGTGACCAGCGGCGGGAAATTACGTAGGGCGGCGCGCGGTCTCGCGGGAATTTTACGAGTGGCGGGCCTCAAGCCGGTGGAGCGGCGTGTCCCCAAGACGCTGAATTGGGGCGGGCGGAAATCCGAGAAGCGCGTTGGGGGACAACGCGCTCCACCTTCGAGCCAACTTACCGCACGGTGCGGAGCTGCACGCTGTCGACGAGGCGGTCCTGCGCGAGGATGTCGGTGGCGACGACGATTTTGTCGCCGGGGGCGACGCGGCCGGTGCGGCGCAGGAGGGCGATGGCGTTCTCGATCGTGTCGTTGGGATCGGACGCGAGCGACATCAGGAAAGGCTCGACGGCGCGGAGGAGCCGGAGCTGGCGGAAAACTTCCGGCGACGGCGTGAGCGCGAGGATGGGCGAGTGCGACGGACGCAGCAGCGCGAGGCCCTGGGCCATGAAGCCGTGGCGCGTGAAGGTGACGAGTTTCGAGTTGGGCAGCTCGTTGGCGAGGACGACGGCGGAGTGCAGCACCTTCATGCGCTCGCCGGTGAACACGGCGGGCTCCGTCCACTCGTCGTCGGCTTCGCGCTCGATGCGGCGGGCGATGACGTCGAGCATGCGCACGCACTCGAGCGGGTATCGGCCGATCGTGGTCTCGCCGGAGAGCATGACGCAGTCGGCGAGTTCGTAGACGGCGTTGGCGACATCGGTGATCTCGGCGCGCGTCGGGACGGGCTGGGAGATCATCGACTCGAGCATGTGGGTGGCGACGATGACGGGGCGGCCCTGGGCGAGGCAGGCGCGGACGGCGCGGCGCTGGATGACGGGCAGCTCCTCGAAGGGACACTCGATGCCGAGATCGCCGCGGGCGACCATGAGGGCGTCGCAGGCCTGGACGATCTCGTTGAGATTTGTGATCGCGGACTGGTCCTCGATCTTGGCGATGATTTTGACGCGCGATTTCTTCTCGGAGAGGAAGGCGCGGAGGAGCTCGATGTCCTTGGCCTCGCGCACGAAGGAGAGGGCGAGGAAGTCGATGCCCTCCTCGAGGCCGACGGTGGCGTCGCCGCGATCCTTCTCGGTGAACGAGGGAAGGTTCACCTTCACGCCGGGCAGGTTGATGTGGCGGCGCGATTTCAGCTCGCCGGGGATGAGCACGCGGCAGCGGATGCGGGCCTCGTTCTTCTCGAGGACCTCGAGGCGGAGCAGGCCGTTGTCGACGAGGACGGTGTCGCCGACCTTGATGTCGTTGACGAGGTCCTGGTAGTTCACGTCGACGGAGCGCACCTCCTCGCTGCCGCCGCCGCGCTCGGCCGACATGCCGGGGCGCACGGTGAAGTCGAAGATCTCGCCGGTCTTGAGCTCGATCGGGGCGGAGACATCGCCGGTGCGGATCTCGGGGCCCTTGATGTCCATCATGATCGCGACATCGCGGCCGACGCGGGCGCTGACGGCGCGGATGCGGCGGATGACCTCGCGCGTCCAGTCGTGTTTCGCGTGGGCCATGTTGAGGCGGACGACGTCGGCGCCGGCGCGGATGAGCTGCTCGAGCATCGCCTCGCTCTCGGTGGCGGGGCCGAGGGTGAAGATGATCTTGGTGCGGCGAAACGAAGCGTGGGAACTCATGGACGGCCCACTTGGTGCAGGAAACGCGCCGGGCCGGCAAGCGCGGGGGCCGTTCATCGCTTGCGTTTTCCTCCTCAGATTTTCCGTGCAGGGGCGGGTGATTCAGTTACAACGCCGAGCCCATGGGTTCGTCGCCAGCTTCGTCGGAAGGGAAGGGGAAGGTGCCGCTGGTGTTGCCGCCGGGCTACGGCGCGCGGCGCGGGCTCAACTGGGGTGTGGTGGGGTTCATGTATACGAGCTTCTACATGTGCCGCTACAACATCTCCATCGCGAACAAGTCCATCTCGGACGAGTTCGGCCTGACGAAGGAGAACATGGGGGACATCCTCGCGGCGTTTTTCTATGCCTACGCGTTTGGGCAGGTGCTGAACGGCTTGCTGACGGATCGGCTGGGCGGAAAGAAGGCGCTGTTGATCGGGGCCGCGGGGACGATCGTGGCGAACGTCGCGTTTGGAGCGGCGTCGTTCATGGGGATGCTATGGCTCTTCACGCTGCTGTGGGGCTTCAACGGCTATTCGCAGGCGTTCGGCGCGCCGGGCTTCATCAAGCTCAACGCCTCATGGTTCAGCCAGACCGAGCGCGGCACGTTTGCGGGCGTCTTCGGATTCATGATCAACCTGGGGCGCGTGGCGATCAACCAGCTGGGGCCGGGGCTGCTCGCGGGGTTCGTGTTTCTCGGGATGTGGCACGTGCCGCCGCAGCACTGGCGGATGCTGTTCTGGGTGCCGGCGGGAATCGCGGCGGTGGTGGCGGTGGCGCTGGTGATCTTCGCGAAGGACACGCCGGAGGAGGCGGGCTTCCACCATGTCTACAAAGGCGAGGCCGATCACGACGACCAGTCGGTGCAGGCGAACATGAAGGACGTGTTCCTGCAGATCGTGACGAACAAGTTCGTCTGGATCATGGCGGCGGCCTACTCGTGCACGGGGGCGGTGCGGCAGACGATCGACCAGTGGTTTCCGCGCTATATGCAGGATGCGCACAAGCTGGATCTGAACTCGGGGCTCTTCCTGATGGTGGGCTTCCTGATCCCGTTCGTGGCGTCGGCGGGATCGTTCATCTCGGGCTGGGTCTCGGATCATCTCTTCGGCGGGCGGCGTGCGCCGGTCGCCGCGGGGATCTATTGCATCGAGGTCGTGGTGATTCTGATCGCCTCGCAGCTCCGGGGCGCGGTGCCCATCGCGATCGCGTTTGTGACGGTGGCGTTCACCGTGAACTCGACGCACTCGCTGCTCGGGCCGGCGGCGGCGATGGACATCGGCGGGCGGAAGGCGGCGGCGTTCGCGTCCGGGTGCATCAACTCGTTTCAATATATCGGCGCGGGCGTCGCGATGCAGATCCTGGGCCGGCTGCTGGAGCGGACGGGCTACACCTATTTCTTCTATTTCATGATCCCGTGGGCGATCATGGGCGCGGTGCTGATGTTCAGCATGGCGGGGCAGCGGAATCTGCGGAAGGCTTGAGGGGCGGTTTGAGCAGGAAGCCAGGAGACCGGGAATCGGGCGGGAACGAAGAGGAGAATTCAGAAGCCAGGAAGCCAGGAACCGGATTTCCGGTGATGGCTCCAGGCCTCAGAGCTTCATGGTTTCCTGGTTTCTGAATTAATCCCTGTCTTTGCCCGTTCCTGGCTCCCTGGTCTCCTGCTTCATTTTTCCGCCGCCTATGCCAGCTCGTAGAACGGCGTGCTCTCGCCTTGCTCGACGATCGCGAATTCGCACTGCGTCATCGCGGCGCGCATCGCGGCGAAGGTGGTTTCCACGGCGACGCGGGAATTGCACTCGCGCGAGAGGTGCGTGAGATAGACGCGGCGCCAGCGGGGGCTCGCGACGGTCGCGAGGAGCTCGCGTGTCGCGAGATTCGAGAGGTGGCCGTGGCGGCCGCTGATGCGCTGCTTCAGCGACCAGGGGCGGCGGGTGTCGTTCTTCAACAACTCCGGGCAGTGGTTCGACTCGACGACGACGACGTCGCACTCGCGGATGCACTCGTGGATGTTGAGCGGTGCGTGGCCGAGGTCCGTCAGCCACGCGATCGCGCGGCGCGGGGCGAAGAGGTCGCCGTCGTGGCCGCTCGAGAAACGGAAGCCGACGGGGTCCTGTGCGTCGTGCGGCACGGCGAAGCTCTCCACGAGGAGATCGCGAAACGCGAAACGCGCGCCGGTCTGGAAGATCTGCCAGTCGGGCCGGTGGGCGAGGCCGGTCTGCACGGCGCGGGCGGTGGCGGCGTTGGCAAAAATCTTCAGGTGCGGGAATTTCTTCAGCCCCTCGATCGCGCCGCAGTGGTCGCTGTGCTCATGCGTGAGGAAGACGGCGTCGACGCGCTCGAGCGACTCGCCGAGCGGGGCGAGGAGCTGGCCGAGCTTGCGCGCGGAGAAACCGGCGTCGACGAGCACGCGCGCGTTCTCGGTGACGAGCAGGGCGGCGTTGCCCGAGCTGCCGGTGCCGAGAATGGAAAAGCGCATGGCCATGGGGACGCTGTGCGTTGAAGCGGGGCGCGACCGCAGCGCCAACAAGAAAACAGGCGGCGCGCGGAAAGTCGCACGGAGGGCCCGCGTTCCGGGGCGTTTGGGCGCGACAGGCGTGGGCCCGACCGCGGGACGGATGCCCGGCCGGCGGCCGGGCCTGCAGGCGAAACGCTCACGCGTCCCCTGAGCGAAACGCTCACGCGTTCCGCTACAAGGCCGGGGTTTTCTTCGCGCACGAGGCGAACCACTCCGGCTGGGTGTGGTCGGTTGTGACTCGCACTCGGGTGCGGTCCAACCCACTTTCCAGCCCATGTTGCCCCATCCGCCCCTGACGGAGCACTACGCCAGCCCCGAGGCGAAACCGGCGTTCGTGAACCGGCTCTTCGACGCGGGCGCCCGGCACTACGATGGCGTGGTCGACTGGGGGTTCCTGCGCAGCGGATCGTATTACCGGCGGTGGGTGCAGCGGCGGCATGGCTTGCAGCCTGGCATGCGCGTGCTCGACGTCGCGTGCGGGACGGGGCTCGTGGCGGTGGAGGCGGCGAAGATTCTCGGCGGCGCGGAGGGCATCACGTGCCTCGATCCGAGCGAGGGCATGCTGGGCGTGGCGCGGAAGAAACTGGCCGCGACCTTCGTGCTGGGCCGGGCGGAGGCGATGCCGTTTGCCGCGGACTCGTTCGATTTTCTGACGATGGGTTACGCGCTGCGGCATGTGACCGATCTGGAGGCGACGTTCCGCGAGTATTTCCGCGTGCTGCGGCCGGGCGGGAAGGCGCTGATCCTCGAGGTGACGAAGCCGGCGGGGCGGTGCGGGAATTTTTTCTTCCGGCTGTATTTCGGGCGGATCTATCCGGCGCTGACGCAGCTCTTCACGCGCAGCCGCGATGCGCGCGACATGATGCGGTATTACTGGGAAACGATGGACGCGTGCGTGCCGCCGGAGAGCGTGCTGGCGGCGCTGCGGGCGGCGGGCTTTGCCGAGGTGGGGCGGATCAAGATGGGCGGATTGTTCAGCGAATACACGGCGGTGAAGCCGGGCGGAACCTCGCGTGGCGGGGCTTGACGATACGCCCGCCATGTCCTCAACAACAGCAGCGGCCTCGGTCGCGACCCACACCATGTCGGATCCCCTCGCCGCCCGCCTCAAGTCGCTGATCGTCGAAACGCTGAAGCTCGATGACGTGCGTCCGGAAGACATCCCGGACGACGAGCCGCTGTTCGGGTCGCCGCGGTTCGGGCTGGATTCGATCGATGCGCTCGAACTGGTGCTGAAGCTGGAGAAGGAATTCGGCGTGAAAATCGGAAGCAGCGAGGAGTCGCGGCAGGCGCTGGCGAGCGTCAGCGCGCTCGCCGCGTTCATCCGCGCGCGGCAGACGGAAACGAAGCCGTGAGGGAACCCACGTTGTTATTCTGAGCCAGGCGACGAATCCCGCCGAGTGTCCGCATGCGAACGTCGCCCTGGATTCTTCGTCCCGCCCCGAAGCACGACGCGAAGGCATGAGCCCGTCCGTTGACGAGTATCCCGCCGGCATCGTCGCCTGCGGCTGTGTGACGCCGCTGGGCGACGCGGCCGCGACGGCGGCGGCGCTGTGCGCGGGTCGGATCGCGTTGCGGCCGCAGCCCGTGCTCGGGCGCGACGGCGGGGACCTGGTGCCGCTGGCGCTGCTGGGCGGGACGATGGACGAGACGCTCCCGCCGCGCTGGCTCGGCGTCGTGCGGCGGCTGGTGGCGACGATTCCGGTGCCCGCGGGCGGCGGCGCGTGGGGCGGCGCGCGCGCGCCGGTGGTCGTGACGAGCAGCAATTTCGGCGTGGGCAGCCTGTATGCGTTCACGCGTGACCGCGACGCGCGGCACCTGCGGCACGGGCCGCCGTTTGCCGCGGTCGAGCTGCTGCAGCGCGAGCTGGCCTGGGGGCCGCACGTGACGACGTTTTCGCACGCGTGCGTGTCGGCACAACTCGGGCTCGCGCACGCGGCGCGCCTGCTGCACGCGGGCGTCGCGGACGAGGTGCTGGTGTTCTCGTTCGATTTCGTGAGTCCGTTCGTGGCGGGGGGATTCCACAGCCTGAAGATTCTCAACGGCGCGATGCCCGCGCCCTATGCGGTGCGGGAGATCGGCGCGATCGGTCTCGGCGATGGCGCGGCGTTCGCGGTGCTGGCGCGGCCGGAAGCGGCGGCGGCGGCGGGCGGCGGCTACCGGATCGAGGCGCACGCGTTGTTCAACGAGATGCACCACTTCACGAGCAACGCGCCCGACGGGTCGGGGTTCGCCGCCTGCGCGCGCGGCATCGCGGCGGCGGCGGGCGGGCGGCGCGTGTGGGTGAAAGGCCACGGCACGGGCACGCTCGACGCGGGCCGGCTCGAGGCGGAGGCGATCGCGCGGGCGTTTCCCGGCGCGCCGCTCGTGTCATGGAAGGGCAGCCTCGGGCACACGCTGGGGAGCTGCGGGCTGGTCGAACTCGCGATCGCGATCGCGGCGTGGGAGGGCGGGGAGATTCCCGGCACGGTGGGCAGCGCGGGGCCGTGCTTCACGGACGCGGTGGCGCTCGCGCCGTTTGCGAGCGGGGGCTACGAGGCGGCGGTGCTCACGAGCAATGCGTTTGGCGGCGCGCATGCGGCGATGGTCATCGCCGGACGGCGATGAAGCTCCAAGGGCCAAGCTCCAATGAAACTTCAATTTTCAAACTGCAAAAATACGCGCGGCTTGGGTGCTCTGAGCTTGGTGCTGCACTGGAGCTTGGAGGTTGGAGCTTGGTGCTTCGCTCCCGACGCCTGGAGCTTCGATTCCTGATGGAACGCTTCATTCATCACGTGCGCGTCGAGCGTCCGGCCGCGATCGAAACCGCGGTCGAGGCGCGGGAGCGGTTGCGCGAGAAATTTCCGCGGGCGGCGCTGCGGCGCATGACGCATCTCGGGCTGCTGCTCGGGTCGGCGCTCGACGGCGTGGCGCTGACGCCCGACGACGCGGTGGTCTACGCGACGACGTTTGCGGAGACGCGCGCGCTGGAGGATTTCCTCACGAGTTTTCCCGCGGCGAGTCCGCTGCTGTTCCAGACCTCGATCCATCCGGGCGGCATCCAGCAGGTGCTGATCGGCCGGCAGCAACCGATCGCGCGGCTGTGGCCGCTGGCGGGGCGCGAGCGGCTGGTGGAGCAGGCGCTGCTCACGGCGCTGCTGGAGCCGGCGGAGCGTGTGGTGCTCGCGGGCGGCGAGGAGCGCGGCACGTGGCTGCTGGAGCAGGACATGGCGAGCGCGCGGGCGCTGGCGCTCAATCCAAAACTCATCATCGGCGACGA
>CAZENI010000390.1:0-8078 GCA_964513055.1 uncultured Opitutus sp.
GAGGTGGTCTGATGGCAAAGGAAGCACTGATTCACTTCGGCTTTCTCCACGCCGGCGGACTTCATCGAAACCATCTTGAAGTGCATCATATAGTGGCTCGGCGGCGCTTGATGGCATTGCGCGCATGACTGCGAGGCGGGCGAAGGATGACGGAATTCGGGGATCGTCCACTTGGTGGTGGCGTGGCATTGCGCGCAGTCGCTGCCGAGCAAGCCGACGTGCCGATCCTTCGTCTGGTGGCACGTCGCGCAATTGAGCAGCGCCTCTTCGCGTCGCAGGTGCGGTGTGGCCGATGGCGGAGGGCCGCTTGCGCCTTTCACGAGCCACGCGACGAAGTCGTCGCGCGTTTTCTCCGGCTTGTGCGGCTCGTGCTGCATTTGTTGCAGGCCGATCTTCGCGAGCGCAACGTGGTCCATGTTCGACGCGCTCGGCACGCGGCCTTGATGCTCTTGATGGCAGACGGCACAGGCAGCGATATAGGCGTGGAAAGCGCTCGGCTGGCGTTGGAGAAGTGACCTATTGTCGGCGTGACAGACGATGCAGTTCTGCGCTTCGACTCCTTTCACAGCCGTGTGGCAGGCGGCACAGTTATTTTCGAGAAATGCGTGCGGCTGCGACAACTCGCCCGGACGGACGGCACGCTGAACCGCGGCTTGCACGCGCGGGAAGTGCAAAACGGAGAGCGTTGCCGCAGCGCCCCCGGCAACGAGGAGCGCCATCCAGAGGAAAAACTTGTTCATGGTAGCCACCTCAGTCCGAAATAGATGCCGGAAATAATATGCGCGACGAGCAGCGCATAGAAAGCGATGGAAACGAGGATATGGATCGTCAGCGTGCGGGAGAACCAGCGCTTGAGCAGCTCGTGTGTCCGAATCGAATACTCCAGGTCCGCCACGCCCTCGGCCAAAACGGTGACGTGTCCGGCGGAATTATCAGGAGCAGGCGAAAGTCCCAGCGCGGCCATGCTGGCAGTAAACGATGCCTCGTGCGGAGGTCCTTTTTCTCCGGCGGCAGCCTTTTCCATGATTCCCCAAGCGTGATCGAGATCCCCCCGCGCCGTCTGCAGGAGCAGAAGCTTGTCCTTCATATCGAGATTCACGAACGGCGTGAGGTAGCGCAGGACAATTCCGCTCACGACGACGAGCAGCATCGTCGCCGTGAGCGCGATGCCGAGCGGGCTCACATATTTGTGCCCGGTGTGAATGAGCGCGAGCAACGCCCCCACAATGCCGGTGTAGATGTGGATCGACAGCCACGTCTGCAACGAGACGTGTTTCGTGATGCGTTCCTTGAGGAACGGGATGCGCTTCACAAAGACATAACCCAGCGGGATGAGCATCAGCACCGCCCCCGAGATTCCGAAAACTGCCCCCCAGCCACTCCCCGCGAACCGCGGGGAGGTATGCAGGAGGAAGCCCAGCCACGCAAATACCAGCACGGCGAAGACGCTGATGACGATGAAGCGTTCGTGGTTTTTCACGGCTATGCCTCCACGGTGACTTCGGTTTTTGGCTTTGCCTGACAAGCGAGGATGATGCCGTTCGCCTTGTCGTCCTCGTCGAGCGAGTCTTGGACTTCCATGTCCACTTCGCCGGCCGTCAGCTTCACCTTGCACAAGCCGCAGGTGCCGACGCGGCAGGAGTTCTCGATTCCGATGCCGAGTTCTTCAGAGAGTTCGAGCACGGTCTGACCTTCGTGAATCTTCGCGGACTTGCTGTTCTTCGAAAATGTGACGACCGGGCCGGTGGCTGCGGCGCTCGGCTTGGCGGTCGTGCCACCGGCGGACACGGCGGGTTTGGTGGCGCCGAAGAGTTCAAACTTCACCTGCTCCGGCGGCACACCCAGTTCAGTCAGGAGAGCCTTGGTCGCCTCTATCATCGGGGCCGGCCCGCAGATGTGGACTCTTCGCGAAACAAGATCGGGAACGGTCTGTGTGAGCAGTTCGCGGGTGATGCGTCCGCGGGGACCTTTCCAGTCTGTCCCTTCGGCCTTGGTGCTCGTGACTGCCACGCGCAGCTTCGGATTGCGTTTTTGCAGCGCGGCAATCTCGCCACTGAAAATGAAATCCGCGGGTGTGCGGCATGAGTAAATGAAGAAGATGTCTCCGGGCCAGGACCTCTCCGTGAGATAGCGGGTAATGCTCACCATCGGAGTGATGCCCACGCCCGCCGAGATGAGGACGACGCTCTCGGCCTCGGTGCCATCGAACGTAAATTTTCCGACCGGGCCTCCGGTTTCGATGAGGTCGCCCACCTTGAGCAGATCGACAATGTGCCGGGAGACCGCGCCGCGTGGCTCGCGCTTGATGGTCAGCTCGACATAGTCCCGCTGCGTCGGGGAGGACGAGATGGAATACGAGCGGTTCATCCTCGCGCCGCCGATCCCGAAGGCGACATTCAGGAATTGGCCCGGGACAAAAGTGAAAGGCAGAAAGCCCTCGCCCGACGAAGGCAGGAGCCGAAACGTTTTCACGCCCGGCGCTTCCGTGACAATGCTCCCGAGGCGGAGCTGTCCTCGCCAATTCGCCGACACCGGCGGCGCTGCTTCTTCGGAAGTTGGAGCGCTCACCTGGATGTCACCTCAGTTAAGAGATTCATGGTGTTTTCGGAGGCGCGTCGGCCGCGGGCGTTTCGGCGGCGGCGGCAGGCTTGTCGGCAGGAGCAGTGGGAGTGTCGTCGGGAGCGGCTGGCTTGTCAGTGGACGGAGGCTTCTCCCCGGTGGGCGGTTTGCCCCCGGAAGGAGGTTTCTCCTTGGATGGCGGTTTGGCTCCGGATGGCGGTTTCCCTTCGGCAAGCTCCGGGGCCGATCCCGGCGGCGGCGAACCCTTGTCGGGCTCGATCCGCCCGAACAGCGCGGCGGCACGGCGCATCTTGAAGAAATACATGGCGAGCATCGCGAACGCGAAAACGACGAGCAGCGCCATCGTGAAGAGGTGCAAGGGCGACAAGCCATGGACGCCGTGTGCGCCTGCACCTTCGGCGGCAGATACGAGGCTCATCTCCTGTTTGAACCACGCCAACGCAACCGCGCGAGGTGCGCGGCCTTCAGCGAGGGCGCGGCGTGCGGCGATGCCGCTTTCGAGCTGGGCCGCGCCTTCGCGCAGACGTGTCATGGCCTCGTGCATCGCGACGTAATCGCCCGACAGCGTGCCCGCGTTCAGGGTGTCGAGCGCCTGCCCCATTAGCATCGTGCCCGCGTGCATCCGCTCGCCGGCCTGTTGCTCGACTTGCTGCCGTTTTTCCGGCGTAAGCTCCGGCAGGCTCATCAACTCCGCATAGAGTTCCTTCTTTGGAGGTGCGCCCATCATGCCTTTCATCATTTCGCCCATGTCGCCCATTCCACCCATCCCGCCAGGCGCCGGGCTGCCGCCGGCCGCAGGCATTGCCCCGGCTCCCCCTGCAGCGGGATGATGGCTGGCGTGCTCGGCGGGCGACTGTGCAGTTAAACACGGAGCCCAGAGCAGCCCGACCATCGTCGCCAATCCGATCATTTCACGGTTCCGATATCGTCTTAATACACTCAGTAAGCTGGAGCCGCACCCTCGTCGCGGATTTCGATCGCAATGCGACGAGGGCGCCGCATCTCCACCTAATATCCGATCTAAATAAAAGCAGTTTGATTTGTTCATACCGATTTTTGCGTTGGATCCGGCGGTGCAATCTCCACCTGAAAATCCTTTCCCTTCCATCCCTCTTGCCAGAGAAACTCGAAGCGGATGCGAGCGCCGGCCGGGAACTGGGCCGACGGCACATCTCCGAACCAGCAGCCGAATCCCGTATCGCGCGCCTTCAGGTCGTTCGCGGTCGCCCAGCCATCGACGCTCCAATGAATCGTCACCGCTTTGTCGGTGATGATGCGGAGCAATTTCCCTTGCGCGATCCGCTGCGGTTGGTGCACGAGCGTCCACATTTCAAGTTTGCTGCCCGTCTTCGCCTTGGCATAGCGCTGATAAACCGGCTCGATGCGGTCAAAACAGACCCCGTCTTTGTAACTCCGCACCAGTGTCGCATACTCCGCGTGCGACCAACACAGCGGCATCGCCGAGCCGGTCGGATTGCCGCGCTTCATCTTCCCGTCTGGCAAATCGTCCGCGTCCCAAAGCTGCTCCGGCAACATGCCACCCGCGTTGGCGAATTTTTCCATCGCCTCTATGAACGGTAGCGGATCGCGTCCGGCGGCCAGTTCATAGTGACCGCGTTCGCCGGTGAGGATCGGCCAGCAGCGGCCTTCTCCCGTCCCATCGTAAGCGCGACCGTCGGCTTTCTCGCCATAGCCGTCGTGGTTGTAGCGACGCCAACCCGGCCCTTGTGGCAGATCGCGTTTAATCACTTGATCGATCACAGCGAGGGAATCGATGATCAGCGAATTGCCCGCAGCGCGAACTCCCAACCGGACAAGGTGGAGAAAATCGCCACCGACAATGTTTCGCGCGGGATGTTTTCCGCCGCCGTTGGCGACATAAAACTCCGCATTATCCGGGTCCGGCGAAACCACCGCTTGCTTCGGATCGGCCGGAGTGATGCGCACGTAGTGCCGTGGGATGCCTTTCACGAGTTCGCCGCGATGGGTGACCATCCATTCTTCCACGTGCGCCGAAAGCCAGTCCGCGTAGTCGAGCAGAAAGCCCGCCGCTAATTTGTCGTTTCGGCCGCGCGCAAATTCCCCGGCGCAAACGATACTCGCGATGACCGTCGCCAACGTCGAAGGCGAGTAACCGGAGGCCTCCTCCCAACGTTCCTGCGCCGTCACCGGTCCGTTCAGGATCAGATAACGCGCGGCACGATTGACCAGCGTCCAGGGATCGAATTGCCGGAGCGCCTCCGCCTGCTTCAAGCGCCACGCGAGCAGGATCGGCACCGCCACTTCATCCAGTTGAATTCCTATCCAGTAAGGTTCGCCGGCAATCGAACTGTTTTGCGGCATGCTGCCATCCGCCGCCTGGACACACGCGAGCCAAATCAACGCGCGCAACGGCGACTCCGTGTGCCCGCAGGCCAGCAGCGCGGTGGCGGTTTGCACCATGTCTCGCGTCCACACCAGATGATATCCGCCGCGATCGCTGTCGTCCTTCGTATCGCCCCACGGGATGCTCAGTGACGCCACGAATGCGCCTTGAAACGTCTTGTCTTCATGCGCCAGGAGCAGGCACTGGCTTAAACGCAGCATCGACCCGCCGTCTTTGGTGTGCGCGCTCAAATCGACCTCGGCACGGGTGCGCTGCCATTGGCTGATATACTTCTGGCGCTGGTCGGCGAACGGAGAGGCGAACGCTTGTAGGAGATGAGCCGAGGCGCTGTGCCGCGTGCGCCCGAAGCCCACGCCAAGTGTAAACGTCAGCCCGTGCGACAAATCGATCTCTCCGGTCAAGGCGATGTTGCCGTCCTCCGCCGCCTCGAACTCCCAATCCATTTTGAAGTTGTCCATCAAGTCCTGCCAGCCGTCGCTGAAGCCGACGTAACCGACCGAGCGTTTCGTGAAGTCGGGCGTGCAGCCGAACGACATGTCAACGTCCTCCCGCTGCGCATCGAAAAGCTTCCGGCCATCCAGTCCGCACCATCGAGCCGAATTATTCTTACCCGTGCCTTTCAGATGCGGAGCGAGCAAGGCATAGAGTCGCAGTTTGCCGCGCAACTTCGGGTCGAGGATTTCCAGCCGCGTATGCATCAACAAAACCGGCGAGTGCGGATCGACGACAATTTCCTTGATGAGGCGATAGCGGCCCTCGCGATCCGAGTTGGTGAGCCGGTAGAGCAACGCGTTTTGCTCCGGGTATTCGATTTGATGCAGCAGGTCGCGCCGCTCCTCGTGGCAGAACGATTCGCCATCGGTGATCAGGAACTGGAGGTCGCGGGTGTTGGGCAAATCCACATGCGGAAAATAAATCTCGTTCACGATGCCGTGACTGAGCGTGAACCAAATGCAGGACGCGCTGTGATACGCCGTGCCGACCCCGTCCTTCGCGCTGGACGTCCAGCGCGGCTCAATCCCCGGTGCTCCGAAAGCGGTGGAGTTTGTGTTCATGCGTTCATTTTGCCCGCTCGTGGCTCTGACCTGAAACTGCCTCCATCCGGGAGTCGCCGACGCGCATCGAGAAATCGCCGTAACCGTCTGCGAGGGCGACGCCGCCCGCGAGCATCGCAAGGGTCGCGAGCGTCATCGCCAGCTTGCTCCCCGCGGAGACGCTGTCGCGGAGACGGCGCGCGCGGGCTTCGCCGCCCATCCCATGCTTCAGCCCGTGCTGCACGAGCCACCGATTCACCGGATAGGTCGTCACTGTGCCGACCACGAAGGCGAATGACATCGTTCCCCAAAAGCGGATCGAACCCGGCTCCATCGCGCTCATGTCGCGCGACATCACGATGACCATTACCGGGATCATGCCCGCCATCAGTGCATTCATCGAAAGCATCTGGGCGAGCAGGGTGCTCCGCACCGCCTGCCAGTAGCTGCCCCCGAAGCCCGGTGCCATGCAGAGCGCCTGAAAAACGAACAGCCCCACGGCAAACCCGGCAGCATATTCCACCACGATTTCCCAACTCATCGGCAGCCCCAGCCAGATTGTGATCACGGTCGCGAAGAGTATGCCCGTGGCGTCGCCGGCCACGCAGTGGATGGTCGATTCGACGGATTGTTCCCAAAGCGCCGGCTCGGGCGCCCGCCCTGCGGATGAGCGGTGCAAAAGCCGGTAGATCGCGAGCGCGAAGACGCCGGTATAAAGCGTGACCAGCACCCAGCCCCAGCTCATCGCGTTCATCGCCAGGGAACGATCCTTCTCTTTCGCCCGGACTCTGAATTGATCGTAAGCGACGTAGGCGGCCGCGACCGCGGTGAACGCGAACCAGATCAATAGTATGCCGTCGATCGTCATCGGGCAGGGCCACCCCTTGGCAGCAATGTAACCCTGGCGACGTAGGGCCGGCCAAAAAGCGGATGGTGGTAGCTGACTTCGATCTTGGCTCCTGGTTTGAGGATCGCGGCGTTCACCCATTGCCTGTTCGCCACGAACGTAGTCCGGTCGATCCAAACGAAAATAAACGGCCCGCGTGCATCGGTTCGCAGAATCTCCGATTCCCGTCCCTGCCAATTCGTCTTCTGGACGATTCCGGTAATGCGGCGGCCCGTTCGGGGCATTGCTGCAGCCGGCGTCGGAATGCTTACTACAACCGCGAAGGCTAAGGCGAAAAGAAGACGGTGCATAATCATGGGTTTTGTCGCTTCGCTTTAGCGATTGATGCGCGTGGAGCTCACGGCACCAGCCCTCCGCGCTCAGCTTGTGCCAGGAGTTCCACTTCGCCCCTCTCAGCCATCTGCTCCCGCTTCATCTCCATCGAGAGGAAGAAATTCAGCCCCGTCCGGATCACCGCGACTGCGCCAAGTTTACCGATCTGATCCCAACTGGGCGAGATCGCCGTCCCGAGAATGTCCGCGCCCAGTTCGAATTCCAAGGCGAGCGCGAGATGCCGTGCGAGGATTAGGCGGGTCGCCGTGAAATCTGCAGGCGACCGGGCCACGAGCGTGCGGATGAGATGGAGGATCGCGAGGCACACGCCAAGCGTCACCAGCCCGGCGCCGAAGACCTCGACGCCGAGTTTCACCCAACGCACCACGACGATGATCGTGCTTTCGATGGAATCGGGAGTGAATGTCATGGGGTCTCTGTTTACCGCAGCAGTGTCTAATGTCGGCGACCGCCTCCGCCGAAGCTGCCATGGCCGAATCCAGTGCGCCCGAAGCCATGCTGGATTCCATAAGAGTATCCGCGATGGATTCCCCCGTAGTAGTAACCGCGAGATTGGTAAGGACCGGGATAACTATAGGAGCCACCATAGGACCCATCGTAGGCGCAGCTGGCTAAAACGACGATAACAGTCATCCCGAGAAATGCGCAGAGCGCCCGTCGCCGTTTGGAGCCGGTTTCCGCCCTGGAATATCCGTCGAGAAGTGCAGGATTTTTCATGAGATATGTTCCTCGTGTTTTCATGGGATGAGACAGCCTGCGTCCTTCTCGAACTGCTGCTTCTGGGCGGGCGACATATGGTGGCACAGCGCGCTGATCGTATAGCCACCGATCAGCTTTC
>CAZENI010000391.1:0-8066 GCA_964513055.1 uncultured Opitutus sp.
CCGTGCTCGCCGCGCTCGCCGCGCCAATGCGGCTGGAACTTGTAGTCGACGAGGTTGTTCGTGTTGACGTCGCCGAGCAGGATCACATCGCCGCCGCGGCCGCCGTCGCCGCCGTTGGGCCCGCCCCACGGCTCGTATTTCTCGCGGCGGAAACCGATACAACCCCGGCCACCATCCCCGGCCGCCAGCTTGACTGTGCATTCATCGACGAACATTGCGCCCACGATGCAGAAGGCCGGACGTTTGCCAAGGGGGCTCAGCGATGGGGATTGGCCACACGCGTTGCGGCGCTGGCGGAGGCGCGGGCCGCAGGACGGGAGGCGCCCGTCCGGCGCCGAACCGAGGGACCGCGAGGTAATGGCCCGAGGGTGAGCAGGGACATCGCCGCGTCGCCCGATGGCCGGGCCGGTTCTTACGAAAAAGTCGGGACACCGATTCGCTCTTTCTTGTAAGAATCCACCGGCCGCCGACGTGTGGCCGGCGATGAATCCTCCGCGCCCGCACCCCGGCACTTCACTCCTCACGCGGCCCAGCCTGCTGTTTCGCGTGCGCGAGTGGGGCGACTCGGCGAGTTGGGAGGAGTTTCACCGACTCTACCGGCGGTTGATCTATGGACGCGCACGCCGCGCCGGGTTGTCCCACGCTGACGCCGAGGACGTGGCCCAGGATGTGTTCAAGCGGGTTGCGGAAACGATCCGCGACTTCGACACCAATCCCGAGCGGGGCTCGTTCCGCGGCTGGTTGATGAAGCTTACGCACTGGCGCATCACGGACAAATTCAAGAGCCGGCGGGAGTTCCCTCCGCTCGCGGACGGGACGCAGGATGACGCCAGCGCCGTCGCCACGCTCATCGAGAACGTGCCGGCGCCGCCGGCCGACGAGGACGAGTGGGATCGCGAATGGCAGCAACACCTGCTCGCGGCCGCCACGGAGCGCCTGGCCCGACAGGTGACGCCCCGTCACTTCCAGGTCTTCGATCTCTACGTGCTGCAACAGTGGCCGCTCCTGCGCGTGATGAAGGAGCTGCGCGTCAGTCCGGCGTCGGTCTACGTTATCGGCCACCGACTCAGGAAGCAGCTCAAGGCCGAGGTGGAGAAACTGCAGAAGCAACTCGGGCGATGACGTTCGCGCCGGTTCACTTCCTTGTTTCGGCTGGCCGGCCCACCGTCCGGATGACTGGTTGAATCAGCGATGTGCAGCGCGCCAGCCAGTTCCGATTCGGGCTCGGCCGGAAATGGTGCGGCTTCCAGGCCGAGCATTCCGGACTACGAACTGGTTCGCATCGTCGGCCGCGGCAGCTACGGCGACGTGTGGCTTGCGCGCAGCGTCACGGGCGCCTGGCGGGCGATCAAAATCGTGTGGCGCGAGCGCTTCGCCAACGCCGAGCCGTTCGAACGCGAGTTTCGCGGCCTGAAGGAATTCGCCGACATCTCCCTGCGTGAGTCGTCGCAGATGACGCTGCTGCACGTCGGCCGCAACGACGCGGCCGGGTTCTTTTATTATGTGATGGAACTGGCCGACGACGCCGAACGGGGCCCGTCCATCGAGCCGGCGAGCTACGTGCCGCTCACGCTGGCGGAGATGCGCACGCGGCGCGGCCGGATCGCGGCGGACGAGTGCGCGCGCATCGGCACCGAAGTGGCGCGCGTGCTCGCGAGCCTGCACCGGCGCGGGCTGGTGCATCGCGACGTGAAACCATCCAACGTGATCTTCGTCGCCGGCGCGGCGAAACTCGCCGACGTCGGCCTCGTCGCCCCCACGGCGAGCGCCCACACCTTCGTCGGCACCGAAGGCTACGTGCCGCCCGAGGGCCCGGGTGCGCCGAGCGCCGACGTCTTTGCGCTCGGCAAGGTGCTCTACGAACTTTCGACCGGGCACGACCGGCAGGAATTTCCGAAGCTCCCCGCCGACCTCGCGAGCCTCCCCGATCGCGCCGCGCTCCTGGAGTTGAACGAAATCATCCTGCGCGCCTGCGGGCCGACCTCGGCCGACCGTTATCGCGACGGCGCGGCGGTGCTCGCGGACCTCACGGCGCTGAACGCCGGTGTCTCGCTGCGCACGCGGCGACTCACCGCGTTCGGGCTGCGCGTCGCCGCGATCGTCGCCGGGCTTGGGGTGGGCGTTTGGTTTTGGCAAACGCGTCCCGGCCCGCCACCGCTGCCGGTTGCGGCGGGAATTTCCCCGCATGCCGTGGCGGTGCTGCCGTTCACCAGCGCCACCGGCGATGCCGATCAGGAATATTTTTCCGACGGGATCAGCGACGAAATCCTGCACGCCCTCGAGCGCGAGCGCGATCTGCGCGTCACCGGCAGTGCGTCGTCGTTCTGGGCCAGGGACCAGCAGCGTTCGCGGGTGGAGATTGCGAAAGCGCTGGGCGTCGCGCGACTGGTCGAGGGATCGCTGCAACGCCTCGGGACGCGCCTCCGCCTCGACGTGAGGCTCACGCGCGGCGTCGACGGTGCGAGCGAGAAGGTCGGCACCTTCGAGCGCGACGCGCGCGAGGTGTTTGCCCTGGAGGACGACGTCGCGCATGCCCTCGCGCAAAAAATCCTGCACCGCGTGACGATGCCTGCGCTCGTGCCATCGACGAACAACCCCGACGCCTACGACGCGTTTCTGCGCGGCCGGGCCCGGCAGGTGCGCATTGTCCCCCTGATGCCCGGAGCGGCCAAGCAGGCGGCCGAAGCGGCGGAGCACTACCGGCGCGCCGTCGAACTCGATCCCGGCTTTGCGGTCGCCTGGGCCCGACTCGCGGACGCGATTCGCACGGGCGGCCAGATCCGAGGGGGCGACAAGGGGTGGCCGGACGCCGCCCGCGCCGCGGTGGAGCGTGCCCTCGCGCTGCAGCCCGATCTCGCGCTCGCGTGGAGCGTGCGCGGTTACATCCGCGGCGTTGGGCAGAGGGACCCAGGCGGAGGTTTGCGCGATCTCGTCCGCGCCGAGGAACTGGGCGGACCGAACGCCGAGACGCTGATGACGCGGTTCCTGATCACCTGGTCGACCGGCGAGTCGCGCAGTCTGCTGCCGGTCGCGCGCGAAGCGGTGGCGCGTAATCCGCAGAACATCGAGCGGCTCAGCGTAGTCGCCGCGGCGCTGCACGCGCTCGGCGATTTCGCCGAGGCGGACCGGCTCTATCGCGAGCAGATCGCGCAGCTCGGCCCGAAGCGGAGTGAATCCGCGTTTACGAACCGCATTGCCCTGCGGCGCAGATGGCGCGGCGCGGAGGCGGCGTTGCGGCTGGCCGGGCAGGCCCCGCCGGAGCAGGAAGGCGCCATCCCGACGCGGGCGAGACTGTTGGCGGAGCTGGGCCGGCTGCCAGAGGCAGCACAGTTGATCGAAAGCCTGAATCCTCCGCCCGCCAAATGGGAGATCTTCGCCAACGCGGGATTGATGGACCGCGCCCGCGGGCTCGCCGCCGCAGCCCTGGAGGACGCCCGCAGGAAATTCGAGGCAGACGACCGCAGCGATTCCTTTTCCCAGCGCTTCGACCAGTTGTGCCTGGACCTGATCCGGATGGAAATCGTGCTCGACCTCCGCGAATCGGCGCTCGCCCGGCTCGACGAGTGGCGGCGAGAAGTGGAGCAGCGCCTCCCCAACCGTCGCTCGGCCGGATTGGTCAGCCACATGCCGGTCCTCTACGCCACGCTGGGGCAGCACGACGCCGCGATTGAAGTCCTGCGGCGATTGCTGGCCGACGGCATCGCTTTGGGCTACGACCTTCGCGATTCGCCCGGCTACGCGTCGATGCGCGACGACCCGCGTTTCCTGGAACTGCGGCGGCAGGCGGAAGACTGGGCCAGCACGCGTCCCGACCCGCTCGACGATTCCGTCCCGCCACCGCCGCGCCAGCCTTGACGGCGATCGCGCTGCGTAGGGATGGGTGGTGAGTCCCGCGGCTGAGCCTGCGCAACAGACTGCAATGCGCGAGCAACATGCCGCGCCGTTTTTTGTAAGAACCGGGCCGCCGTGCGTGTGAAGCAGCCGTGAACATCTCCACTTCTGCGCCGGCCGCCCTGTCCTCCGCCGGCTGGCTGCGCCCAACCCACGCTCCCTCCCGTGCGACGAATGTGTTTCCGAAACGCCGGCTGTCCGTGTTCGCCGTCATCGCGACCACGCTCGCGCCCATGTGCGCTTCGCTCCCCGCCGCCACGCCGGTGCCCCTGGTCACGGGACTCACGGCGCCGACCAAGACCATGTTCACCATTGCCGGCAGCCTGCTCGTCGCCGAAGCCGGCACCGGCCCCAACACCGGCCGCATCTCGCTCGTCTCGCTCCCCGATGGCAGCCGGAGGACCCTAATCCAGGGATTGCCGTCCGGCCTTGCCGCTCCGAGCAACCAGCCTTCCGGTCCTTCGGGCCTCGTGCGCCAGCTCCGGACTGTCTACTTCACGATCAGCACCGGCGACGCCGTGGTGAACGGCTCCGTCGCGGACACGACCGTGGCCAACCCGCGCCCCTCCTCACCCCTGTTTGCCTCCGTGCTGTCGATCGTGTTCACGCTCCAGCCGGAGCTGATCGCGGATCCGCTCGTGCTTTCGCTGGACGATCACGCCACGTTGAAGGGCGGCGGGCGGGTCACGCGCAACAACATCACCCTCGAGCTCGTGGCGGATTTCCCCGACTACCTGCCCGACCCCCGCCCGAACGCACCGGACAATGTGCGCGCCTCGAATCCCTTCGGCCTCACCGTGCTCGGCGATCGGCTCTACGTCGTCGATGCGAGCCTCAACAGCATCCACACGATCAATCTCACGACGCGCGCCGTCGGCACGCTCACGAGCTTCGCCCCGCTGCCCAACACGCGCGGGATGGGGCCGCCCGTGGTGGAGGCGGTGCCCGACAGCATTCGCGTCTACGGAAATCAACTCCTCGTCACGTTCCTCACGGGCTTTCCGTTTCCCCTCGGCGGGGCCCAGGTGCGGTTGGTCGATCCCGCCACGGGCACCCACACGCCCTTCATCACCGGCCTGACGTCCGCGATCGATGTGGTGGCGCTGCCGGGCGGCGGTTTTCTCACCCTGGAACACACCCGGGACATGCTCGCTGGCGCGGCCGCCGGCGCTTCCGGCCGGCTGCAGTGGTTTGCGTCGCAAAATGCGACTCCCGTCGTGATCGACGATGCCCTGCGCAACCCCACCCGCCTCGAGTTCGACGAGCGCACCGGCGAGGTTTTCATCACCGAGATTTTCGCGGGCAGAATCATGAAAGTGTCGCCGTGGAACGTGGGCTCGGGACAATTCCCGAGTCTCTCCGTGCGCGGCAACGCCGGCGCCGGCAACGAAACGCTCATCGCCGGCTTCGCCATCGAGGGAACGGTGAAACAGGTGCTCGTGCGCGGCATCGGTCCGCGGCTGGCGGGCTTCGGAGTCCCGGGCACACTGGCCGACCCGAGGATCGTCGTGTTCGACAGCGCCGGACGGACGGTCGCGGAGAACGACAACTGGTCCGCCGTCGGTGAATCCGACACGGACCTGCTCACGGCGGCGGCGGCAAAGGTCGGCGCGTTTCCCCTCACCGTGGGATCGCGCGACGCCGCGCTGCTGCGCGTTCTCCCGCCCGGCGCCTACACGGTGCATGTGAGCGGCGTGGGCGGAGCGACCGGCGTCTCGCTCGTGGAGGTCTACCAGGTTCCCTGAGCCCATGCGTGCGCCACTTCTTGCGGCGGTGCTGCTGGGCGTTGGCGTGCTCGTCCCGTTCGCTCGCGCGCAGAGGGACTATCGCCCGTCCCTTCACTTCACCGTGCTCGGCGCCGAGGGGCACACTTATCTCACGGCGGACGGAGTGGCCACGGATGCGAACGGCACCCTTTACGTCGGCAATCTGTCCCAGTCAGCGATTCGGAAGTTCCTGCCCGATGGGACGGAAGTGACGCTCAACGCTTTCGTCCTTTCCGCCAGCGAAGAGCGTGTCCCCGCCCGGTTCAACGGTTCCTATCCGAACAGGATTGCAGCGGACCCCGAAGGCAACCTCTACGTCGCCGCTCACCGCAGTGTCTGCAAGATCACGCCGGACGGAGCGACGACGCTCCTGGCCGACGATCTTGGCTCGGCGCGAGGAATCGCCGCGGACGCAGGGGGCAATCTCTACATTGCCGATTCCGACCGCCATGCGATCTGCAAAATCTCACGGGATGGAATCGTGACCACGTTCGCTGGCAAGTCGGGCGAAAGCGGGCATTCGGACGGCACTGCCTCGGCCCGGTTTTTCCGGCCGACGGGCGTGGCCGTGGACTCGAGCGGGACGGTCTTTGTGGCTGACAATGGCAATGGCGCGATTCGCAAGATCACACCTGACGGGGTCGTTTCCACACTTGCCCGCGGGGCGGTGCATGCGGGCACGGCGGCGACGTGGGGCAGCGTGTCAGGCCTTGCGGTCGATCTCTTCGGCACGGTCTACGCCGCCGCCGCCGACTATGGGATTTACCAGATCGCTCCGGGTGGAGCCGTGTCCGCGATAGGACTTTCGGGCGGTTTTGGGGACAGAATAGAGGCGGGCTTTCTCGATACCATCACCGTTGATCGCAACGGAGTCATCTACGCGCTGGATGGCTGGTATGGCGCGGTCCTGATGAGCGCGGCCCCGCCGAACTTCACGGCTCCGCTGGCCAGCCAAAGTGTGCCGCCGGGGGGCACCGCCACGTTTGGCGCCGTCGCCATCGGCGCGGCGCCGATCACCTACCAGTGGCGGAAGGAGGGCGTGGCGATTCCCGGCGCCACGACCGCCACCCTGACGATCGGCAACGCGCAGGTGAAGGACCTGGGCGGCTATTCCGTGCGAATCACGAATGCGGTGGGCAGCGTCGTCAGCAATCCCGCCACGCTGGCCTTCCTGGACGAGGGCGGCGACGGCCTTGCGAATCCTTCCATCCGCGGCCACGCCGGCCCGGGCGCCCAGAGCCTCATCGTGGGATTCATCGTCGGCGGCGCGAACACGGCAAACAGTTCGACATCGTTACTTGTTCGCGGCGTCGGCCCGACGCTCGGGACCTATGGCGTGGCCGGCTCTCTTGCGGACCCGAGGTTGAGCGTCTTTTCCGGCGCCACGGTCGTTTCCTCCAACGACAATTGGAATGGCGACAACCCCGTCTCCGCCATCGGCACACGAGTCGGCGCCTTTCCGTTCGCTGCCACCACCAGCCGTGACGCGGCGCTTTACCTCGCCGGCCTGCGCGCGGGTGCCTGCACGGTGCAACTCTCCGGCGCCGGCGGCACCACGGGAGCCGCCCTCGTGGAGATCTACGATGCGACGACCCCAAATGGCTCCGCCACCTCCGCACCGCGCTTGATCAACCTTTCGGCTCGCACCCAGGTGGGCGCGGGCGCGGACATTTTCAGTGCTCGCTTCACCCTCAGGGGCACGACCACCAAGACCCTTCTCCTGCGCGCGGTCGGCCCCACGCTCGAGCACTTTGGCGTCTCCGGCGCGCTCGCCGATCCCAGGCTCGACCTCTACTCCGACAGCACCCTCGTTCATTCAAACGACGATTGGGGTGACCATCACTCCCTCGTGACCGCGGCGGCGAGCGTCGGGGCGTTCGCGCTCGACGGTGCGAGCCGTGACGCCGCCTTGCTTGTGACCCTGGGCCCCGGAAATTACACCGTGCAAGTCTCCGGCGCCGGTCGCACCACCGGCATCGCCCTGGTTGAAATTTACGAAGTGCCGTGACCCGGTCGGCCGGTTCTCTGCCTCCAGCCGCTACAACGAGACCTTAATCCCCCGCCGCAAATAGGTGGGCACGTCGAGATCCTGGCCGTCGAAGAGATTCCGGTCGGTCTTCTCGAAGTGGCCGCGCCGCTCCACCTCGCCGAAGCCAAACTCGTCTTGCGACGGCTTCTGCACGTGCACGCCGCCGAGATCCAATTCGAGCGCCGGCTTCGGGGCGTTGGCCGGCGTGTGCGCGGCGGGCGTCTCGCTCCGCGGGGCGGCGGGTGCCGCGCCCGCGACCCGTCCCTTGCCGGGCAGCGCCACGTTCCGGCGCGCGGGCAGGCCGCGGCCGCCGCTGTCGCTCGTGCCGATCACCGAAATCTCCACGCGCCCCGCCAGGTCCTCGTCGATCACCGCCCCCA
>CAZENI010000392.1:0-8048 GCA_964513055.1 uncultured Opitutus sp.
GCACGCATCGCCCGCGACCGTGAGTTCACACGCGAGCACCGGCGGAGGACGCAGAAGCCGCACCGCGGCGACGAATTCATCGATCCGCGCGCGTCCGGTCAGCGGATACCAAATGGCCAGCACGCAGGAGGGAAATCGCTGCAACCCTTCTCGCAGGGCCGCCATCACGCGCGCAAACTCATCCGCTGCCTCAAACGGCGGATCGATCAACACGAGGGCGCGGCGCTCCGGTGGCGGCAGCATGGCTCGCAATGCGGCGTAGCCGTCCATGGCGTGCACCGCCGCGCCCTTTACGCCGGCAAATTCCGCGCGCAGCGCCGCCCACTCCTCCGGGTGGATCTCGCACAGGGCCAGCCGATCCACCGCACGGGCCAGCCGCCGGGCGATCCAAGGCGAGCCGGGATAGAAGCGCGGCTCGGACGCGAGATTCCCCCTCTCCCGATCAAAGGCGCGAACGAGTTCGACATACGCATCCAGCGCGGTCGGTGCCGGTTCCTGCTCCGTGCGCGAATCCCACACGCGGCCGATTCCATCGGGCCATTCCGCCTTGCGCTCCAGAGAAGCTCCCGTGCCAGCGACCGCGAGGTCATAGGCCCCTCTTCCCGCATGAGTGTCCAGGATGAGCACCCCCTTCTCCTTCCGCTGCAGCGCGCGGATGAGTTGCACGAGCAGAGCGTGTTTCATCACGTCGGCGAAGTTGCCGGCATGAAAGTGGTGGCGGTAGTTCATCCGCGCGGCGAGGTCGCGTTCAGGCGACCGGCACCTTCACCACGGTCTTTCGCACGAGCGACGAGACTTCCCCGAGACGGAGCGTGGGCATGTGCACGTCGGCGGGATAGTAGATCGTCGCCACGCCCGCCGGCACGCGAAACAGTGAAGCCTCGTCACAGTCGTGGTAGGTGATCAGATCGCGTTCGGAATCGTAGGCGTCACGCATGCGTATCCGCGAAATGTCGACCACCTCCATCAACTCCGAACCCTCCACGATCACCTGCACGTCGATGTATTTCCGGTGCGACTCGAAAAATCCCTCCGCGCGCGGCCGCGTGGTATAGACCTGCTCGACCGCAAACGCGCCGCCTTCGAGTTCGATTTTCTGCGACCCGCCCGCTGCGATGCCCCGGAGGCGCGCCCGTGCCGGAGAGTCCTCCCGCAAGAGTTCCTCCACATAGGCGAACGCGACGGAAAAACCGGGCGTGGGCGGGACCTGCGAGCGCAGCGTTTCGAGCGATCCGATGAGGGCCATGGAGCGAATCCACCGCGCCGCGTCACCGCTGGCAAGCAGTGAAACCGGCTTGGCGAGTGGCGGAACCCCGCGCTGCCGCGCGACCCGCGAACCACATTCCCCCGGCGCCCGGCGGGCAGGCGCTTGCGGCCCACGGCGCCGCTAGCGCCGTTTCTCCGTCAAGGGCAGCATGACGCCGCGCCGGAACAGGGTCACCTGCCCGGTGCTCGACGAGACGACGATGGAAATGCAGTTCGTCATCACGCTGATGGCAGCCGCCGCGGCGTGCCGGCTGCCGAGCCCGCTGGGAAGTTCGTGCGTGCTGTCCGTCGCCTGGATCAGGCTGCCGGCCGACTCCACGACGCCATCCCCGCGGATGATGAACGCACCGTCGATCGAGGAAAACTCCTTCACGGTCTCGTCCATGAAGGGATTGAGGATGTTGCGGTCCTCCTCCTTGTAGCCGAAAAACGGATTCAGCACGAGGGGCTTGGACATCGAGCTCACCTTGCCGTTGTCCCCGACCACGAACAGGCAGCCGACCGGCCGCCCCTCGCGGCCCTCGACCGCCAGCTCCGTCGCCACCGCGATCACCCGCTCGAGCACCTCGGGCTTCACATCCTCCGGCAGGAGATCCGCCGTCGACCCGGTGAGCAGCGTCTGGAACTCCCGCTCGATGTCGACGACCACCAGCGTGTCGAACTGGTTGCTCGCCGTGATGCCGCCGACGCAGCAGATGCGATCGCTGAAGGTCACGATCCCGCGCGTGAGCGCGACCAGCATGGCGCTGCGGAGCTGGGCGAGCCGCTGATTGGAGAACGACCGCACCTGAATCGTCTCGCTGAACTTCTTGTCGTCGTCCTCGTCGTTGATCTCGAGCGCGGTCCGCGTGACGAGGATCGTCTTGAGCTTCGAACGCAGCACGCCGGGCTGGATGCCGCCGATGAACGTGTCGCCGAAAATCACGATCGCGCTGCAATCGGCGCCCTGCGCCACCCGCTCCGCCTCGCGAAACATCAGGCGGTTGACCCGGTTCTGTTGCGCCTCGACCGCCCGCAGGCCGCCGAAGCCGCCGACCAGCCGCTCGTAGAGCGTGTCGAGGTCCGGCGCGTTGACCAGGTTGTCGACCAGTTCCTTGTCCTTCACCTGCCGCGCGATCGACGCCAGCACCTGCAGGTAGTCGCGCGCGTTCTCGCCCGCGATCAGCATCACGATCAGATGCACGCGCTCGTCGGCCAGCGCGCCGTCGTGGCGGATGCCCACGCGGCTGCGGCCGATCGCGAGGATGTAGCGCCGCGACATCTTGATCCGCACGTGCGGCAGCGCGACGCCGAAGCCGAGGTAGGTCGTCATCGTGCTCTCGCGCGCGAGCAAACCCTTCAGCAAGGCCTCCGGCTTCAGGTCCTGAAATTTTTCAACGCAGACCACGAGCAACTCCTGCAGCGCGCCCTCGAGATCGAGGCTCCGCAGGTCCACAATACGGCTCCGCGCGATGATTTTTTCGAGCCGCATGACTTAAGAGTGGAAACGAAAGTTCAGGCGAAAGCGGAAGTGAGCGGGCGAAACGAAGTCCACTTTCACCTTCACGCTCACCTTCACTTCACCGCTCCCACTTCAGCGCGCCCTTCTTCACCTCGTAGACGAGCCCGAGGATCAACACGCCGATGAAGAATAGAATCGGGCCGAGGATGGAGATGTGATTGGCCAGAAACTCGCGGTAGATGAAAGTCCACGGAATCAGGATCACCACCTCGAGATCGAAGAGCATGAACAGCAGCGCCGTCAGGTAGAACTTCACCGAGAAGCGCGTGTGAACCAGGCCTTCCGCCGGCACGCCGCACTCGTAGGCCGAATCCTTGATCTTGTTCGGCTTGAAGCGCTGCCCGAACAGGTGGCTCGCCGCGATCACGCCGCCGGTGATGACGGCCGCCAGCACAGCCTGAATGAGGAACGGGAGATACGCGGAGGAAGTCATGTCGTTCGAGCGAGCGACAATTGGGCGGACGCAGTCGGCGGTCGCAAGAGGGAAGTTGCCCGGGAGTTTTCCGCGTCACTCGACCGGGATGATCCGGGCGCTCTTCGTCTTCGTCGACCCCACCCCGAGCGTCTCGGCGAATTCCAGCGTGCGGATCTCCTCGTCCACCGGCTCGAAACCCTCCTTCTTGCGCAGCGCGTTGATCCGATCGCGCGCGAGCGAATCCATCATCACGGGATCGTTGCTCAGCCAGACGATCGGTTCGGAACGCGTGTAGAGCGAGTTGAAGAACGGGCCGCCGATGAACTGGTAGTGCTGCAGGCTCGCAATCGTGAACATCCACGTCTGCCGCAGCTCGGGAATCGCGCTCATCTCGGCCACCGCCGCGGGCGCATTCGCCGGCGAACGGAAGAAGCGCGCGGTGTTGGACGCGTTCCACAGCGTGGCGTTCACGAGCGCGCCGTTGATGCCGAGCGTCGGATGATCCGAATAAACCGGGAGGTTGATCCAGAAATCGGCGTCGAGGAACAGCGGCGTCGCGAGGAAACTCTTGCGGTCCTGGTCCTTCGTCGTGTCCGGCGAAACCCCCTTCGTCTGCTGCTCGGCGAAAATCGGATCGAAGCGCTGCGGCAGCGGCGAGTCGTAGAACCACAGCGGATCGTAGTAGCGACCCGACTCGAGCACATAGACGGGATTGCCGAAGAACGGCGTCTCGCCCGACACGAGCGACGGCAGGTAGCCCGTCATGCGCAGACGCAGGGCGTTGAGACCGACGAGAAAGATGTGCGAGTGCTCGAAGCCGCGCCGCTTGAGCGCGTTGATCACGCCCTTCACCAGCGGCACCGGAGTCGCGAGGCCCGGGCCGGAGTCCGCGTAGATTTTCAGGCCGACCTTCTTCTTCGGGCCGGGCACGAGCTTCTTGCCGGAGGCGCGCTCAAAGGTGGAGATCATCAGCTCCACCTGCCGGTCGTAGGTCGCTTCATCGAAGCCAGAGAGGCGCGCCTCCCACACGGGCTCGACAACCGGCGCCGTCTTGGCGGCCGCGGGGGTGGACGTCGTTGCCGGGGTGGCGGCGCGGACCGGACCCGCGAGAATCGCAAGGCCAAGGAGCGAAACGGTAAGCAAGCGCATGAGTGTTTGGTCGTGTGGCGGCACGCGAAGTTTCCTCCACTTCGGCGAAAGTTGGGCGCCGGGGTGCTGCCAAGGGTGCGAAACTTGACAGCGGGTGGGCCGGGTTGAAAGTGCATTCTTCGGCGTGCGAAGGGCGCGGTGCCTCCCCTGCTCCTCGCCCTCGCCAATCCATGCCCGTCATCAAGCCCACCTGCGTGCGCGATCTCAAACTGCGCGTGAACCTCGCCGACGTCGTGTCGCGCGTGGTCACGTTGCGCAAGGCGGGCGGGGCGCGGCTCAAGGGCCTCTGCCCGTTTCACAACGAGAAAACGCCTTCATTCCACGTCGATCCCGACAAGGGCTTCTACAAATGCTTCGGCTGCGGCAAGGCCGGCGACGCGATCACGTTTGTGCGCGACACCGAGCAGCTCAACTTCAGCGAGGCGGTCGAGGCGCTCGGCAAGCGCTTCAACATCGTGATCGAATACGAGGAAGGCTCCGGCGGCCCGAGCCGCGAGGAGCGCTCGCTGCGCCAGGAGATCTTCGATCTCCACGACGCCGCGGCGGATCACTTCTTTCAGGCTTTCAAGGCCAGGGACCCCGCCGGTGACTTCTTCCGCACCTATTGGCTCGAGAAACGCCGCTTCGGCATGGAGCTCGCCGACGAGTTCAAGATCGGCGCCGCCGACGAGACCGGCAGCGGGCTCGGCGCCGCCCTGCTGCGCCGCAAGTATTCCGAGGAGGCCCTGCGCCGCTGCGGGCTGTTCTTCATCTACGACGACGCGCAGATCACGCTGCACGCGCTCCGGCCACGGTTCCGCGGCCGGCTGATGATTCCAATCCGCGATCACCAGGGCCGCGTCGTGGCGTTCACCGCCCGGCAGACCGAGCGAACGCCGGAGGACGACCCCGCGCGCGAGGCGAAATACGTGAACTCGCCCGAGACGCCGATTTTCACCAAGGGCAATCTCCTCTTCAACCTGGACCGCGCCCGCACCGCCGTCGGCGAAGGCAAGCCCTTCGTGCTTGTCGAGGGGCAGCTCGACGCCCTGCGCTGCTGGAGCGTCGGCCTCAAGACCGCGATCGCGCCGCAGGGCACGTCGATCACCGAAGGCCAGCTCGTGCTCCTCCGCCGCTATCACGCGCAGGTCGAGTGCTTCTTCGACAGCGACGGCGCCGGACAGAAGGCGGCGCTGCGTTTCCTGCCGATGGCGCTGAAGGCGGGCTTCGAAGTGCGTTTCCTCACGCTCGCGGGCTCCGACAAGCTCGACCCGGACCTGTTGTTTCTCGAACGCGGCCTCGCCGGCTACGAGGACGTGCGCCGGCAGGCCCAGTCCGCCATGTCGTTCGCCTGCCGCGCCGTCCTCGCCGATCCCGCGAACGCCTCCGCCGAACAAAAATCCCGCGCCGCCCAGTCCGTGTTCGAGATGATCGTCGCGGTCGAAAGCGAGATGACGCGCTCGGCCTTTGTTGCCGAAACGGCCGCGCACCTGCGCCTCCCTCCCCTCGCCGCGCAGAAGGATTTCCAGACCTTTGTGGCCCGCCAGTCCCGCCAAGCTGCCGCCCGCCCGGCCCCGGAGCCCCTCCCCGAAGAACCGCCAGGCGAGACCCAGTCGGAAGACGCCCAAACGCCCGAGCGCCACCTGCTCCTGCTGCTCCTCCATTTCGAGAATCTCGGCCGTCCGCTCTGCCACGCCCTGCCGCCCGACGCCGCCTGGGTCGACACGCAGCACACCGCCGGAATCCTGCTCAATCGCTTCCTCGGCGAGTTCGAGCAGGACGCCTGGCCCGGGCGCGATCATCTCGACGCCCTGCTGGAAACGCCAGAGGAGCGCGCACTTGTCGCCAATCTCGTCTTCGAAGCGCCCAATATCGACGACCCGGTAAAGGTGGCGCAGGAAGGGCTTCGGCAACTTCGCGCGCGCTCCCTCGAACCGCGGCTGAGGCAAATAGAACTTGCTTTGGCCAATCCGCATGCGGACAGTGATTCTGACCCAATTTCACTCTTGAAAGAACGCTCCGAGATACACCGTCAGCTCCGCACTCCGCTGGTTTTGTCCACAATTTGAGCCAAATTGGCGCCGCGTGCCGTTTGCTTCACTTTTTCGCGTATCTATAGAGACCCTTTTCAACTCATGTCGCGCAAGCCCAAGTCCGCATCCGCCGATTCCGCCCAATCCGAAGCCGTCGAGGCCGCTCTCGCCAAAGTCACACCCAGCACCGCGGAAGGCGCTGTCGCAGGCGCGGAAAACATCCCCGCCGGCGGGATCAACGACAAGATCCGCCACCTGATCCGCCTCTCCAAGGAGCAGGGCTATCTCACGTTCGACGACATCAACGAGGCGCTGCCCGAGTCCGTCGAGAACCAGGAGGAAATCGACAACGTCCTCTCCATTCTGCAGAACCTCGAGATCGAGATCCTCGAGCCGGATCAGGTCGAGGACTACAAGCAGCGGATGGAGGAGGCGGAGGAGGAAGAGTCGCGCACCTCGCAGAACGACATCCTCGACGATCCCGTCCGGATGTATCTCAAGCAGATGGGCCAGGTCCCGCTGCTGACGCGCGAGCAGGAAGTCGAGATCTCCAAACGCATCGAGACCGCCGAGCTCAAGGCCCAGGAGGCGCTGTTCCAGGCCGCGGCGATCGGCGGCTACGTCGGCGGCCTCGGCGCCAAGCTGCTCAACCGCGAGGAGCGCTTCGACCGCGTCGTCATCGACAAGAAGATCGAGTCGCGCGAAGCGTATTTCAAAGGTCTCGAGAAACTCGTCCACAGCACGCAGGACTCCGAGGCGGGCGTCGCCGAGGCGTGGGACGAATATCTCAAGGCCAAGGGCGAGGCGGAAAAGAAGAAGGTCCACGCCAAGTTTCGGAAGCGCGAAAACGTCCTCCGCAGCTTCTTCGGCAAATTCTATTTCAAGCTGAAGGTCTACGAGGAATACCTCGAGCAGCTCCGGCCCGTCCTCGAGGAAATCGACTCGCTGCACCAGCAGCTCGAACGCTCGAAGCACCCGAAGACCAAGAAGGACGCCGCGATCGACACCAAGGCCGTCAGCGCCCGGCTCAAGCAGATCGAGGCCGCCCAGCGCATCCCGTGCGAGGAACTCCAAAAGGTCGTCGCGCAGACGTTCGTCCACGTGCGCGAGGCGCACAAGGCGAAGACCGAGATGGTCGAGGCCAATCTCCGTCTCGTGATCTCGATCGCGAAGAAATACACCAACCGCGGCCTCTCCTTCCTCGACCTGATCCAGGAGGGCAACATGGGCCTGATGAAGGCCGTCGAGAAATTCGAATACCGCCGCGGCTACAAGTTCTCCACCTACGCCACCTGGTGGATCCGCCAGGCCATCACCCGCTCGATCGCCGACCAGGCCCGCACCATCCGCATCCCGGTGCACATGATCGAGACCTTGAACAAGGTCATGCAGGTGCAGAAGCAGCTCCTGCAGGAATACGGCCACGAGCCGACGCCCGAGGAGGTCGCGGACGAGATGAACCTGCCCGTCGAGCGCGTGCAGCAGATCATGAAGATGGCGCAGCAGCCCATCTCGCTGCAGTCGCCCGTCGGCGACGGCGACGACACCAGCTTCGGCGACTTCATCGAGGACAAGTCGGCCGAGAATCCCTACGACATGACGGCCTACTCGCTCCTCCGCGAGAAGATCATCGACGTTTTGGATACGCTGACCGAGCGCGAGCGCCGCGTGCTCTCGCTGCGCTTCGGCCTCATCGATGGCTACA
>CAZENI010000393.1:0-8046 GCA_964513055.1 uncultured Opitutus sp.
ATTCGCGCGGTATTTGAGCGCGGTGTTCTGCTCGCGGCCGTCGTTGCCGGCCTCGATCGCCGTATTGAAGGTCTGGAGATTGGTGGCGACGGTGGGGTTGGTGGCGGCGGCGGCCTGCCATTGGGCGAGGAAGCGGGCGCGGTAGGCCTTGGTCTCGGGGAAGGAGTCGTTCTGCTCGGAGTGCGGGAGCGCGTAGTTGAAGGACGTGCGCCAGCTCTTCGTGAGATTGGCGATGACCTCGAATTCGTAGCCGGTGCTGAGGAGGACCTGCGTGTCGCGGGGCGTGCCGGTCTCGACGCTGGCGGTGAGGCCCATCGCGTTCCACATGGCGTTGATGTTGGCGAGGCCGGGCGCGTTGACGATGCGGCCGTCGGAGATGGAATCGTAATACCGGATACTGCCCTGCAGGCGCTCGGCAAAGAGGCGGAAGTAGACGCCATATTCCTTGGTGCGGCCGCGCGGGGCGTCGGGCTGGGCCCGGCTGTTGAGGAGCGGATCGCCGAGCGGGATGCCGGAGAACGACTCGGAGAAATTGAAGAACGGGCCGACCTGGGGAATCGGATACCAGACGACGCCGGCGGTCGGGGTGTTGACGGCCTCGCCGAACTCGCGGCGGGTGAGGGTGAGCTCGCCGTTGTTGGCGTTGTTGGCGGCGGCGCTGACGGAGAAGCGGTCGGTGTCGTCGCGGCGGTAGCCGAGGATGGTGTTGAGCCGGCCGTCGAAATAGTAGCTGACGGCGGCGCCCTGAAACGTGAGTCCCTTCGAGCCGGTTTCGCTGATGTTGTTGCGGTATTTCCGCAGGCGCAGGTTGGTGATGGAGGCGGGATCGAAGAGGTAGGGCAGGCCGGCCGAACGATCGAGGTAGTAGCGCTGCTGGAGGAAATTCGAGCCGCTGGTCGGAAGCGGGACGGCGGGGTTGTCGAAGCGGACGAGGCGGTCGTTGGTGAGGCGAAACTGGCCGCGC
Source organism: uncultured Opitutus sp. (assembly GCA_964513055.1). Taxonomy (GTDB): domain Bacteria; phylum Verrucomicrobiota; class Verrucomicrobiia; order Opitutales; family Opitutaceae; genus ER46. Next base: position 965 of record CAZENI010000393.1, read on the forward strand.
TGCTGCGAGAGGTAGCCGCTGAGGCGGTGCTGCATCCATTTGTTCTCGTAGCGATAGGTGGCGAGGAGGCGGTAGTCGCGCGGGTCGTCCCACTGGCGCTGGATGGTGGGCTCGCCGTCGACGTAATACTGGCCGAAATCCGGGTTGACCTGGCCGTTGGGGAGAAACGTGTTCGGGTCGCGGCGCAGGCTGGTGACCCAGAGGGCGCCCTCGCGGCTGCGGTTGTAGTAGCGGCGGTTGACGGCAAGCTGGACGAAGAAGCCGGGGCTGAATCGCTTTTCCAGATACAGCGTCGTGAAGTAGTAGTCGCCGAGGGTGACGTTGTTCGGCGGCTGGATGTCGAAGTCACGGCGGGGGAGGTGCGGGAAGTTCGGCACGTAGGGGCGGCTGCCGGGGATGAGGGTGAGGCTGCCGGCGTTGCCGGTGCTGCGGGCGAAGCCGCGGTAGTTGAGCGCGCCGCGCTCGGGGCGGGCGGGATTGTAGACCCAGTAGTCGGCGGTGGTGGAGATGGCCTGCATACCTTGGTTGGCCGGGACGGCGGTCGTGCCGTTGCCGGTGTAGGCGGCGCCGGTCCAGGCGGACGCGTTGTCGAAGAAATTCTGGTCGCCCCACATGCGCTCCTGCGTGCCGTATTCGGCCTCGAAGCGGATCGCGGCGCTGTCGCCGAGCTTCACGGCGGCGGCGAAGAACGCGCCCTTGCGGTCGTCGCGGCTCGGTTTGCGCCAGCGCTCGCCGTCCTGGTAGAGGGCGGCGACGCGCACGGCCGCGCGGCCGTTGAGCACCTGGCGGTTCACGTCGATCGTGGCGCGCAGGTTCTCCAGATCGTCGAAACGAAACTGCACCTGGCCGAAATTGCGGAAGCGCGGCTGCTTCAGGTTCACGGTCGCGATGCCGGAGAGGTTGCCCTGGCCGAAGAGGATGGAGTTGGGGCCGCGCGCGAACTCGAGGCGCTCGGTGCTGTAGGCGTCCATCGTGTAGGGGAAGCCGAAGTAGTTCACCGAGGGACTGCTCCCGGTGTTGGCGCTGCGGAAGTCGACGCGGTAGTCGGAGAAGTCGGAGGTGGGCGCGACGAGGAAGCTGTTCGGGCTCCACACGGCGGCGTCGAGGAAGTTGTTGGCCGCGATGTCGTCGAGGAACTCCCGCGTGAGGATCGAGAGCGCGGCGGGCGTGCGATCGAGCGGCGTGTCAATGCGGCCGCCGGCGAGCGAACTCGCGGCCTGGTAGCCGGTGTCGCGGTCGGTGTTCACCTCGAAAGGCGAAAGGGTGATGACGCCCTCCTTTCCGGCGGTGGCGGCGGGCGAGGCGGTGGCGGGTGCGACCTGGGCGGACGCGGGAGGGGTGAGCGCGGCGCCGAGGACGAGCGCGAACGTCAGGAGGGCGGGGTGGTGGGTTTTCATAAGGCGGGGAGTCAGAGGAGTCGGTTCAGGCGCATGACCTCGGAATACCAGCGGGCGCTGAGCTTCGGGGTGCGGCGCTGCGTGGCATAGTCGGTGTAGCAAATGCCAAAGCGGCGCGCGTAGCCGTCGAGCCACTCGAAGTTGTCCAGGAAGGACCAGAGAAAATACCCGCGCACGGGCGCGCCGTCGGCGATGGCGCGGTGCAGTTCGACGAGGCATTGGCGGAGGTATTCGCGGCGGTGGAGATCGAGGACCTCGCCGCGCACCGGCGGAGCGTCGTCGTAGCCGGCGCCATTCTCCGTGATGTAGAGGGCGCGCGGTCCGTAGATTTCGGAGACGAGCCGCGGGCCCCAATACAGCGCGCGCGGGAGGAGCTTGAGCCAGGGTGAGTTCTGCGCGGCCGGGTAGCCGGCGGGGAAGGGCAGGACCTCGGGGCGACCGCGGCGGCCGGCGCGGACGAAGACGCCGGTGTAGATGTTGAAGCCGAAGAAATCCGTCGGCAGGGAAATCAGGTCGAAGTCGCCCCGCTGCGGTTTCGCGCGGTCGCGTCCGGTGAGGCGGAAGTAGGTTGGGGAATAGCCGCCGCGGAAGATTGGGTCGATGGAGCGGATGTTCAACTCCGTGAAGGCCCTGCGCGCGGCGGCGAGGTCGGGTGCGGTCTCCGTAAGCGGCACGGTGACGGTCGAGTCGTCGGTCAGACCGACGCGCGCGCCGCGGCGGCCGTGTTCGCGGACGGCGCGGACGCCGAGGCCGTGTGCGAGGAGGGCGTGGTGGTAGGTCTGGTTCACGACCTGCGCCGGCTCGACGATGCCGGGCGGGCGGATCGTGTCGCCGTAGGCAAGCGCGGTGAAGCAGCGCATCTCGTTCAGCGTGATCCAGTTTTTCACGCGGTCGCCGTAGGTGCGCACGATGATGTCGGCGTAGCGGCCGAAGGCCTCGGCCGTGGCGCGCACGCGCCAGCCACCGCGGTCCTCGAGCGCCTGCGGGAGATCCCAGTGGAACATCGTCGCCCACGGTTCGATGCCGGCGGCGAGCATCGCGTCGATCAGGCGATTGTAGAAGGCGAGGCCCTTCGGGTTCACGGCGCCCGCGCCGTCGGGGATGATCCGCGGCCACGCGATCGAGAAGCGGTAGTGCTTCACCCCGAGCTTTCGCATCAGGGCGAAATCGGACCGGTAGCGGTGATAGTGATCGCAGGCGACGTCGGGCGTGTCGCCGCCGGCGATTTTGCCCGGCAGGCGAGCGAAGCGATCCCAGACGGACTCGCCCTTGCCGTCGGCGAACGCGGCGCCCTCGATCTGCGGGGCGGCGGCGGCGACGCCCCAGGTGAAGGCGCGGGGGAAACGGTATGACGGCGTGGGCATGTCGGCCGTTGGTCATTCTCCACGACGTGGAGAATGACAGGGTTCGATTGTCAGTGGGTGATTTCCAGCAGCGCGACGCCGGGACCCTCCATGGTGAAATGCGCGGTGGCGCGTCCTTCGGCAGACTGGAGGCGGACGCTCGCGGCCGGCATCGGGCGCAGGGTGTTATCGGCGGCGAGCGCGCGGGTTTGTTCGCGGGAGAGGTAGGCGGGCGCGCCGAGGTCGTGCCAGCGGGCGACGACGTTGTTCTCGGTCGAGTCGATCCGGTGGAGCGCGACGGGGCACGCGCCGGCCGGCAGGTCGACGGAGACCTCGACCGACTGGAGCGCGGGCGTGTCGGCGTGATCGTAGGCGTAGACGAGCACATGGGCGCGGCGGGCTTCGGGAGTGGTCGTCACGATCGCGTTGGTGAACGTGTCGACGCCATCGCCGCCGGTCGCGAGGCGCTCGTGGTCGAGCCGGCCGAGCAGTTGAAACGCGTGGTAGGCCGGCTTGCGCAGGCCCTGCAGGTTGAGCAGGCCGTAACCGCCGTGGAACGCCTCGCGGCCGTAGCCGACCTGGTCGTAGATGTCACTGAGGCACCAATACGCGAACGCGTCCGCCTCCTGCGAGACCTCGGCGAGGAGGCGCGCGATGAAGGCCGGCTCCGAGGGCTGCTCGCGGCGGTGGTCGATGCCGTGGAAAGAGCGGCCCCATTCGTTCCAGTGCAGCTCGCCGCGGAAGCCGGCGCGTTGGAGGCGCGCGCGCACGTCGCGCATGACGTGCGCGGCGTGGTCGGGCGAGCGGTTGTTCTTCCCGACTTGCGCGCCGTCGAAGGGGGCGAGCGCCTGGCCGGCGGCGCTGTCGTTGTTGTAGACGTGGGTGATGAGGTAGTCGGGCGCGCAGTCGTGCGCGGCGCCGAAGGCGAGCAGTTCCTCGAGCCACTCGGCGCGGGCGGTGGACGGGCCGCCGACGCGCAGAGTGGCGTCGACGGATTTGATCGCGCGATACGTGGTCTGCCACAGGCGCAGGAAATCCTCGCGGTCGCCGCCCCAGAACCAGCCGGGGAGGTTGGGCTCGTTCCATACCTCGAAATACCACTGGCGCACGACGGCGGGCGAGTAGCGGTCGACGGCGTGGGCGACGGACTCGCGGACGAAAGCCTCCCATTGCGCCCAGTCCTTCGGCGGGCTGGTGTGGCCCTTGGTGGTGAAGACCGTGACCGGCCCCGAGGCCATCGCGCTCGGGATGAAGGACGTCGTGAACATCGGGTGCAGTCCGCGCTCGAGCAGCGAGTCGATCACGTAGTCGACGGTCTGCCAGTTGGTGCGCGGGTCCTTGGGCTCGTAGCCCATGAAGGAGCCCGGGCTCGGGCAGAACACGCGCATCTCGTCGTCGAACATCCCGACCGCGCGCACGTGCCGGGCGCCCAGCTCGCGTTGCGCGAGGACGAGATGCTCCTGCAGATCGCGGCGCACCATCCAGCGGAACTGGTCGATGTTGACGATGCCCTCCCAGGTGTGGCGGAAGGGCGTGCGCGGGCCGGCCCAGTCCGGCCGCAGGTGCAGGCGGCGCGGGGTGGGTGCGCGCGCCGGCGTCGGGCGGGGGGCGGTTTCACCAAAGGACATCGACATGGGCGGCAGCGTGGGGGGAGGGAGGAGACGCTAAACCCCCGCGTGGTTCAATCGCATGAGGACCGGCGGAGTTCAATCGATTGAGGAAACGGACCATTCCCACGGCGCACCCGGGCTGTGAGGGTGCGAGCAACCCACCGGCGCCCGTGCGCCCGCCTGCCTTCACCCACTTCCGAACACCATGAACCTCTCCCCAACCCCTGCTTTCCGGCTGCCCGTGTGGGCCGGTCTCGCCGCGCTGACCGCCGCGGCCGCGCTCGCGCAGACCGCGTCCGCCCCGTCCCCGACTCCGGCGAAAGCCGAGGAGGCCGTGCAGCTCGCCACCTTCACGGTGACGGCCGACGACGACCAGGGCTATTATGCGCCCTCGGCCATCAGCGGCACGCGCACGAAGACGGAGCTGCTCAACCTGCCGATGAACCTGAACGTGCTGACGGAGCAGTTCATCAAGGACATCGCGGCGACGGACCTGGTGGACATCGTGACGTTCACGGCGGGGCTGGCGGCGGCGCCGGCGACCTCGGGCGACACGAATGGCGGCGATACGACGGGCTTCTCGCTGCGGGGCTTCGGCACGCACGTGCCGTATCGCAACGGCTTCCGTCGGCTCCGCATCGTGGATACGACGAACATCTCGCGCGTCGAGGTGATCAAGGGCCCGTCGTCCGTGCTCTACGGCACGGCCTTCGCCGGCGGCTCGGTCAACTACGTGACGAAGCGCCCGGTGCAGAACCGGCGCATCACCGAGCTGGCGCTGCGGCTGGGCAGCTACGACCTGTTTCGGTCGGAGATCGACGTGAACGTGCCCGTGATCCGCAACAAGCTCTCGTTGCGCTTTGTCGGCGCCCTCGAGGATTCCGACACCTGGGCGGCGCGCGCGCACTCGGACCTGTGGGTGCTGAACCCGGTCGCGACCTACTGGTTCCGTCCGGGCAGCTACGTGACGGTCGAATACGAGCGCACCAAGAAAAGCAACAACGGCTACCGCAGCGCGTTGCCGTATCACCCGTTGCTGGACATGCAGACCGCGGGCCTCCCGATCGATCACAGCTGGAACACGCACGCGGCGGGCGACTACATGGACAACTTCATGGGCGTGTTCTCGGTGGAGCTCGTGCACCGCTTCACGCCGAACCTCACGCTCCGCGCCAACTACACGGATTCGTCGTGGAAGGAGCTCACGCGCCGCAACGGCGACTCGATCGGCCTCGCGACGGCGAACGGCTATCCCTCGTCGCCGTGGACGCAGCCGTTGCGCATGGCGAACCGCCAGCTCAACGCCTACTCGAGCCGCGGCTCGTGGGACACCTACTACCAGGGCGAGCTCGTGAACAACTTCTCGGTGAAGGGCGTGGAATCGCAGACCCTAGTCGGCGTGCAGCGGTCGGTGGAGACGTTTCGCTCGCTGTTCTCGACCCTGAGCCCGGGCGCGAATTTCGGCGGCCGCGCGGCGGTGGCGTGGCGGCTGAACGATCCCACGACGTGGATCATCACGGAGGAGACCGAGGCCAATGTCACCGGCCCGAACCCGACCGGCCTCGACACGATGGGGCGCTCGCGTTTCGACACGGCGTATCTCACGAACCAGCTCTCGTTCCTCAAGGGCCGGCTGCGCACGATGCTCGGCTACCGGATCGACAAATTCAAATCCGACGGCCACGGCCCGAAGCGCAGCGTGACGGGAGCGGCGATCACGCCGGTCTGGAATCAGAACGAGCTGCCCGCGTTCAAGACGCCGCAGGTCGGCCTGCTCTACAAGGTCACGGACAAGCTCTCGGTCTTCGGCCAGTATTCGGAGTCGGTCGTGAACCTGTTTCTCACGCAGCAGCGGCGCGAGGATGGCACGCGCTTCATGCCGACGCCGGGCCGCGGCGAAGGCTACGACGTGGGCGTGAAGGCGGAGTTGATGGAGAACCGCGTCTCGTTCACCGCGTCGGCGTTCCAGATCGACAACGCGAACATCATCCGGATCCTGGCGCCGCGCGCGGACCCGGAGTCGCCCGGGCTGACGTTCAACCCGGCCGACCAGGGCGGCATCCAGCGGAGCGAGGGCTTCGACGTGGACATGCGCGTGCGGCCGTTCAAGGGCACGCAAGTGATCTTCGGCTTCGCGAGCATCGATGCCTACGTGCTCGAGGCGACGGAGTTCGTCACGATCAGCGGCCAGCCGCAGCTCACGCGCAAGGGCCACCAGCTCGCGAACGCGCCGAAGCGCACGACATCGCTCTGGGTGCGGCAGGAACTCGGGGATTTCGGCGCGCTGAAGGGCGCGTGGGTCGGCGGCGGCGTGCGTTTCGTCGGCAACCGGCCGACGTCGGACACCTACAACGTGATCGACTACACGACCTTCATCAACAACACGACCTTCACGGGCGGCCGGCTGGTGGAAGGCTGGCGGCTGCAGTCCTACCTCGTGGGCGACCTGAGTTTCGGCGGGCGCTTCCAGATCGGCAGGGCGCGGTATGGAATCTCGGGATCGATCAAGAACGTGGCGGACGAAACGTATTTGATTCAGCGGTTCCACTTCGGCGCGCCGCGGACGTTTGAAGTGCGGTTCACGACTTCGTTCTGAGGAGATCGAGGTGGAGCGGGTTGTCCTCAACCCGCTTTCCAAGTCCTCGCCCGATCTTCGAACCAGCGGCTTGGGGTCAAGCCGCTCCACCTTCAGGATGCCAGCATGACGGCTCTCGATCTTCACACGTGGCTCC
>CAZENI010000394.1:0-8044 GCA_964513055.1 uncultured Opitutus sp.
GATCGAGACCTTGAACCCGAGGTAGTGATCGTTTTTCACGCCGATCGGCCCGTCGAAAACCGCGCGCTCATTCTCGTAGTCGACGCCCACGGCCACGTCTTCGTAGGCTTCTGCTTTGGCGAGGCGAACCTCCGCCTCTGCACGCGTGGTCGCGATTCGCGCTGCCTCGAAATCGGGTCGCTTCTCCGGCATCGCATCAGCGCTCGCGACGGCCTTCCACCGCGAGGCAAGATCGTCGAGCGTGCTCGTAAGCATGAGCGGCTCACTCGTTTCCAAGCCGAGCGCTTGTTTCAGCTTCAGCTCCACGATAGCCCGCTCGGCGTTCAGGAGCTGTTGCTCCTGCGCGAGCTTCGCGCCTTCGATTCGGATGGGCGCGATGTCGGTCTGCGCCACCTCGCCCGCCGCATAGCGCTGCTCGATGATCCCGGCCAATTTTTCGGACGACTCGATCAGTTTCTGGCGCGCGGCGCGCTGGCGCTCGAACGTCAACGCCTGCAAATACAGCGTCTGCACCTCGCCGATAAGCTGCCGCTCCACATCGCGCACGAGTGCCTGGTGCTGCCCGACGCTGAGATTCGCAGCCTCGCGCGCGATGCGCAGTCGGCCCTTGCGCGGGAACGCTTGCGAGACGCCGAGCGAAACCGTCCGTTCGCCCTCGTTCTTGAGGAGCAGGTCCGAACGTCCCCCTACTTCTACGGAAGGATTGGGTGGCAGACCCGCCTGCAAGGCGCGGCCTTGGGCCTTCTCCACTTCAAAATAACTCGCCGCAAATCCCCGATTGCCCGCCAACGCCTGCGAGACTGCTTGATCGAGCGACAATTCCGCGGCGCGCGTCGCGGTCGCAAAAATCAAAAACAACAAGGTCAGCGACCCGAGCAAAACCTGCGGGCGAAAAAACATGTGGGAACAGTTGGGATGGGTGGGACGATCCGGTCAGAACTAATGAAACGCAGCGTCAGCGAAAAACCCTCAAAAAATCTTCAATGCTGGCCGCCGCCGTGATGACCCCTCCCACGAAACCGCCGATAGCTAGGTCCGCCGTAGTGGCTGTAGTCGTAGCGTGGGTAGCCATAGCAACCGTAGCCACGCGCGCGATGGCGCGGATAACCATCATAGCCGGAGGGAGCCACGCAGCCGCTTAACTAAAGCACGGCCACAACAGCGACCAACATGGTAAACCGCCCACAAAATCGAGGAGCCGCAGGGAGAATGTTGATTTTCATGGTAAGCCTCCCTTTTGAGGCTTTCCCCGCCGCAGTCGGGGGAAAGACCCTCGGCCTTTGGCCCCCGGCGCAGCGGGAAATGTGCTCAACTATTAAACGCCGCCCACGCGCGCCATCCCTCGCAAAAAAATCACTCGGCTCCGCTGTGGCCACCGAGCGCGGCGCGGAGCTTCGTTCGCGCGTGATAGACGCGTGTCTCCACCGCTTTCGGCGTGATGCCCAGAATCTCGGCGACGTCGTGCTGCGAGCGTTCTTCGATCGAAAATAAGATGAGCGCTTCCTTCAGCTTGTCGGGCAATGCATCAATCGCGCTTTGCAGCTGCGCAAAGCGATCCGAATCGGCCGCACGCGTCGATGGCGACGGCGCGCGATCGGCGACTTCGGTGCGAGGCGCATCCGGACGCGCCGGAGCATCCATCGAAACATCACCCCGGTGACGCGCCAGCCGCCGAAACTGATCGCGGCAAAGATTGAGCGCGATCGCGTAAACCCAAGTCTTGACGGACGATTTCGGCTGGAACTTGCCGGCCTTGAAATACAACCGCACGAACGTTTCCTGCACCACGTCTTCGGTCGCAGCTTCGTTGCGCAGATAGCGGAAGACAAATCGCCGCAGCGGCTCGCGGTGGCGGTCGATCAGCTCGTTGAGTGCCGAGTCATCGCCGGTCTGAATCGCTTCAATGAGCGGCAGGTCTGGATCCACGGGAGTGCATCACGGCGACTTTTCGAGAGCGTCGTGCGCGAGCTGGAACAGCCGCTCGCTCTGCTCGGGCGTGAGCACGGTTCGCATCTCGAAGAGGTGTTCGAGCGACGCCTTTTGCAGCTCGCCCATGTGTTGGTGCACTTTTTCAACTGCAGCTGCGACCTCCGGCGAGAAGCCCTTGCTTTTCGTGATCGCCGTCGCGAGCTCCTGATTCGCTTGGCGCATCTTTTCGCGCAGCGCGCGTTCCCGCTCCGCATAGCGCGCTTCGATTGGCTCCAGTGCCTTGTGCTGTGCGGGCGTGACGTGCAGTTCCTTGTGCAGCCAGTCGTGAGCGTCGGAGGAAACCGCGGAGGGCCGGCTCGCAACCCAGCGCCACGTGCAAAACGACGACAACGCCGCCACAGCTACGACCGCGGCAAAAAACGCCAGAATGGTCTTCATGTCCTACAGCGTGGTCACCGTCTCTGGTGACTGGCCAGCCCGTTCGCGGGCACACACGACGGGCAGTTAGTAAAAACGTCGAGATGCAGCGAGGCACGCGCCATGCGGGTATTCTCGAGCGTATGCGCAGCCGCGACCGGCACTATTCCGGTTACGAGAGCAAGGACCAAGCCTGTGATCGCCAGCCGGGGCTCGGCGAAAAGCTCACGCCAGCTCAGCACGGGAATCAAGCCCGACCACAACGGCCGACGCCGGCGAGTTTCGATCTCACGCCACATCTCGGCTTTCGAGAAGGGTGCCGGGGGTGGCAGGGGCTGCTTGGCGTAAGCCTTGAGCAGGTCGTCGAGCGGATCGGTATTCATGTGTTGCCCTTTAAACGTAAGCTTCGGGTGATTTCCCTCAATCTTCTAAGAAAAAATTTGATCGACGCCAAATTCACCACTCGGACGCGAGGTTTCGGACGTGAAGTTAGGCCTTGCGGCCGGTGGCCATATGTCCCCCACATGCTTACGCCGCCCCCCCGCATCCCATGACGACCTGCAAATGCGCAGCACTTATCATCACTAGCATCGCTGGGATGAGCGGCTTTGCTCTTATGCTTCAATCTGCACCTAGCGTAACTCTAACCTCCACACTGGTATCGGACCACCTGTTTCGCGGCCAGCGACTCGGAGGGTTCTCGTTTCAACCAGCCATCGCTCTCAACGGCGGTGACTCCGTCGCCGGGATTGCAGCCAGTTTTCCGGTCGAGGGTGAGTCCGCCGATCGACCCGACCCCGAAATCGACCTTTATGCATCCCGCACGTTCGCGCTCCACACCCGCTGGCACCTGACTCCGGGCTTCACCCTCTACGCTTACCCCGATGCGTCTGCGCGTTCGGGTTATGATCGCGCCATATTCGAGCCGAATCTTGCTCTCAGCTACACCATCCCGGGCGTCAGGCTCACGTCGACCTACTACTACGATCTCACCCGAAAGGGGCCGATTCTTGAGCTGGCGGCGGCTATCGCCCTGCCTCTCAAAAAATTCGGCACGGAACTCGATCTTGCAGCCAGCGTCGGCGAATACCGGCTGCGCGATGCGTTCAAAAATGCCACGCCGACAAAGAGACTCTCGGGGAACTACTGGACGCTCGGCGCAAGCGTGCCTTTCCAAATCACATCCACCTCCAGTATCCGGATTGGCGTCTCACATTCCGCGGGCTTTAACTCTCTCATTCAACAAGGCGCCACGGTGCGGACGGGAAATCCGCTCGCCGCCCGGCGGGTCGTTGCGCAACTCGGTTACTCGTTATCATTCTGATCCACTAAAGCGAAACCAGAGCGATGCAGGCGAACGCGAGCCTGAAAGCTGGTTTTCTCGTCGGCGGAAATGACGAACTCATCGCACCCAAGGGGTTGGTCCTGCCAGTCGCCTTGATAGAGGTCCCGCACCCGCCCGGCTTTCTCGGCGAAATGCGGGTCGCGGGGGAAGATCCAACTGCGATGCTCCCAGGGCCGAATGGCATCGGCGTCCAAACACCGCCAGATCGCCGAGCCACCGATCTTTGCAACGATCCCTCGAAGCGTCGCCCCTCGGAATAGATCCAGCCGGCTGAAGCGCGAAAGCGGCCGACCACTTTCGGCCGGCAACTCACACGCCATCGCTTTAATCTGCACCACCACTTCAGGGGGAAAAGGTGGGCGGGCGCCCGCTGCGTGCTTCGTCGTGGAGCCCCGCGGCCCGCCGCTCGAAGAAACGTTTCCGCCATTTGCTGACGACGTGTCGCGGCACCGAGAGGCGGGCCAAGCCCTCCGCAGCCAAAAGGAAGATCTTAGCCCGAAGGACTAAATAATACGGTGACGTAAATTTGCGCGCCTGGAATTCCAACTCGCAGCGTTCCGTTCCGGAGAGGCGCGAATACCGACTGTGGCGTGGCATCGTTTTGTGGGGCGATGCGAACATGTTAAATCAAACAATGAAGGCTATATATACGTCGTCGCAGTTACGGCCATGACTACTAAGAGATCAGTGAACACTCGGTGGCGCGCGGAAACGAGGGAGCGCACCAACCTCGTGTAGGAATGGTTAGCCGCGCGCATCTGCTATCCACTAAGCCTCCCAAAGCGGGAGGTTCGCCGCCGCCACTTACCGTTCATTGAACCAGCTTCAGTGAATTGGCCTTCGCGTCAAACACCACCCGACCTGCACCCGACCCCGAGCCGAAAAGTCCCCGCACCACCGCATCCTGCAATTGTCGTTCGATCGTTTGCCGCAGCGGTCGCGCGCCGAGTTGCGGATGAAACCCCTCGCGGATCAGAAACTCCAGCGCCTCGCGCGAAACCTCCAGTTCGAAGCCAACCGACTTCAACCGCGCGACTTCGTTGGCCAGATGGAGCCCGGCGATTTCGCGCTGCACGTCGGGCGTCAGGCGGGCGAATACCAGTTTGTCCGGCACCCGCGCCAGAATTTCCGGACGCAAAGCCTCGGCGACCCGGCGCAGCACAGCCTGCTCGATGCTCGCCATGCTGGAGTAGGTCATCCGCATGGCCTCGGACGCGCCGATGTTCGAAGTGAACGCGATGTAGTCGTCCTTCAATGACACCACTTCGCCGGTCGCCATTGTGATACGACCGGGTTCGAGCATTTGGATGAACAGGTCCAACACCTTGGGGTGCGCTTTTTCCAGTTCGTCGAAGAGCCAGACTCGCGGCGACGTGCACACCGCCGCGCGCCCGACAGCGCCCGCGTCCGACGCATCGGCTCCGAGCAATCGCTCCACCGCGTCGGCCCGCTGATACTCCGAGAGATCAAATCGCCGCACACAGCCTTCGCCGAAAAGATAACGGGCGGCCAGGAGCACGAGTTCGGTCTTGCCTGTGCCGGTGGGGCCAACCGCCAGGAACACTCCGCGCGGACGGTCGGGACGGGCCAAGCCCAACTCTCCACGGGTGAAGACCGCCGCAGCACGCGCGATGACGTGATCCTGTCCGCGCAGATGTGTGCGCAGGTGGGCGTCGAGACCCTGCAGGTGGGCGATGCGCGCGGCGTCAGCCATTTTCTTTGGCCAGCCGGGCCAGCCTGATCTTCGAGAGCCCTCGCGGCTTGTTCGGAAAATCCGCGAGGAATTTCTCGACCGAGGGCGCCAACTTCCTCCCGTCCGGCGCGGCGCGGAGAATTGCCCGAACCACGTAGGCGCGGGTGGCGATGATTTTCGACTTGGCGAGGTGCGTCACCACGCCGTCGAGTTTCTTCACATCGTCCTTCGGTAAATCGACGGTCGGATGCCCGCTGACGTTGTCGTCATTCGGCACGGTTTCTCCGAGCGCGTTCTCTCCGGCCAGCCGGACCGCGTGGGCGATCATTTCGCCGGGAGGCGTGAGATGGATCAACGCCCGCAGCACCGTGGCGCTGCGCACCATCACACCGGCTTTTTTGAGACCGGTCACGCGGCGGGCCAGCGCGTCCATGTCGGTCGGATAAAACGAGAAGCTGACCTTGATCGGCCGAGATTCGCTCATGGGTTATCTAAAAGCCATACGATAATATTTGACAAGCGGCAAATACCGTATGGGTTTTAGAAACATGATGCCGTTGTCTCTCCTCGCCGACTTCCGCCTCCCGGTCGCGTTGCGATCTTTCGGCGACCCAGTTTTGGCCCAGCTTCAGCCAGTGAAGGATGGGTTTGGGTCCGCCCTCGTGCTGGTGTTCATGGTCGGGTTTTTCTGGGGAATCATCAAAATCTGGGGCGGGGCCAACGCGATTTCCAAGGGAGACAGCGAAGGCAAGGGCGGCATCCTGGCGGGGATCATCATCGCCGCCGCCGCCACCATCATGGCGGCACTGTTCACCATCTTCGGGATGCAGGACGCAGTCCTGACCCCGAGGTTCTAATGCCGAGCAAAGCCATGAACGAGCTGCGCTTCACCGACACCAATTCGGCGGATGACTCCGCCGGCCAGGTCTTCGGACTGGATGGCAACCTCTACCTTCCCGTGGTCTTCGGTTTAGTTGCGGGAGTCGTGCTGTTCGCCGGACTCGGGTTTTCTGGCATGGCCTATCCGCTGGCTGGAGCGGTCGCCGCATTTCCTGTGATCGGGTCGCTGATATGGGTTTTAGGATTTCGGCATGGCAAGCCCGCCGGATATGACCGGGACAAGCTGGACGACTTGCTCGGCGGCGCCGATTTCACGCGCGAAGGCGAAGCCATAACCCATACGAAGGCCCACGCGGCGGCCCCGGACGGCCGGCTGGTCGAAGGAATGCTGGTCTTCGGTTCACCGGAGCGTGGCGGCCTGGTCGCGAAAGGCTTCCGGTTGGAACCGCCGGATTTGCGGGGTGCGAGTTTCGAGCAACTGAATGCTTTCCAAGACCGAGTGCGGGCGCTGCTCGCCCTCCCCTCCTCCGGGAGACGGTTGCAGATCCAGTGGTGGCCTGACTCCGACTACCGGCAGGCGCTGCTCGCCTACCATACGCGGACGCAGGAAGTGGACGATCCCACCATTCGCGCCGTCCGCAACGAACGGTTCACCCGCTACTGGCCGCGAACATTGAACGGCTCTCTGCGGCGCGAGCATCTCGCCGTCTTTCTCTCCATCGAAATTGAGGCATCGGCCGGGAATTTCAGCGGCAAGGGCGGACTCCGCGAGCACTACACAGCCGTGTTGCAGGAACTAGCCGGCCAGTTCGAGGAGTTCGCGCTCACGTTGCGCACGGTGTTCGGGCCGGAGACGCCGGTGCATCCGATGAATGACGCCGAACACTGCGCTTGTCTGCGGCGGTTTCTGAATCCCAGCCACGCGCGGCGCACCGCGGACACCTCGGCCGACTTATTCGACCCGGAGCTGACGATGCAGGAAAACTGCTGGCACAGCGAAGGCGTCGGCCAACGCGGCGGCGGATTTCTTCTCGACGGTCACTACCATGCCGTGCTGGCCCTGAGTCGCTGGCCGCAGCGGACGCGACCGGGCATCGTCACCCACCTGACCGGTCTGCCGTTTCTGGACTATGCCATCACGGTGAACGTGACCCCGGTCGCGGGCCGCCAGGAGATTCGCCGGGAGGAAAAGGCCACCGAGCGCCTCCGTGGTGAATACGCCGAGAAGCCCCGCGCATCGCTCCTCCTCGCGCTCCGCAAGAAGGAGCGCAAGGTCGAGGCCCTGGCGGGCGGATTCACCCGGCCATTCCACGTGACCTATTTGTTGCGCGTGTGGGCGCCGACGCCTGAGGCATTGCGCGAAAAGGTCGCGGCCGTGCAGGCGGCGGTCAACGCGATGGATGGCGCACAGTCCTTCGAGTGCGCGCTACCGACCACAGCGAAAAAACTCTTCTTCGCGTCATGGCCTGGCTGGACGCATTCATCCTATCACCACCGCGAGCTGTATGCCGAGGACACTTATCTCGCCGACCTCCTCCCCTTCTCCGCGACGTTTGTCGGAGCATTGAATCAAGCCGAAGCGCTCTACGACGGGAGCCACGGAAACCTGGTGGGTGTGAGCGCGGCTGTCGGCGGCTCGCCGCAGCATGCGGTGCTGATCGGCATGACCGGGGCGGGCAAATCCGCCTTCATCGAGGACCTGCTGTTTCAGACGGCGGACCATTTCAGTCACTCGCTGCTGATCGAGGAAGGATTTTCCTACAAGCGCTTCACCGTCGCGATGGGCGAAACGCCCCTCGTCATCCACCCGGATGCCGCGC
>CAZENI010000395.1:0-8040 GCA_964513055.1 uncultured Opitutus sp.
CCCCGCCGCCGGCTCCGTGCCCAATGCCGGCGTCTACCAGATCCTCTCGGTCACGCTCACGCCGACCGACGCCGCGAACTACAACAACTCCACCGCCACGACTACGCTCACGGTGAACAAGGCCACGCCCACGATCACGTGGACCACGCCCATCCCCATCTTCTACGGCACCGCACTCTCGGCGACGCAGCTCAACGCCACCGCCGGCATCCCCGGCACCTTCGTCTATCTGCCGGCCGCCGGGACCATCCTCAACGCCGGCTTGAACCAGACCCTCGCCGTCACCTTCACGCCGACCGACGCCGCGAACTACACCAGCGCCACCGGCTCCGTGCAGATCAACGTCGCCAAGGCCGACCAGATCATCGATTTCGCCACGCTGCCGACGAAGGCCTCCGACGACCCCGATTTCCCCCTCACCGCCGTCTCGCGCCGCGTGGGTGACAACCAGCCCACCGGCCTGGCCATCGCCTACGTCAGCTCCGACACCACCGTCGCCGACATCGTAAACGGCAGCACGGTGCATCTCCTGAAAAAGATCGGCTCGACCATCATCACCGCGAGCCAGACCGGCGACACGAACTACAACGCCGCGACCAGCGTCCCCCAGAACCTCGTCGTCCAGGCCGCCGGCCAGACCATCACGTTCGCCGGCACCGAGCTCGCCGGGAAGAAATTCGGCGACCCCAACATCACGCTCGTCGCCGAGTCCCGCGCCAACACCGGCAACACGCCCACCGGCCTGACCGTGGCCTTCGCCAGTGACAATTCCGCGGTCGCCACGATCAGCGGCACCTCCCTCACCATCACCGGCGCCGGCACGGCCAACATCACCGCGACGCAGGCGGGCGACACCCAGTTCGCCTCCGCCCCGCCGGTCACGGTCCTCTTCACCGTCGCGAAGGCGCCCGCCACCATCACGCTCGCCGACCTCGCCCAAGTCTACAATGGCACGGCGCGCCCCATCACCGCCACCACCGCTCCGGTGCCGCTGATCGTCGCCTTCACCTACACCCCGGCCGGCGGCGTCGCCTCGGCCACGCCGCCCATTAACGCCGGCACCTACGCCGTCACCGCCACTGTCACCGGCGCGACGCCTCCGGAATCCAATTACACCGGCACCGTCGCCGGCACTCTGGTCGTCGCCCGGGCCCCGCAGGTGATCACGTTCCCGACCGTCGCCCCGCAGTTCATCAACGCGGCGCCGTTCGCGCTCGCCGCCACCTCCGATTCGACGCTCGGCGTCACTTACACGAGCTCGAGCAACTCCGTCGCGACCGTCGCCGACGGCACGGTCACCATCCTCGGCCTCGGCACGACCACGCTCACGGCGAAGCAGGCGGGTAACGAGAACTTCCTCCCCGCGCCGGACGTCACCCAGCCGCTCGTCGTCAACGCGCTCGCCCCCGTCATCACGGCGCATCCGCCCCTCGCGCAGACCGCCATTCAGGGCAGCCAGTTTGTCTTTGGCCCGATCTCGCTCAACCCGCTCTCCGCGTCGCCGAGCCGTCTCTTCACGCTCACCGGCTCCCCGTCGGTTCCGGCGGGACTCACCGTGAATCCCCAGACGGGCGTCGTCAGCGGCATCCCCGCGCTCGCCGCGACCCCGGGCATTTACAACCTCACGCTCACCGTCACCAACGAGACTGGCTCCGACAGCCGCACGATCGTCCTCACGCTGCAGCCGCCCGCGCCGATCATCACCAGCCCCGCCGCCACCAGCGTCGTCGCCGGCAACCCGATCGCCTACACCGTCACCGCCACCCCCGCCAGCGGCGTCACGTTCTCGACCAGCACGCTGCCCGGCTGGCTCACGTTCAATCCGGGCACCGGCGTCTTCTCCGGCACGCCCACGGTGCCTGAGACCGTCACGGTCCAGATCACCGCGAGCAACGTCACCGGCGCCACCGTGCTGCCGCTGCAGATCTCGGTCACCCCGAATCCCAACGCGCCGGCCTACGCGGGCACGCTCACGCCCTCCGGCACCGTGTCGGGCTTCAGCTTCGCGACGAACTTTGGCTCCAGCGCCAACCCGACCACCTACGCGCTCACCGGACCCGCGGGCATGGTCATCTCCGGCAGTGGCGTCATCACGTGGCCGACGCCCGTCGTCGGCACGCACTCCGTGACCGTCACCGCCACGCGCTCCGGCCTCACCACCACGGCCGTCCTCACCGTCACGATCAATCCGGCGCCGTCCGCGCCGGTCGTCGCCTTCCCGGCTCCGGGCAACGTCCGCTCCGCCACGGTCGGCACGGCGCTCACGCCGATTCAGCTCACCGCCACGCCCGCGACGCCGGTCTCGACCTTCGCGATCTCCGGCCAGCCCGGCTGGCTCTCGATGACCTCCGGCGGCCTCATCACCGGCACGCCGGTCGTGCCCGGCACCTTCAACGCGGAAATCACCGCCACCAACACCAACGGCACCGGCCCCGTCGCGATCCTCACGATCACCGTGAGCCCGCACGCCAGCGCACCCGTCATCACGAGTTCGCCTGTCGTGCAGGGCAGGGTGGGTGAGTCGCTCACCTACACGCTCGCCGCCACCGCCGCGGGCACGACCACGACCGCGCTCACGTATGGCATGACCGGCACGTTGCCCACGGGTCTCACGTTCGACGGCACCGCGGGCACGGTCACCGGCATCCCGGCCGCCGGCACGACCGGTTCCTACGAGGTCTTCTTTGCCGGCACCAGCACCACGCCCGGCGTCGGCATCGGCCTCGCGCTCGAGGTCACCTTCGTCATCGCGCCCCCGCTCACCGTGCCCGTCGTGACCAGCAACGGCTCCGCTCAGGCCCAGGTCGGCCAGGGCTTCAACTACCTCATCCTCGCCACCAACGGCCCGACCTCCTTCGGCGCCACGCCGCTGCCCGCCGGCCTCACCCTTGACCCGGGTTCCGGTGTGATTTCCGGCGTGCCCTCCGGCGCCACGGTGTCCGGCACCCCGGCCAGCGTCACGCTCACCGCGACCAACGGCAACGGGACCAGCAACCCGAAGACGCTCCTCATCACCGTCGCGCCCGCGCCCGCCACGCCGATCGTCACCAGCGGCGCCACCGCCAACGGCCGCGTCGGTCTCCCCTTCACGTATCAAATCACCGGCAGCGCGCCGCCCGTGACCTCGTATGTCGCCACCGGCCTGGCGCCCGGCCTCGGGTTCTCCCCGCTCACCGGTGCGATCACCGGCACGCCGACGCGGGCCGGCACGTTTGAAGCGACGATCGCCGCGGCCAACGCCGCCGGCCTCGGCGCCAGCACCAAGCTCACGCTCACGATCACGCCCGCGCCCACCGCGCCCGGCATCACCTCGCTCGCGGCCGTCCCCGGCCAGGTCGGCGTTCCGTTCACCTATCAGCTCGGCACCTCGCCCGGTAACATCACGATCACGAGCTTCGCCCTCACCGGCACCCTGCCGGTCGGCCTCTCGTTCAACACCGTGACCGGCGCCTTCTCCGGCAGCCCGACGCAGCCCGGCTCGTTCACGGTGTTCGCTTCCGCGACCGCCGATGGCGGCACCAGCCTGCCGCAGGCCATCGAACTCCAGATCGCGCCCGCCGCCAACGTCCCCGTAATCATCAGTGCGGGTGCCGCGACGGCCTATGTCGGCTCGCCCTTCACGTATCAGATCCTCGCCGATCCGGCCGCCACGACGCTCGACGCCGCCGGCCTGCCGTCCGGCCTCGCGGTCAATCCCTACACCGGCCTGATCTCCGGCACGCCCGTCAGCGTGGGCACCACCGACGCCACTCTCGTCGGCACCAACGCCGCCGGCACCGGCCGCTCGCGCACGCTCACCCTTACGGTCGAGCCCGCGCTCGCCGCGCCCGTCGTCACCGGCGCCACCCAGCTCAACGCGCAGGTCGGCACGGCCTTTGCCCACACGATCACCGCGACCAACCTGCCGACCTCGTTCGAGGTGATCGGCGCCCCGGCCTGGATGACCGTGAACAACGCCACCGGCGGCATCGCCGGCACCCCCACGGAGCCCGGCTCCGTCACGGTGTTCTTCCTCGCGGGCAACAGCTCCGGGATGAGCCGGCCGCGCCTGGTGACGTTCAACATCGCCGCCGCCCCCAACACCCCCTTGATCTTCGGCACGCGCAATGCCACCGGCACCGTCGGCGCCACCTTCGCCGGTTTCCAGATCGAGGCCACCAACAACCCGACTTCGTATTTCGCCGTCGGGTTGCCACCAGGCCTCCTCCTCAACCAGGCCACGGGTGCAATCGACGGCACGCCGACGTCCTCGGGCCTCTACCGCGCCACGGTCTCCGCGACGAACGCCAACGGCCGCGGCACGCCGGTGATCGTCACGTTCGAAATCAACCGCAGCGTCACCTTCGGCCTCTGAGACCCAGCCTACCTCGCCCTCTCATGAAACCTTCCTTCCTCTCGTTTTCGCGCCTCCTCCTCGGGCTCGCGGCCCTCGTGTTCGCGCCCCTCGCGCTGCGCGCCCAGACGATCACCGGCGCCGCCGGCCAGGTCGGCGTCGCCTACACCTATCAGGTCACCTCGAGCGCCACGCCGCCCATCGTCTACGCCGCCACGGGCCTGCCCGCCGGCCTCGTGATCAACCAGTCGTCCGGCGTCATCACCGGCACGCCCACCACCCCCGGCACCGTCGTCGGCACGGTGTCCGTCACCTCCGGCGGCTTCACCAACAGCGCCGCGATCTCGATCACGATCAGCGCCGCCGCCGGCACGCCCGCCATCTCCAGCGCCACCACCGCCAGCGGCACAGTCGGCACCGCCTTCGGCCCTTATACGGTCACGGCCTCCAACAGCCCGACCAGCTTCAACATCGGCACGCTGCCCGCCGGCCTCACCGTCGGCGGCACCACGGCGGCTCCGACCATCGTCGGCACCCCGACGACGGCCACCGGCGGCACGCCGTTCCAGGTTTCGCTCAGCGCCAACAACGCCAGCGGCACCGGCGCCACCACGATCCTGAACTTCACGATCGCCCCCGCCGCCGGCACGCCGGTGATCTCCAGCAGCACCTCGCCCGCGACTGTCGCGGTCGGCGCCTCGCTCTCCTATCAGATCACCGCCAGCGGCTCGCCGTCGTCCTACAGCGCCTCCGGCCTGCCCGCCGGCGTCTCGCTCAACTCCGCGACTGGCCTGATCAGCGGCACGCCCACCGTCGCCGGCGCGTATCCGGTTTCTGTGAACGCCACCAACGGCAGCGGCACCGGCCCCACCGTCACCGTCACGTTCACCGTCGGCGGCGTCCCCGTCATCACCAACTCGCCCTTCGCCGCCAGCGGCAACGTCGGCTCGAGCTTCTCCTACACCGTCAACACCAGCCCGGCCGCGACGAGCTTTAACTTCGGCCCGCTGCCCGCCGGCCTCACCGCCAACACCGCGTCCGGCGCCATCTCCGGCATCCCGAGCGCGACCGGCGTCACCTCCGTCGCGGTCAGCGCCAACAACGCCGCCGGCACCAGCGCCCAGTCCACCCTCGTGATCACGATTAACGCCGCCACGGGTGGCGGTGGTGGTGGCGGCGGCGGCGGCGGCGGTGGCGGCGGTGGTGGCGGCGGCGGCGGCATCATCACCGTCACGCCTCCCGTCATCGCCCTCCAGCCCGCGAGCCAGTCCGGCACCGAGGGTTCCAGCGTCACCTTCAGCGTCTCGGCCACCGGCACCGGCCTGAACTTCCAGTGGAGCAAGAACGGCACGATCATCTCGGGCGCCCAGTCCGCCTCCTACACGCTCACCAACCTCGCCGCCTCCGACGCCGGCACCTACGCCGTCCTCGTCTCCAACACCGGCGGCTTCGTGGTCAGCAGCAACGCCACCCTCACCGTCACGCCGCCCGCGGTGAACCCGCCCGTCATCGCCACCGCGCCCGCCGCGCAGTCGGTCGCCTTCGGCGCCTCCGCCAGCTTCAGCGTCACCGCCACCGGCACCGGCCCCCTCACGTATCAGTGGCAGAAGGACGGCGTCGCCGTCGCCGGCGCCACCAGTTCCACGCTCAGCCTCACCAACGTCACCGCCGCCTCCGCCGGCGCCTACCGCGTCGTCGTGACGAACAGCGGCGGCAGCACCACGTCCAGCGCCGCCACGCTCACCGTCCTGGCCCGCCCCGTCCACGGCACCTACGCCGGCACCTTCGGCAACAACGGCGGCACCTTCGCCTTGCTCGTCCGTCCCGATCTCACCGGCGTGTTCCTCGGCCACGCCTCCGGCTCGCGCCTCCTGCTGCTGAGTCGCGACGTCGTGGTCGGCGCCAACGGCCGCTTCAGCGTCGCCATCCCGGATCCGCGGCCCGCGACCACCGCCGCCGCTCCCGCCGGCACGCCGCCCACCGCTGCGCACGAGGGTGAATTCCACCTCGAGGGCGCGATCGCCGCCGACGGCACGCTCTCCGGCACCGTCTCGGGCCTGACGCTCACGTTCAGCGCGCCCGCCGCCGCCACCACCGGCCCGACTGCCGCCGCCGCGGGCTTCTACGAGGCCGGCGCGCTCAACCGCTCCGCGCAAAACTACGCCCTCGTCAGCCCGGCCGGCCGCGTCCAGTTCGTCACCGTCTCCGGCCTCGTCGCCGATGGCGGCGCCGGCTCCATCGCCGCCGACGGCACCTTCGCCGTCACCACCGCCGCCAACGCCACGGTCGCGGGCACCGTCGCCGCCGACGGCACCACGATTGCCGGCACGCTCTCGCAGAACGGCATCGTGTCCGACTTCGCCGGCGCCAACCCGTCCGCGCGCACTGACATCGAGAAACTCGTCAACATCTCCACCCGCAGCCAGACGGGCACCGCCGCCAACACCCTCATCGCCGGTTTCGTCATCGTCGGCGACGCGCCGAAGCCCGTCCTCGTCCGTGCCATCGGCCCGACGCTCGGCACCGCCTTCAACGTCGGCGGCGCCCTCAGCGCCGCGCGCCTGGAAATCTTCCGCGGCGCGACCTCGATCGCCGTCGGCAACGACTGGGGCTCGCCGGCCGCCGGCGCCCCGAGCGCCGCGACGATCGCCGCCACCGCCGCCCGCGTGGGCGCCTTCGCACTGCCCGCCGCGAGCCGCGACGCCACGCTCCTCCTCACGCTCGAGCCCGGCGCCTACACCGCCGTCGTGACGGGGCAGGGCACCGCCAGCGGCGTGAGCCTCGTCGAGGTTTACGACGCCACCGATGGCGCGATCCCCCGCGACCGCCGCATCGTCAACATCGCCACGCGCGCCACCGCCGGCACCGGCGACAACGCGCTCATCGCCGGCTTCTACGTGAGCGGCACCGTGCCGAAGCGCCTCCTGATCCGCGGCGTCGGCCCGGGCCTGGCGCAGTTCGGCGTCAGCGGCGTGCTCGCGCGTCCGCAGCTCACCGTCAACTCCGGCGCCACCGTGCTCGCGACCAACGCCGGCTGGAGCACCTCGCCCGACGCCGCGCTGCTCGCCACGAGCGCGACGCAGGTCGGGGCCTTCGCCTTCCCGGCCGCCAGCCAGGACGCCGCGCTCATCCTCCACCTCGCGCCCGGCGCCTACACCGCGCAGGTCGCCGGCGTCGGCGGCACCACCGGCGTCGCCCTCGTCGAGGTCTACGAACTGCCGTGATCACAGGGGCCGCTTGGCCCCTTTTTTCTAAACCATGATGTCACCGAAAGGAAACCGCTGAAAGGCGCTAATCGACGCTGATTCTTCCGGCCTTCCATTGCCGGCCTGCAGCGACCAGCAGCGCTTTTCTCCGGTGTCACCAAACCATGCATTGATTGGGGCCATATTCCCAAAATTCCCCACGATTAGTGACCATGAGTGGTTTCTCCGAAAGTCCGACTGCCCCGTTTCCCCGTTCTCACCCCAATTGATGCCATGAAATCCCTCCTCCGTCCGCTCGTCGCCGCCCTGGCGATCTCCGCCGCCGCGTCGGCGTTTGCCCAGACTGCGGTGCTCAGTTCCGCCGCGACCACGCTGGCCCCCGCGGGCGGCACGGTGGTGCTCACCGCCACGACCACCTACGACACGACGCCGGGCGCCCTCGGCTGGTCGATCGCGCTGCCGGCCGACTGGGTCCTGGTCGCCGTCGGTGGCTCGGACGCT
>CAZENI010000396.1:0-2052 GCA_964513055.1 uncultured Opitutus sp.
AGGACGTAGGCGTTGACACCGTCCTGCGGATACACGGCCACGGTGTGGCGCACGTGGCGGCCATTGGGAATCGCGGACTGCGGTGTGGCAGGCGGCCCGGTGTCGCCGACCGCGTAGTCGAGGTCGGCGGAGAGCAGGCCGCTCACGCCGAGGCCGCCGAGCTTGCGGTGGTCGTTGGTGAAGGACGGATCCTTTTCGTTGCCGATGTTGTAGTCGAAGAGGGCGACATTACCGGAGACGGCATGGTTGTTGGTGTAGGCGAAGCTGAAGCCGCCGTTGATTGGATCGTTGCTGGCCCAACCGTTGTAGCCGGAGCCGCGGAGGAGGATTTCGCCGAGCGCGGCAAGATGGAGGGAGTTTTGCTCCTTGTGGATGTGGCCGAGGCCGGACGTGCTCGTGTAGGTCTGATTGACGAGGACGGCGGCGAGGGCGTTGGCGCCGCCGCCCGGCTGTTTGAGGTAGGCGCCGCCGTCGGCAAAGATCCGGCTGGGCGCCTCGAGCGGCGCGGGCAGGCCGGCGCGCGGCGTGAGGAGATACGGGAAGAGCGTGTTGACGCCGACGCCGTTGTTTTTGGCCCAAGCGCCGTAGCGACCCGCGAGCGAGGTGTAGCGATCGGAGCGGTCGAAGTTGCTGTTGTAGCCGCCGCTGTAGGAGGTGTAGCTCGAGTCGCCGATCGGCCAGGTCCAGCGGTTGGGCATGAGCGCGTAGCCGCCGAGCCACTCGTAGAACTTCTGCAACTTGGGCTGCGCATACCAGCCGGGGTCGGTGCCGGTGTGGACGAGGATGTCGGCGAAGAAATGCTTGTGCGAGCGCGAGGGCTCGCCGCTGCGCGCGAGGCCGTAGCCGGAGTTCTCGCGATAGACGCCATCGTCGGTGATGAAGTCGGTCCACGAGCGGCGGTAGTCGGCGACAGCGGAGGCGAGCGTGGCGGTGTCACCTTTCCACAGCGCCCAAACGCCTTTGGCGGCGCGGTGGGCCATGAGGTGAAACTCGAAAGGATGATCGGAGAAGAAGCGCGCCGGGCCCATCTGGCCGGGTCCGCCGGCGCGCTCCATCATCGCAATGAAGCCGTCGCGTTGCGCCGTCTGCGCGGCGGTGGCGCCCGGGGCGTCGTGGAAGATGTCCATCGCGACCACCGTGTAGAAGAACGCATTGCCGGTCGGCACGCTGCCGTCCCACGAGTCGTCGCTGAGGTCCTTGGTGATGTTGCCGGCCTGCGCGAGATCCCAGTAGCGCAGGTAGGAGTAAAAGCGATCGCGGTAGCGGTCGCGGTTCGCCGGATCGATCACGTAAGCGAGCGCCGTCGCATCCATGATCTTGGCGAGGTTGAAGGCGCGCTCGCGCACGCCCGCCGTGGCGGAGATCGTGGTGTTGTTGGAAGTGTTGAGCGCCGCGGTGCGGATCTCGCGCCAGGGCGGGCGCGACGCGAGGGCCTGCAACTCCGCGTAGTCGGTCGAGCGGACGATTAGAAACGGGTGCTCGGCGCGACCGGCGGTCGCGCCGAGCAAGAGCAGCAATCCCACGCGACCAATCAGACTGCGGGGGAAGGCGGGCGAGGACACGATGTGCGCGTTTAGAAACTGAACGTGTTGGTGAGATACCAGCGGCGTTCGGGCGCGAGGCGCATGGAGGCGGGCGAGCCGTCGGGCTGGGTGGTGATGGCGATGAGCTCGCCGTCGCCGACCACGTTGCGGACGTTGAGCTGGAGCTTCCAGTCGATCTTGTTGCGGAAAATCTTCCGCGAGTAGCTGGCGAAGACGTCGACGTTGGTCTCCGCGGGGCCGTAGTAGGGCTTGCTGCGGTCGATGAAGACGCTGCCCGCCGGCGTGTAGCTCGTGGGGTAACCGATGCCGACCTTGTCCTGCCAGCGAATGCCGGTGCCGACGCCGAAGCCCTTGAGACGGCTGTCGCGATCGAAATTGTAGTTCGTGACGAGGTTGGCGCGATACTTCCGGATCTCCGGGCTGCTCACGCCCTCGGCGGCGAGCGTCGTGCCGAGGGGCACGTCGATGTCGCTGAACACAAACGCGCCCAGGGTGGCTTCGCCGGCGC
>CAZENI010000396.1:2062-8030 GCA_964513055.1 uncultured Opitutus sp.
GGCGTCGAGCGAGGTGGCCTTGCCGTCCGAGTCGACCGGATACGTGTAGCCGGTGGATGCGCCGAGCCGGGGGCGGTTGGCGAGGGTCTTGAAGACGGGGTCGAGGCGGGCGCGGAGCTCGCGCGTGATGGGCGCGATGTTGGTCTGCACCGTCTCGTTTTTCGTGAAGTTCACGCTGATCCGCCAGTTCCGGGTGGGATTGTAGGTGACGTCCACCTCGGTGCCCTTGGCGACGAGGTCGGCGGTGTCGCTGTAGTTCGGCAACTGCACGGTCGCGAGGGCGAAGTTCTGCGTGGCAACGCTGCCCGTGTATTGGAACCGAACCAGCTCCTTGAAGTTGGCGGGAAAGGCGCTGAAGAGGAGATCGATGTCGCCCAGGCGCGAGGCGTGGGGATTGCGGTTCAGCTCCGAAGCCCAGGCGCCGGCGGTCTGGAGCACGGCGTTGTTGATCGTGTTGCTGAGGGCGCCGATGCGGCCGATGCTCGAGTCCTTGATCTTCGTCTCGTAGTGGTTGAGGCGCAGGTTGAATCGATTGTCCAGGAACGAGAGGTTCATCCCAAACTCGCGCGTCTTGCCCTGCGGAGAGGGCAGGATCGTGCCATACGCATCCGTCTGCGATCCGTTGGGCGTGAAGTTCTCCGAGGTGTTCGTGAAGATGCTTGCGTCCATGCCCGCCAGGAGGCGCAGCAGTTTCTGCGGCCAGCGCAGCACGCCGGAATAGGTTTTCACGGTCTTCCCGGCGACGAAGGGGGGATAGTCGGGCAGGACGAACTCGCTCAGGCTGCGGCGGATTTTGAAGATGTTGGCGATGGCCCCCGGAGTGGTGCCGGTTTCGTAGGCGGTCTGCTGGAAATAGTCCTGATCCTTGCGCATGCCGAAGTTGGTGATCAGGTGATCGTCCAGCCAGTAGTTCATCACGTTAAAGGCCTGCGATTTGATCACGTCGCGGTTGTAGTTACCGCCGCGCAGGGCCTGCTTGAGCGTGTAGGGAATGGTGACGAGCCGCGCCTGCGCGGGATCGCCGGCGGCGGCCTCGAAGAAGGTGGCGTTGGCGACGGTGCCCTCGGTGAGCAGGGGCGAGCGGATGGGCGTGAGCTGCACGGGTCCGGACTGGCCGATCACGGAGGGGCCGACGTAGGCGATGATCTTCGCGTAACGGTTGAAGCCATACAGGTTCACGCTGTCGAAGTCGTCGTATTGGCCGAAGTATTTGAACTGGCTCTGCGTGGTGGCGGAGTCGCGCTGCGCGCGTTCGCCGAGGAGTGTGAGGCTGTGGCTGCCGAGCCATTTGCCCCAGGTCCGGGACAGGTCGCGGAAATCGTAGCGCGCATACGCGGTGGCGCGCATCGACTCTCGCTCGATCAGGTTCTGATTGAAGATCGTCTGCGCGGAGTCGACGAACGGGCGGCCGAGATTGGGATTCGGACGGCCATCGGGGAGCGTCACGTTGGCATCGATCCGGATGTGGTTGGCGTTGCCCTGCGAGGAGACGTAGTTGTTGCGGTTCTGGCGCTCCAGTCGCTCCTGGAAATAGGAGGCCTCGATGCCGACGCGGTCGCGCAGGAAGCGTTGCTCGAGCGTGAGATTGAAGGTGTGAAAGGTGTCGTTCTGCCGGCCGGTCTCGTCGATCTGCTGGTCGCGCCAGTTGAAGTTGTCGAAATTGGTGAAACCCTGGCTCTTCCGGCCGGCGGGGATGCGCCCGGCGGGAAACTGGGCGTTCGCGTAGTAGAGTGCGGGCAGTTCGCCGATGTTGCGGGTCTCGAGCCAATTCAAGGAGTCGGCGGCACTGTCACGGTTGAAGACGGGATCGAAGACCTGGCTGCGCACGGTGTTGATGGCGAGCGCGCCCGCGCCGGTGTTGTTGCTGGCGCTGGGCGTGGCGCGGTAGCCGAGGCCGAGGACGCCGCCACGGCTGCTCGTGTCGGACAAGGGCCAGACGAGGGTGTTGAACGTCTGGGCGTTGGCCAACGCGAAGGTGGCGAAGGGCGTCAGCGGAAAAGAGCCCGGGATGGTGCCGCCGGCATTCTGCGTGGCGGCGTTGGGATTGCGCGCGGGATCGTCGTAGAAGGTCCAGTCGAAGGGCGTGCGGCCCTGGTCCAGCCAGGTTTGAAAACTATTGAAGGGGAGCACCGAGAACGGACGGTTGGCGCGGGTTTTGCCCGACTCGACGTTGGCGCGCAGGGAGGTGGAGCGCGTGGGCTCGAAGGTAATGGTGCCGTAGATACGGCGCTTGTTGTCGAAGGACGGACGCTGGTTGTAGCGTTCCTGATCGTCGAGCAGCGCGAGGCGGGCGGCCAGCAGGCGGGGGATCAGCACGCGGTTGATGTCGAGCGACGCGCGCATGCTGTCGTTGTCGCCGTAGCGGAACTCGACCTTGTTGAGGTTCCGCCGGAGGTCGGAGCGGAGCAGCGTGGTGTCGACGACGCCGGCGGCGTTGGCGACGCCGAAGAGGATGGCGTTGGGCCCGCGGTTCACCGTGACCGCGATCGTGTTGTAGCCGTCGATCGCGACGTCCGAGATGAAGTAGCCGCGCGTGTAGGTGGGCGAGGTGAGGCCGCGCGCGCGGGTGCCGCCCTGCGGGTTGTTGCGGATGCCGTCGCCGACGACGTTGGGTTCGGTGATGCTGGCGCCGGCGGCGTTGGAGAAGTTACCGCCCGGACCGGCGGCCTCCATGCCGGTGGCGTAGATGAGGAGATCGTTGGCGGTGGTGGCGCCGATGTCGTCGAGAAAGGCCTTGTTGTAGACGGAAATGGAGGCGCCGAGGTCCTTGATCGGGGTGTTGAGGCGCGTGCCGGCGAGGGTGTTCGTGGACTGATAGCCGGTGTCCTTGTCGGTGTTGACCGTAAAGGGGCTGAGGACGATGGCCGCATCCGGCGTGGGAGCCGAGCCGGCGGGGGCGTTGGCGACGGTCTGGGCGTCGGCGGTCGCAGCGCCGACGGCCAGAAGACTGGCGAACAGGGTGAGCGGGTTTTGCTTTTTCACGGGGTGGGTTGGGTGGGTTGGGTCAAGGTGGGTGGTCTTCGGCTCGGGCGCCCTCGGCGGCGAGGGCGACGAGGCCTTGGGCGGCTCGCGCGGCGTCGGGGCGGTGAGGATGGTGAAGGCGCCGGTGCGCGGGTTGCGCTCGGCGATCAGGCCGGTGTTTTTCAACAAGCGAGCCAGCGCCTCGGGCGGCGCGAACCGGCCCTTGACGGCGTTGGTCTGCACGCGGGCGGTCGCCTCGGTGGAGAAAACGACGTCGAGGCCCGCCTGCTCCGCGAACTCCCGCAGGGTCTTCGTCGCGGGCGCGACGGGCAGATCGAAGACCCGCGCGGCTTCAGGCTCGGCCGCGCGGCCACCGCCAAAGCACAGCACGCCCATCGCGAAGCCGAGGGCGGCCACGACCCGGCGGAGCGGGCGAGCGGGGAGGTGTGGGGTCACGGAGAGGAAGGCCAACGGCGCCCGCGAATCCCCTACATTGAATCCGGGAAAATCTTCGCTCAGCGCCGGAGCACGAACGTGCCACCCTGGCGCTCGGCGCGGATCTGAAATTCACCCTCGAGCAGCCGCAGCAGCGACTCGATGTCATCCGCCCGCAGCACGCCGCTCAGCAGCACGCGCCCCAGCGCGGGATCGCCGAGCACGAGGCGCTCATCGCCGCGCCGCGCGGCCTCCTCGTTGAACAGCACGACGGCGCGCGCCAGCGGCGTGGCGGAGAACTCGAGCCGTGGCACACGCCACGCCAGTCGCTGCTCGATGGCCTGCGGCGAAACGGTGGTGACCTCCGACAAGAGTGGCGCTGTCGGCTGATCGGTGGATCGCGTCACGACCATGCGACCACCGGCATCGAGCGTGCCCATGGCGGTGGGGGGCCGAGCCGGCGAGGCTGGTTCCGACACGCTGGCCGTTCCCGCCGTCGCGGCAGGTTGTTCGACGGCGACGCGGCCTTCCGTCACCAACACCTCCACGCCCCGCGCCGCCCGATCGACGGCAAACGCCGTGCCGACCGCGCGCACTTCAATCTCGCCCGCGGAAACGACAAACGGCCGCAGCGGGTCCTTGGCGACTTGGAAATGTCCCTCGCCGCGCCGCAGCACGACCCGGCGGAGGGGACCGGAGAAATCGACCTCGATCTCCGCCCCGGCGTTGAGCTCGACGTGGGTGCCGTCAGGCAGCGTGCGCTGCGCCGGTCGCAGCACTTTGGCGTCGCGGGCGATCGTGTTCGCCACGGCCGGCTCGGTGGTGCGATCCCAGGGGCGCCAGAGCACACTGCCCATCAGCAGGACGGCGGCGACGGCAACGGCCGTGCGCTGGCGTCGCCGACGACGCCGGGCCAGATAGCGCTCGAGATCGCCGATCACGCGCTCGGCGGCGCCCTCCTGGCGCGCCCAGTCGAGCACGCTGTGTTCGCCCGCGGCCGGGCCGGGGGCGCTGCCGGACGAAGCCGTGCGGTTGGGATCAGGGCGCGACTTCATGAGCCGAGATAGCGGGTGACGCCGCGCTTGCGCAGGTAGGCCTCGCACCGGCGCACGCCGCGCGCGAGTTGTTCGTCGACGGTCTTCTCCGCGATGCCGAGGGCGGCGGCGACTTCCTTCTGCGAGAGTCCGCGCAGCTTGCGCAGGACCGTGACTTCGCGACACCGCGGCGGCAGGGTCGCAAGCGCCTCGACGAGGAGGGAGAGCGTTTCATTTTTCTGAGCGGTGTCGGAGACACTGGCTCCTTCCTCTACGACCGGCAGCGCCGCCAAATCCCCTACGGCAAAAACCGGCGAGCGGCGTTCGCGCGCCGTCAGATTGAGGGCGACGTGCCGCGCGACGGTGAACAGGAACGCCTTGGCGCAGCGCACCGGCTGCGCGGCGCGGGCTTTCCAGACGCGCAGATACGACTCCTGCACCACATCGTCGATGTCGCGCACCGCCGGAAAGGAGCCGCGCAGGTAGGTGCGCAGCACGGGCTCGTGCGGCTGCACTTCCTCGATGAACCAGCGGCTGCCTTCGGATTGGGGCGAATCCACGCGGCGGAAAATTACGGGTGACGGTTCGAGCACAAGGCTGTTCTGCCAAGGTGACAGGGAAATCGCGGTCTCAGGATTTCAGTCCGCGGAGATCGATCTCGCGACGGCGGTTCTCGCGCAGGAGCTGCTCCATGGTGAGGCGTGTGCCGCGTTCCGCCGCTTCCATGCCGAGGAGGCAGGTCAGCACGCCGTCAACCGAACGCTCGACGGTCGCGTTGGAGAAATCCTCCGCGACGATCTCGCGGTGGAAACGCGCGATGTTCCGTTCCGCGCCGGCCTTGTAGAGATCGAGGACGTCGCCACCGCCGAAGTGTTGCGGGCCACCTTTGAGGAAGGCCTTGCCCCAGTAGTTCACCAGCGCGTTGGCGGACGTGCCGTGGGCAGCGACGCTCAGTTCGCCGGGTGCGTTGTTCTTCAGGTTTTGACCGTAGTGATTGTGGACGACGCCGCTGGCGTATTCGTAGACCACCGAGCAGACGTCGCGGGCGTCGCCGTGGGGATCCGGGCGCATGATCGCGGAGCGACCCGAAGCCGCGATGGGGCGCTGGCCGAGAATCCACAGCGCGGCGTCGATGGCGTGAATGTCGAAGTTGCCGATCGAGTCGCAGCCCAGCGCCACATCCGAAACCCAGATGAGATCGGTGAGCCGGCTCTCTAGGTTCCCTGTCTTCGGTGGGTCCTTGAGGCCTCCGGCGATGGCGTTGGAGCGAAGCTGTGCGATCCGTCCGAGGCCGCCGGCGTGGATGCGGCGCACGACGTCGATGTTCACCGGGTCGGTCGGCAGTTGGTAGTCGATCAGGAATCCCTGCCGGCGGCGGCGTGCCTCCTGGCCCGCCGCGAGCACACGCAACGCTCCCGGCACATCGACGGCCACGGGTTTGGCCATGTAGACGTGCTTGCCCGCCGCGACCGCAGCCGCGGCCTGCTCGGGCAGGAAATAGCAGGGAGTCTCGAGCGCCACCGCGTCGACCCCGCTTT
>CAZENI010000397.1:0-8022 GCA_964513055.1 uncultured Opitutus sp.
GCCTCGTCCGCCGTCACGATGGCGTCGCTGTGGTTCGAGCTGTCGCGGTTGATCGTCGCGATCGCGGCGTCGAGCGAATCGACGACGCGGACGGCGATCACGTAGTCGAGGAACTCCGTGGTGTAGTCGGCGGGGGTCGCGGGCGTGGCGGGGAGATTGACGGCCGCGAGGATGGCGGCGCTGGCGGCGTCGCAACGGAGTTGGACGTTCTGCGCGACGAGCGCGCGCGCGACGGACGGCAGGAAAGTGGCGGCGACGTCGCGGTGGACGAGGAGCTGCTCGGCGGCGTTGCAGACGCTGGGGCGCGAGACCTTGGCGTTGACCGTGATGGCCTCGGCCATCGCGGGATCGGCGGCGGCATCGACGTAGACGAAGCACACGCCCTTGTAGTGCTTGATGACGGGGATGGTGCTGTTCTGCGCGACGTAGCGGATGAGACTCTCGCCGCCGCGCGGGATGATGCAGTGGATCAGCGTGTCGAGCTTGAGGAGCGTGTTGAGTGCGGCGCGGTCGGTCGTGGGCACGAGTTGCACGGCGTCGGCGGGCAGGCTGGCGGCGATGAGTGCCTGGCGGATCAACTCGGCGAGGGCGGTGTTGGTGAAAAAACACTCCTTGCCGCCGCGCAGGATGGAGGCGTTGCCGCTCTTGAGGCAGAGGATGGCGCAGTCGACGGTGACGTTGGGCCGGGCCTCGTAGATGATGCCGATGACGCCGATCGGCACGCGGATTTTGCGGATGTGGAGGCCGTTCGGGCGGGTCGTGTCGTCGAGGACCGTGCCGACGGGATCGGGCAACGCGATCACCTCGCGGACGGAGGCGGCGAGGTGCTGGAGTTTTTGCGCGTTGAGCGTGAGCCGTTCCCGCGCGGCGGGGGCGAGCGCGGCGGCCTCGGGGGACGCGAGGTCGCGGGCGTTGGCGGCGAGCAGGTCTGCTTGGGACGTCTCGAGCAGGTCGGCGAGCTTCGCGAGGGCGGCGTCCTTCTGCGCGCGCGGAGCGGTCGCCAGCACCAGTGACGCGGCGCGGGCGCGTTGGGCGAGGGAGGTGACGAGCTGGGCGAGTTCGGCGGACATTCGGAGACCAGCGTCCGTCAAAAGCGGCGGGGTGCAAAGCGTTTTTGCGGTGGCGGGGAGCGCAGGTGGCTCGCCGTCCGACCGTGGCAGCGGGGGCGGCAGCACGGGCGCCTGCCAGGTGGCCGCGGGCGGGGCCCAGCGATGAATGAGCCAGAGGCCGCCGGTGAAGAGCGCCAGGCCGCCGAGATCGAACCACCACGGATGAAAGAACGAGGCATCGCCCTCGGGCACGTGGTTGTAGTTGTCGACGAGGAAGGGCGGGTCGAGCGGCAGGTAGGCGGCGGCGTTGTTCACGGCGTGGCCGAGGATGCAGAGGCCGAGCGAGCGCGTGCGCACGTAGATCCAGCCGAGGGCGAGGCCGAGCGCGAAAGCGACGGGCGCCTGCGCGGGATTGAAGTGCATCAGCGCGAACAGCACGGCCGACGCGACGATGGCCGCCCACGGCCGCCAGCGTCCCAGCAGGCCGCGCAGGATGATGCCGCGAAAAACGACCTCCTCGGTCAGCGGGGCGATGATGACGGCGAGGACGAGGCCGAGCCACGAGGTGCCGACGAGGCGGCCGAGTTCGGGCACGAGGTTCCATTCGTCGAGGCCGTCCTTCGCCGGCAGGAGCGCGCGGAGGAGGTTGTCGATTTCGGAGACGAAGATCGGGATGCTGGCGACGATGGGCAGGAAAGCGAAGCCGAGCGCGAGCGGGGCGAAGCCGGCGTGGCCGAGGTGGGACCAGCGCTCGTGATTGCGACGCAGGATCAGGGAGGTGACGGCGGCGAACGCGGCCAGCTTGGAGATGATTGCGAGCGTGGCCTCGATGGTGGGATCGTCACCGGCCCAGACATACAGTCCGGTGAGGGTGCCGAGCGTGTAGCATTGCCCGACAAACCAGTGCGCGAAGAACTCGGCGAGAATGGTGGCGAGCATCACGCCGAAGGCCGTGAGCAGGGAAAAACGCGCGGGTGGCTGGATGAGCGACGACACGGGAGCAGTATGGCACGATCTCGCCGCGAGGCGTCAGCCGAAATCGGCGGCGGGCGGTGGGACGCGAGTGGAGCGCCGGCGAGGATCCACACCGCGAGCAACGGAACGGCGGTGGGGGGGCGGCGGTGCGCGGAAAGCGCGGGGCGGTGCGTTCGGCGACGAGGGCCGGCTCGGGGCCTGGCCCGGACTTGCCAGCGAGGCAGGAGCGAGCCTAATCCCCCACGCGGCTGCGGTTCGCACAGCGAACGCGTCGCCGCTCTCCCGCTCTTCCCCCGCATTCTCATGACCCTCACCGCCGCTCTGAAGCAGCTTGAATCCCTCGGGAGCGAGAAGATGCGGGCGCAGAATGCGAAACACGGCGCCGGTGGGAAACAGTTTGGCGTGAAGCGGGGCGACATCCGGAAGGTGGCGGACAAGATTAAGTCCGACCACGCGCTGGCGCTCGCGCTCTGGCGGACCGGGAACATCGACGCTCAGTTTCTGGCGGCCCTCGTGATGAAGCCCAAGGAGCTGTCCGCCGAGGAAATGGAGCGGCTCGTGCGGACCAGCGCTTGGGTGCAGGTGCTGGACTGGCTTCTCTCCTACGTCGTCGCGCAGCATCCGGACAAGGAGGCGTTGCGGAAAAAGTGGCTGGCGCCAGCGGAGAGGGATCCGTTGGCGGGCCGCGCGGGATGGCGGTTGACGGCCGATCGGGTCGAGGAGAATCCCGAAGGGCTCGATCTCCTCGCGCTGCTGGATCGGATTGAGTCGGAAATGGGAGGCGCGGCGCCGGACGTGCAGTGGACGATGAATTGCACGCTCGCGCAGATCGGCATCCATTTTCCAAAACACCGGAAGCGGGCGGTCGCGATCGGGGAAAAGCTAGGCGTCTTTCGCGACTATCCGACGCCGAAGGGCTGCACCTCACCGTTTGCTCCGATCTGGATCAACGCTATCGCGAGCCGGCAGAAGTGATTCCTTTCGGACCTGCCGTATCCTCCATCCTGCGTCCCAAGTCTGAATCCGAATTCTCCATGAAAACCCTGCTGCTGTTCTCGTTCGTGGTCGCCTTCGCGGGCGGCGTCGCCGCCCAGACTGTGACGCGCGATGTGCGCTACACTGAGCCGGCGCATGAGCGGCAGGTGCTCGACGTGCATGCGCCGGCGGGGGCGAAGGACGCGCCGGTGGTCTTCTGGATCCACGGCGGCGGCTGGCAGGGCGGCGACAAGACCAACGTGCAGCTCAAGCCGCAGGTGTTCATGGAAAAGGGCTTCGTCTTCGTGTCGATTCAGCACCGGTTACTGCCGACGGTGGAGATGGAGGCGATCATCAGCGACGTGGCGAAGGCGTTTCGCTGGGTGCACGCGAACATCGCGAAGCATGGCGGCGATCCGCGGCGCATGTTTGTGATGGGGCACTCGTCAGGCGCGCAACTCGCGGCGCTGCTGTGCACGGACGAGCGTCACTTGAAGGCGGAGGGCGTGTCGTTCGCGGGGATCAAGGGCTGCGTGCCGGTCGATGGCGACACGTTCGACATCCCGGCGATCATCGAGGTGGCCGAGACGCGCGCGCGGGTGCACGGGCTGCCGATGCCGAAATACGGGCACCGGCTGAAATTCGGCAACGACCCGGCAAAGCACCGCGATTTCTCGGCGGTGACGCATGTGGCGAAGGGCCGGGGCATCCCGCCGTTTCTGATTCTGCACGTGGCCGGGCATCCCGACAACACGGCGCAGGCGCAGCGGTTCGGAGCGGTGCTGAAGGAGGCGGGGATTCCGGTGCGCGTCTTCGGCGCGAGGGACACCGACCACGGGCGGATCAACGCGAATCTGGGCGTGGCCGGCGATCCGGCGACGGCGGCGCTGTTCGAGTTTGTGGCGGCGGGGCTGAAGCCCTGACGGCGCGGGGTGTCAGCCGAAGATCTTCCCGCGGTTGAAGCGCCAGATGGCGAGCGACATCACGGCGGCCGTGATGCCGGCGAGGATACCGAGGATGGGCAGGAGCTGGACGAGGCTCTGGCCGGCCCAGAGCACGGCGCTGAAGCCCTCCATCGACCAGTAGACGAGCGTCAGCTTGCTGAACTGCTGAATGACAGCCGGCATGAAGGTGATGGGAAACCACGCGCCGCCGATCGCGCTCATCAGCATGATGAGGAACGTGGCGAGGCTGCTGGCGGCCTCGGGCGAGGGTGAGACGGCGGCGAGCAGCATGCCGAAGGACGTGCACGCGGCGGCGGCGAAGATGCACACGAGCGCGAGCCGGCCGAGGTAGGGCACGATCTCGATGCCGTAGAGGGCGCTCGATGCGACGAACAGCACGATGAGCTGCAGCAGCCCGAGCAGGACGCCGTAGATGAACTTGCTCCACAGGATGTGCGAGCGCGTGACGGGCGAGGCGAGGATGCGCTGGAAGATGCCGGCGTCGCGCTCGCGAAAGAGGCTCGTGGCGGAGGCGCTGAGGGCGAAGAGCAGAAACTGGATCGCCCAGCCACCGACGAGGCTCGTGGCCATGGGGCTCTTCACCTTGGCGCCGACGACCTGCTCGGCCTCGATGCGAATGAACTGGGAAAATACGTCGGCGGACGACGCCTTGGCCGGGGCCGGTGTGGTGGTGGTGGGCGTGGTGGCCGGGGTGGCGGCGGCCGGTTTCGCGGCGGGCGTCGCGGCTTGGGAGAGCGCGGAAAAACCAAAGTCGCCGGCGTCGATCCGGCGGCGCACCTCGTCGGGATCGCCGCCGAATGCGGTGCTGACGGCGGTGGCGATGCCGGTATTGAACTGGCCGAGGCGGCGCTCGCCGAGGTGTTTCTTCGCGGCGGCCTGGAGCGACTGGCCGAGCAGCTCGGGGACGTTGGAGAAAATTGTTTTCTGGAGCAGGCCGTTGACGGTCTGGGTCTCGATGTCGTTGCGCGGGTTGGAGAGGAACTTGAGGCGCAGGCCGAAGTTCTCCTCGCTGATCAGATCCGCCGGGAGCACGAGGGCGAAGCGAAACGGGGCGCCGGCCTGCTGCATCAGCGGGCGCAGGTCGGCTTCGGTGAGCGGGCGGCGGGTCGAGTCCGTGTTGGCGGTGTCGGTGATGACGCGGAAGGATTTCTCGGCCTTGAGGGCGTCGACGAGTTTCGCGGCGGCGGGATTGGCGCTGGCGTTGACGACGGCGATCGGGATGCCGGTGGGGCCGGAGTCCTTGCGGTTCACGCCGAAGATCTGGCCGAAGAGATAGATCATCGCGAAGGGCACGATGAACGTGAGCGAGACGGCGGCCTTGTTGCGGAAGAAGCTCAGGAAGTCCTTCCGGAGCAGGGGGAGAATGGCGCGCATGGCGAGGGAGTGAAGTGATGCGCAGAGCGCGGGTGAAAGTGAGAGTGAAGGTGAACGTGGGAGTGAGCGGTCGCGGAGGAGACGGTGGGAGTGTTGTGCACGCTCACGCTCCGTCGCGCGCAGCGCGTCACTCGCGCAGTGTCCGGCCGGTGAGATGGAGGAAGAGCGCCTCGAGGGTGGGGCGCTGGCTGGTGAAGAGCCGCGGCGGCAGGCCGTGCGACTCGGTGAGCGCAAAGAAGGTGGAGAGCTTGAGGTCGGGGGCCGGGCGGAACCGGTGCTGGCCGTCGGTCGTGGCGAGCTCGCCGTGGGCGGAAACCTGCCGGGCGAGGGCGGCGGTGGCGGGCGTATCCGGGAAACGGATCTCCTCCTCGAAGGGCAGCCGCGTGAGCAGCTCGTCGAGCGTGCCGAGGGCGTGGAGCCGGCCGTGATCGATGATGCCGATGCGCGAGCAGAGGCGCGTGGCCTCCTCCATGTAGTGCGTCGAGTAGATGATGGTGAGACCCTCGCGGTTCAGGCGCTCGAGGTATTCGAAGATGGCGTTGCGGGACTGGGGATCGACGCCGACGGTGGGTTCGTCGCAGAGGAGGATCTTCGGGCGGTGCAGCAGGGCGGCGACGAGGTTGAGTCGGCGCTGCATGCCGCCGGAGAAGTTCTTCACGGGCTCGCGCCGGCGGTCGGCGAGCTGGACGGCCTCGAGGGCGGTGTCGATGCGCGCGCGGAGCTCGGCGCCGCGGAGGCCGTAGAGGCCGCCGAAGATGCTGAGGTTTTCGTCGGCCGAAAGATCGGGGTAGAGCGCGATGTGCTGTGGCACGAGGCCGAGCGCGAGGCGCGTTGAGGGATCGGCGGCGGTGATCGGCACGCCGTCGAGCGTGAGCGTGCCGGCGTCAGGGGCGCGCAGGCCGGCGACGAGCGACATCAGCGTGGACTTGCCGGCGCCGTTGGGCCCGAGCAGGCCGAAGCACTCGCCGCGCGCGATGTCGAGCGAGACGCCGTCGAGGGCGGTGAGGGCGCCGTAGCGCTTGGTGACGGTCGTGAGCTGCAGCATGGCGGGGAGTTGAGGCGGGCGTTGGGTCGAGGCGCGACGCGAATCTGGTCAGGCATGACCACTGGCGGCGGGAGGTAGGAGGGAAGTCATGGTGGTGGCGGCCCGCCGCTCGCGCGGCGGGCGACGTTCAGCGGGAACTCCTCATTTCGTCTTCAAGATCGCCTGCAACGCGGCGACGTGGGCGGAGAAGGCTTTGCGGCCGGCGGCGCTGGCGGCGACAAAGGTCTTGGGCCGGCGCTCGACGAAGGTTTTCTCCACGAGGATGTAGGCCGCGTCCTCGAGGGCGCGCAGGTGGGCGCCGAGGTTGCCGTCGGTCAGGCCGAGCTTCTCCTTGAGAAAACTGAAATCGACCTGCTCGCGCGGCTCGAGGCTCGTGAGGGCGGACATGATCCGCAGCCGAACCGGCTGGTGAATGAGATCGTCGAGCTCGGGCATGGCGGGTGCTCAGCGCCAGCAGTGCCGGATGTAGAAGCCGGTCAGGAGGAGAGAGCCGCCGCCGCAGGCGGCCATCCACAGCCAGAAGATGCCGGGGAAAAGGAACACGCCAGCGAGGATCAGTGCAGTCACGAGGAGGCCGACCCAGAGCAGGTAGCTGTCGGTCCAGAGCCCGGCAATCACGTAGGACTGCATCGCGACCAGGCAGCAGAAGGCGTAGAGCGTGCGGGAATCGAGCGGCGCGCGCAGCACGAGGGGGAAGAGCGCGGCGAAGAGCCAGATCGTGACCATGACGGCGACGAAGCGGCCGTTGGCCGGCCGCCGGATCTGGCGGGATTGGGTGAAGCCGGTGAGAAAGGAGAGCAGGCCGCCGACGGCGCAAATCCAGGGGAAGAAGCGGGCGGCGCCGTCGCCGCCGAAATGCGCGGTGAGCGGCATGGCCACCCAAGCGGCGCCCCAGATCCAGAGGTGATAGTGGCCGCGGTGCTCGCGGATCACCCGGCGCATCGTGGCGCGGGCAGCGTCGATGTCCGCCAGGAGGGCGCCGGCTTCCTGCGGGGAAAGTTCGGAGGGCATGGCAGATTACTCTGTATAGCAGAGTAGTCTGTCAAGGTGATTGCGTGAGGTGGAATCCGATGTCCGCATCGGGCTTTGGTTCGTGCGCTCTCAAACCAGCCCGATGGGGGACATCGAGCTCCACCTTGGGCGATTCCGGCTGAGGGAGCGATGCGTCCGGCATTCCCGCGGCTTGCGGTGAAAGGGCGTGGCGTCCAAACCCGCGATCCTCGTATGCACGGCATTCGTTTCATTCTCCTGGCCGGGCTGGCGGCCGGTTCAATTCTGGACGTGTGGGCGGCTCCCGCACCGATCGATCGCCGCGCGCTGGTGACGCGGCACAATCCTCGGATCACGCAGGTGGATCCGTGGGCGCCGCTGTCGGTCGGCAACGGGCAGTTCTGCTTCACAGCGGACGTGACGGGGCTGCAGACGTTCTACGATCACTACCAGAAGAACGGGATTCCGCTGGAGACGCAGGCGCGCTGGGCGTGGCACTCGAATCCAAACCCGCACGGCTACACACTGGAGGACGCGAACAAGCCCTTCACGGCGTATGGCCGCACGATCGGTTATCCGACGGACCAGGGCAGTCCGGCGGGGAAATGGCTGCGGGAAAATGTGCCGCCGGGAACATGGATTGCGGTGG
>CAZENI010000398.1:0-8017 GCA_964513055.1 uncultured Opitutus sp.
GTCGATTTCTTGCTCACGGAAGGTCGATGGATTGAAGGAAACGGGAAAGTGTTTGGCGGACGCCCGGGAAATCAAGCGTGGATTCGGTCAGCGGAAGCAGGATGCGCACCGCAGCGTGCGTTCGGCGCCGCGATCCGGTGCCGGTGCGGCTCGTCCGCGCCCTCACGCCGGCGTGATCTCCTCGATCTCGACCACGACGGGCTTGCCCGGCGCGCAGTCGGCCTTCAGCGCCACGAAGCGATCGCGGTAGCGATCGTAGATCGGCCAGAGGGCGTTGCGATCGGTCTCGGGGATCGGCAGCGCGTCGATCGCCGCGCGCGAAAAGAACGCGAACTTGCCCTCGGAGATCTCCGGCGGCAGCGCCGTCAGCGGCACGCGGCAGCGGAAGAGGAACATCAGCCAGTGCGTCTGCCCCTCGTAGGCCTTCTCGGCGATCATCGCAAAGAGATGGAAGTCGGCCGCGGTCACGCGGTGCCCGGTCTCCTCGAACGTCTCGCGCACCGCGCACTCGAACGGCGACTCGCCGATCGCGGTCTCGAGCTTGCCGCCGATCGGGCTCCACACGCCGAGGTTGGGTGGCTTGGCGCGCAGCATGAGCAACTGTTCGCCCGCGGTGTTTTCGAGGAAGACGAGGACGGCGATCTTGTAGGAGAGGGGAGGCACGGAGACGGAAAGGACGGTCGGCGGCGCGAGTGTTGGAAAGGCGCGGGCATGGGGAGGCAACGTCGTCGTCGCCGCAAGTTCCGTCTCCGGTTTCCGCGTTCTCGGACCCGGGGCGACTTTAGGCGTGACCCTGCACTTTCAACGTCCCACCTTTTTTTCCCGTGTCTGCTTTTCCCCATCTGGTTACCCGCTGGCTCGCCTTGGTGCTGGCGGTCGGTGCGGTCGCCCAGCCGGCGCTTGCGGAGGACGTCGAGGTCACGTCCGTGCGGTTCACCAACCTGCGGGCGCCCACCGGCTCGCCGGGCAACTGGTTCGAGGCCGCGATCGCACTGCTCGTGAAGCCGCCGGCGGGCTCGCCCGGCCAGATGGTGTCGCGGGTGCGCGTCACGCTGCTGCTCGGCTTCGAGCTGCCCGCCCCGGCGGGAGGCGAGCGGCGGCTGGAGCACTACCGCGCCGAGGCCGAGTGCGTGGCGCTGGAGGCGGGGAGGGCGGACGTGCGTTTCTATCTGCCGCCCGAACTCGTGAAACGCGATCAACTGCACGGCGAACCGAAATACTGGGGCGTCGAGCTCACCGCCGCGGGCAAGGCCGTGCCGCCGGTCCGCGGCGCGTATGCGTCGACGCTGCCGGGCGCCGAGCAGCGCAAGGCGTTTCAGGCGAAAGGCGGCCAGGCGGCCGCCGCGAGCGACGGCATTTTGCTGCCGCAGTATCTCACTCCGTTTGCGAACGAATATCCCCGTGCGACGCCGTCATTTTTGCGGCGCGAAGGCCGCTGATGGACGCCGAGCGTTACCCGTAACCATAATGCGCTTGCCGCGTCTCGCCCCTTCTGAAATCGCCTCTTCGCCTATCCATCTATGCGATCACCCCGCGTTCTAGCCGTTGACATCGGAGCCGGCCATGTCGCGTGCGGAGTGTTTACCGTGGGAGCCTCCGGCCGGCTCGTCCTGCAGCAGTTCGCCCTCGAACCGCACAGCTCCGACCCCTCGCACGAGGCCCGCTGGGCCCTCGAGATCGCGCAGTCCCTCGGAGCGATCGTGGCGCGTCACCGCCTCTCCGGCGCCGCGGCGATCGCGGTGCCCGGACACCTGGCGCTGACGAAGTTCATCAAGACGCCGTCGGTCGCGAAGGAGAAGCGCGTCAAGATTGTGTCCTTCGAGGCGGCGGAAAACATTCCCTATCCGCTCGAGGAGGTCGTCTGGGATCACGTGGTCGTGGCCGACGATGGTTTCGATCTCGAGGTGATGCTGACGGCGGTGAAGTTCGACGCCATGCAGGCGCTGTGCGGCGCGGCCGACGCCGCGGGCTTTCCGGTCGAGCGCGCCACGCCCGCCGGCCTCGCGCTCTGTCACGCCTTCCGCTACAACTACCCGAAGGTCCAGGAGCCGGTGATCGTCGTGAACGTCGGCGCGCGCACGACCAACCTTCTCTTCCTCGAAGGCGAACGCTATTACCTCCGCACGCTCGCGCTCGCCGGCAACGCCGTGACGCAGGCCGTCGCCGAGGAACTCCGCATCGACTTCGCGTCGGCCGAGACTCTGAAGATCCAGGTGTTGTCGGGCCGCAGCGATCTCCCGGCGGGCTCGCCCTCGCGTGCGGCGGTGCAGCGCGCGGCCACGGCGTTCTGCCAGAAGCTCCAGCTCGAGATCACCCGCTCGGCCGTGAATCACCGCCGCCACTCCGGCGGCGCCGCGGCCGCCGCGGTCTATCTCACGGGTGGCGGTTCGTTGATCGAGGAATTGCCCGAGGCGCTGGGCGAGCGGCTGAAGCTGCCGGTCGAGCGTTACGTGGCGCTGAAGAACGTCGACCTTTCCGCGGATGCGCGCGCCGCCGGCGCGGAGGCCTCCGCGCCCGTGCTCGCCGATCTCGTGGGCCTGGCGACGCGCCTCGTGACGCCCGGCGAGGCGGAGGCGAGCCTGCTGCCGCCGGAGCTCACCGCGGCGCTGGCGTTTCGCAAACGCCAGCCGATGTATCTCGCGGCGGCGGCGATCGGTGTCCTCGCGCTCGTGCCGCCGATTGTCTATTTCCACCTGCAGGCCGCCGCGGCGCAGGAACGCGTTTCCCAGGTCGACGCGCAATTGATGCCGCTCGGCGCGCTCCAGAGCCGCAATGCCGGCAACCTGAAACAAATCGAGGACGCCACAAAGCAGATCACCGCGCTGCGCGGCGCGTATGAGACCAAGGCGAACTGGATCAATTTCTTCGCTGACCTGCAGGAGCGCCTCGTAAAGATCGAGGATGTCTGGCTAGACAAGGTGCAGGTGGTCCGCCCGCCCGCGCCCGAGCCCGATGCCGCCGCCGAAGCGCTGGCGCAGGCGCCCGCGGACGGCGCGCAACCTGCGCCCGATCCCAACCAGCCGCCGGGCGCCGCGCCGGCGGCTCCCGAGGTCCCGAAAGGTCCGCCGCTGCGGCTCACGCTGAGCGGTCGCCTGCTCGACGTCGCCAATCCCCAGTCGAAGGTGAGCCCGCAATCGCTGCAGCGCGTGAAGCAGTTGCTCGCGAGCTTCACCAGTTCGCAGTTCATCACCGCCGTCGAGAACGAGCGGTTCGACCCCAGCCAGAACGGCCTCCTGCGCTTCGATTTCACGCTCGTGATCAACCCCAAGAAAACGCTGTGAGCACGCTCGTCTCCCGCTTGCAACAGCCGCTTCTCGTCCGCGGACGGGCGGGCCGCCCGTCCCTACCGTCAAAGGCCTCATGAGCTGGTATCGCAAGAATCCCCTGTTCGCGGCCGGACTCGGCGTCTGCAGCCTCCTCGCACTCGGCGAGATGGCGCTCATCTACGAACGCTGGTCCGCGGCCCGCGACGGCACGAAGCGCTTTGAGCAGCGCAAGCTCGAGCTCGAGAGCATGGCGCAGCTCATCCCGCCGCCGACGCGGCCGATCGCCGCCGCGATCGAGGCCGATCTCGCCAAGGCGCAGAAGGCGCTCGATTCGATGCAGGCCGAGCTCAAGGGCCGCGGCCCCGCCGCCGAGCGCATCCGCAGCGCCAAGGCCCCGACGGCGCGCACCGATGCGTATTTCGATCTCGCGACCTTCGTCGAGCGCACGCGCGAGCAGGCGAAGAAGCTCGATGTCGAGGTGCGGCCCGAGGCCGCGCGCTTCGGTTTCGCCGCCTTCGCCAACGAGGGCCCGGTGCAGGACCACATCGAGCCGGTCTTCCGGCAGCGCCAGATCGCGCAGTATCTGGTCGAGTCGCTGATCGAGGCGCGGCCCCGCGCGTTGCTCGCTGTGAAACGCGAGCACACCGTCACCAAGGCCGAGCGCGAGGCCCGCGCCGCCGCCGTCGCCAACGGCGAGCCCGCGGTCGCTTCCTCGGGCGAGGACGGCCCCGATTATTTCACGATCGATCCGCGCGTGAGTGCGCGCGTGCCCGGCTACATCGACACCACGGCGTTCCGCTTCGTGTTCATCGGCCAGACCGCGGCGTTGCGCACTTTTCTGAACCGGCTCGCCTCGTTCGAGCTCCCCGTGCTCGTGCGCGAGGTCGAGGTCGATGTCGCGACCGCCGAGGAATCCACGTCGCAGGTTTCGGCCGAGGAGTCGGCCGCCGCGACCGCCGATGTGCTGGCGGCCGCCGCGGCCCCGTCCGTCGTGCTCTCGGTCGAGCCGGCCGCGGAAAAGGCCGCCGTGGCCAAGCCGGCACCCCGCGCCGCCCGCGCCTCGACGGCCACGCCCATCGTGTCCAAGCCGCTCTCGAAATTCACCGTCCTCGTCGAGTTCGTCGAACTTGTCCCGCCGCCCTCCGCCCCGGCCGATGCCGCGGCGCCC
This sequence comes from uncultured Opitutus sp., assembly GCA_964513055.1. Taxonomy (GTDB): domain Bacteria; phylum Verrucomicrobiota; class Verrucomicrobiia; order Opitutales; family Opitutaceae; genus ER46. Next base: position 4,435 of record CAZENI010000398.1, read on the forward strand.
GCGCCGGGCTCCTGATCCATGGCCGCTCCCTCCAGCGATAAGGTTCTCATCGGCGTGGCCCTGCTGCTGGCGCTCGCCTCGGCCGGAGCCTTCGGCACGCTCGCGCTCAAGCAGGGGACCGGGCCCGCCGCGCCGGTGCCGCAGGTCCAGCTCGCCGAGGCGCCCTACGTCCCCACCGCCCCCGAGGCGCCGCCGATCAAGACCGAGACCTGGGGCGCGCCCGTCGCCCAGACGCGCGGCCGCGACTGGATCTACGACGCGTTCACGCCGCCGGAGATCTTCTACAACGCGCGCACGAAGCAGTTCACCGTGAAGCCGCCGTCGAGCCTCCTCGACGAGGATCAACTGGAGGTGTTCGGCCTCGAGCTCATCGCGGTGCGCCCGGAGCCGTTTCGCCTGCAGCTCATCGGCTTCGCCGGCAGCGAGCGCTCGGCCAAGGGCATTTTCCAGAACGCCGGCACCGGCCAGGTGTATGTCGCCAGCGCCGGCCTGCGCGTGCCGCAGCTCGACGCCACCGTCATCCGTTTCGATCTCAGCCCGCAGTTGATCCGCAGCGGTGAGAGCATGGCCACCAAGCAGCTCGTCGCCACCGCCGTGGTGCGCGATGAGAAGGCGAAGCGCGAGGTGACGCTGACCAATCGCGAGCGGGTGTTCACCGGCACGCTCTTCGCCTTCGTCGCCGCGACCGGCGAATCCGCCGCCCGCGAGGTGCGCACGGGCGACAGCTTCAAGCTCGGCGAGGCCACCTACCGCATCGACAACATCTCGATCACGCCGCCTACCATCGAGGTCACGAAGGAAGCCCCGACGCTCACGCAGCCCGACCGCCAGATCCTCCGGCCGCGCGAGACCGAGGAGCCGGAGCGTCCGGACGGCGGCTGATCCGCCGGTCGCGCCTTCGTTTTCCCTTTCCCTGTCTTTCCCTTTTTTCGCTTCACACTTTCCAGCAATGAAAACTCGCCCCCTTCCTACGTCTTTGCTCGTCGTGCTCGCCGCCGCCGTCCTGGCCGCGGCCGTGCCGCTGCGGCAGGCGTTTGCGCAGAACCCCACGGACACGAAGATTCGCCTGATGTCCGAGGCGCTGCGCGCCCGCGATGCGGGGGACCTCGTTGCCGCCCAGCGCGCCCTCGGCCAGCTCGCCGCCCTCGCGCCCGAGGACAAGGCCGTCCAGCGCCTGCGCGCCGAAATTGAAGCCCAGGCTGCCGCGCAGAAGTCCGCGCTCGAACAACGCGCCGCCCAGCAGGCCGCCGCCGCCACGCAGCCCGCGTCCGTCGCTTACTCGTCCGCGCCGGCCGCCGCCGCGCCGGCTCCCGTGTCGTCCGCCCCCGCGATGATCGACGTCAAGATTCCCGAGCCCGGCAGCAGCGCGCCCGCCGGCCCGACCGCCGCCGAACTCGAGGCCGACGCCATCGCCCGCGCCGAGACCAGCCGCATCAACCAGCTCATCGCCAGCGGCCAGGGCCAGCTCGCGACCGCCCGCACGCAGATCCGCAACAGCCGTCCCGACGACGCCATTGCCACGCTCGATGCCGCGCTCACGTCGCTGCCGGTGAATCCCCTCACGACCCAACTGATCGCCGACCTCAAGAAGGAGAAGGCCTCCGCGCTCCTCGACCGCGCGCAAGCCGCCCTGAAGCGCAACGACATCGAGACCGCCCGCGCCGCCATGGCCGCGCACGCGCAGCTCGCGCCCTCCAGTTCGCGCACCTCCGGCATCGATCGCCAGATCGCCCGCGCCGAGGCCAAGCCCGTCGTCGCCGCCGTCGATCCGGCGTTCATCGCCGATCGCGCCGCCACCGCCCAGCTCGTCGCCAAGGGCCGCGCCCAATACGTCGCCGGCGACATCGACGGCGCGCAGGAGACCTTCCGCGCCATCGAGGCGCAGGAGCCGGATAACACCATCGCCAAGGGTTTCCTCCTCCGCATCGCCGAGGAAAAAGCCGAGACCGGCATCCTCAACCGCGAGAAGACCCGCGCCCAGCTCCTCGAGGAAGTCGCCAAGAGCTGGCAGCGCCCCGGCATCTACCAGGAACGCCCGCGCGACGCCGACCCCGCCGCCGCCGTCGCCCCGCTCGCGAAGAAGCTCAGCGAAATCACGCTGCCTGCCGTGAGCTGGACGCGCGCCCCGATCGCCGACGTCGTCGCCTCGCTCAGCGCCATCTCCGAGGAGTTCGACGCCCACGCCGTCGGCACCGCCAAGGGCGTCAACGTCGTCCTGCTCGATCCCACGAACAAGAATCCCCTCGTCACGCTCCAGATGCGCAACGCCTCGCTGAAGCGCGTCCTCGATTTCGTAACCGAGGGCATCGGCTACCAATATGAAGTGCAGGCCGACGCCGTCGTCGTGCGCCCGGGCGGCGAGACCTCGACGCTCGAGACCGTCTTCTTCCCCGTCACCCGCGCGACCGTGCTCCGCATGACCGGTCTCGCGGCCAGCGGCGCCAGCGCCTCCGCATCGCGCGATCCTTATTCCCCGGCCGGTGCCGCCGCGCCGTCGACCGAGCCCACCATCACCGGTGGCGAAGCCGCCTCGATGCGCGGCTTCCTCCAGCAGGCCGGCGTCAGCTTCACCGTCGAGGGCAGCTCGCTCGCCTACGACGGCTCCGCCATCATCGTCACGCAGACCGCCCGCAACAACGAGCGCATCCGCAACATCCTCGCCCGCTACAACGACGTCCGCCAGGTCGAGATCGAATCCAAGTTCATGGAAGTGCAGGAGGGCGCCCTCGAGGAACTCGGCGTCACCTGGAACCTCTCCCGCCGCGGCATCCCGCGCGTGAACCCGACGACCGGCGCCCCGGTCCTCGACGTCAACGGCCGCCAGATCTTCGACGCGCAGGAGACCTACACCTCCGGCGGCGTCACGCGTCCGCTCGTGAGCGCGTTTCCCAGCACCACGAACGGCAACGCCCTCGTGATCAAGGACCCGGCCATCTCGCTCTCTGAAACGGATCCGAACCAGACGCAGGGCCAGCTCCGCGTGCCGGTCTCGCCCACCACCATCCCCGGCGGCGTGCAACTCGCCGCCACCGCCAACGCCCTCGCCAACATCGTCGGCTTCGTCGGCGAGTTCGATGTCACCGCCGCCATCCGCGCGCTCTCGCAGCGCCAGGGCACCGATCTCCTCAGTTCGCCGAAGCTCACCGTCCTCTCCGGCAACCCCGCCAACATCACCGTCGCCCAGGAGCTCCGCTACCCGCAGAGCTACGGCGAAATCCAGAGCCAGGTCGGCACCGGCGCCGTCGCCGGCGGCGCCGCGGGCGTCACGATCACCGCGGGCACGCCGCAGGAGTTCACCTCGCGCAACGTCGGCGTCGAACTGAAGGTCACGCCGACCGTCGAGGAGGATGACTATAGCATCTCGCTCGACCTGAACCCGCGCGTCACCGAGTTCGAGGGCTTCGTGGAATACGGCGGCCCCAGCGTCGCCATTTCGGGCACGACGACCGTCACGGTCCCGCCCGGCTTCTACCAGCCGATCTTCTCGGTGCGCGACATCTCCACCAAGGTCACGATCTGGGACGGCGCCACGCTCGTGATGGGCGGCCTCACGCGCGAGGAAGTGAAGAAGGTGAACGACAAG
>CAZENI010000399.1:0-7983 GCA_964513055.1 uncultured Opitutus sp.
GGCAACCTGCCGCATCATGAGGCCGAGTCGGGGCTGCGGCTGTTCGCCGACAAGCCGCGGTATGCCGCGGTGCAGCAGCGGGCGATGGCGAAGGATTTTTCCTGGAAGGTTGCGGCCGCCGGCTACGAGCAACTTTATCAGAATGCGCTTTGATCCGGGCGCGCAGGCGTCCGCACCGGGAACTGAGCCGTAGACAACGTGCAGGCGACCAAGGCCTGCATGCCATGAACCCGACGCTCCTTTGGTTTCGCCAGGACCTGCGCTTGCAGGACAATCCCGCGCTGCACGCCGCCGTGGCGCGCGGTGGCGCGATCGTGCCGGTCTACATCCTCGACGATGCGGCGGAGGATCGCTGGGTGATGGGAGGGGCTGCGCGCTGGTGGCTGCATCACTCGCTCGCGGCGCTCGACCTCTCGCTGCGCGAGCGCGGATCGCGGCTCCTGCTGGCGCGCGGGGACTCGGCCGCGGTGTTGCGCGAACTCGTGGAGGCCACGGGGGCGGACGCGTTGTATTGGAATCGCCGGTATGAGCCCGCGGCCATCGCGCGCGACTCGGGCATCAAGGCGGAGCTGAGCGCGGCGGGTCTCGACGTCCGGAGCTTCAACGGCGCGCTGCTCAACGAGCCGCACACAATCCAGAACAAGCAGGGCCGGCCGTTTCAGATCTTCACGCCCTACTGGCGTCACTGTCTTGCGCTGACCGTGGCGGCTCCGCTCCGGACCGACCGGACGGCGCTGGCGGCCCCTGCGAAGTGGCCGCGGTCGCTCGCGTTGGCGGAGTTGGAACTGCGGCCGCGCATTCGCTGGGACGCGGGGTTTGCGCCGACGTGGCAGCCGGGCGAGGCCGGTGCGATGGCGCGGCTGCGGGAGTTCGCAGCCGAGTCGATGGCGACGTATGCGGACGAACGCGATCGGCCGGATCGCGATGGCACCTCGCGGCTGTCGCCGCACCTGCATTTCGGGGAGATCGGCCCGCGGCAGGTGTGGGCAGCGGTGCGCGGAGCGAGTCACGGCAGCGGCGTGTTTCCGCCGAACCGCGGCGCGGGCGTCTTTCTCGCGGAGATCGGCTGGCGGGAGTTCGCGCATCATCTGTTGTTTCACTTTCCGCATACGCCGGAGCTGCCGTTGCGCGGGGAGTTCGCGCGGTTTCCCTGGGCGGCCGATCCGGGCGCCCGCAAGCTGCGGGCGTGGGAACGTGGCCGCACCGGCTATCCAATTGTCGATGCCGGGATGCGGCAGCTCTGGAGCATCGGCTGGATGCACAACCGCGTGCGCATGGTCGTGGCCTCGTTTCTGGTGAAACACCTGCGGCTGCCGTGGACGCAGGGGGCGGCGTGGTTCTGGGACACGCTCGTCGACGCGGATCTCGCGAGCAACACGCTTGGCTGGCAGTGGAGCGCCGGATGCGGCGCGGATGCGGCGCCGTATTTCCGGATCTTCGCGCCGGTGCTGCAGGGGCGGAAATTCGATCCCGAGGGTGACTACATCCGCCGCTGGGTGCCGGAACTCGCCCGCTTGCCGGCGGCACACCTCCACGCGCCGTGGGAGGCGCCGCCGGAGGTGCTGCGCGCGGCCGGGGTGAAGGTGGGGGAACACTATCCGAAGCCAATCGTGGATCACGCGACGGCGCGGAACGAGGCGCTGGCGGCGTTGCAGACCCTGCGTGGAGGCGCTGCCACCGCATGAGAATCGTCATCTCCGGCGCCTCGGGCGCCCTCGGGCGGGCGCTGGTGCCGGCCTTGCGAAGCGCGGGCCACGAGGTGCACCGGCTCGTCCGGCGCGCGGCACGCGCAGACGACGAGATCGCCTGGAATCCGGCGGCCGGGGAAATGGACGAGGCGCGATTCGCCGGCGGCGGAGTGGATGCGATTATCAATCTCGCGGGTGAGAATGTCGCGGGCGGGCGCTGGACGCCCGCTCGGCGCGAGGCGATCCTGCGCAGCCGGGTCGATGCGACGCGCACGCTGGTGCTGGCGGTCAAGCGGCTGGCGCGGAAGCCGCGGGTGTTCATCAGCGCCTCGGCGGTCGGCTTTTACGGCGACCGGGGCGACGAGGAGTTGTCGGAGCAGAGCGCGATCGGCCACGGATTTCTCCCCGAAGTCTGCCTGGCCTGGGAAACGCACGCCGAAGGTGCGGCGCGCGGCGGAGTGCGCACGGTGCTGCTGCGCCTTGGCGTCGTGTTGACGCGCGGAGGCGGGGCCTTGGCCAAGATGCTGCCGCTCTTCCGGCTGGGTCTTGGAGGACGACTGGGCTCGGGCCGGCAGTGGATGAGCTGGGTGGCCATCGACGACGTCGTCGGCGCGGTAAGCCACGCGCTGAACGACGCGCGCTGTTCCGGCGCCTACAATGTGGTGGGGCCGGAGGCGGTCACGAACGCCACGTTCACGGCCACGTTGGCGCGCGTGTTGCGACGCCCCGCGGTGTTCCCGGCGCCGGCCTGGGGGCTGCGGCTGGTGTTCGGACAGATGGCGGACGAGGCGTTGCTGGCCAGCCAGCGCGCGGTGCCTGAGCGGTTGCGTGAGGCGGGCTACGTGTTTCGACAACCGACGCTGGAGGGTGCGTTGCGCGCCGTGCTTGCCCCGGAAAAACTCTAGGCTTTCCAAACGCGGAGCGGGGGCTACGTTGGCACGTTCATATGCAGAAAACGTTCGTTATCTTTAAGCCCGATGCCATGGAGAAGCGCATCGTGGGCACCGTGTTGAGTCGCTTCGAAGCCGCGGGTTTCGATGTCATCGGCTGCAAGATGGCCCGACTCTCGCCGGCGTTGCTGCGCGAGCACTATGCTCATGTGGCGAACAAGCCGTTCTATCCGGAAATCGAGGCCTTCATGAGTTCGCGTCCGGTGATCATGATCGCGCTGCAGGGCGCCGATGTCGTGCAGCGGGTGCGCGACCTGCTCGGGCCGACCGATTCGCGCAAGGCCGCGAAGGGCACGATCCGCGGGGATTTCGGCACGGAGATGATGAAGAACGTCGTGCACGCGTCCGACAGCGTCGAGAACGGCCTGGCCGAGCTCGCGCGGTTCTTCAAGGCCGACGAGCTGTTTGCCTGAGCCGATTGGCCGGCTGAAGCCCGGCCGGAAGGATGGAATAATGGAGTGCGTCGCCGGCCTTCGCAGGAAGGCCGGGCGCCAAGCGCGTTCACTTCGCGGAGAATCGAAACTCCGTCGTGGACCGAAAGGTCTGGCCGGGCCGGAGGATGGTGGTGGGAAACTCCGGGTGATTGACCGAGTCGGGATAGTGCTGGGTCTCCAGGCAGAAGAAACCGAAACGCGGCGTCTTCTCGGCGGGAGTGGGGGCGGTGAGCGGACTCGTGTAGAGCTGGACGCCGGGCTCGGTCGTCCAGACTTCCATGACGCGGCCGGAACGCGGGTCGCGCGCGCGCGCCGCGAACCGCAGCGAGCTGTCGCCGGCGGGGCGGTTGAGGACGAAATTGTGGTCGTAGCGGCGGCTCGCGCCGAGTTGGTCGCCGCGCGCGCCGAGCGGAGCGGGTCGCCGAAAATCAATCGGCAATCCCGCCACAGGTGCGATTTCGCCCGTGGGGATGAGATCGGCATCCACGACGGTGTAGCGGTCGGCATTGATGCTCAGCTCGAGGTCGAGGACGTCGCCGCCGCCGGCCAGGTTGAAATACGCGTGATTGGTGAGATTGATCGGCGTCGCCTTGTCGGTCGTGGCGCGGTAGTCGATGCGCAGCGTGTTGTCGTCGGTGAGCGTGTAGGTGACGTTCACCGTGAGCTGCCCGGGAAACCCCTCTTCGCCGTCGGCGCTGACGTAGGTGAGCGAGACGGCGGCGAGCTTGGGATCACCCGAGGGCGCGGCCTGCCAGACGACGCGGCTGAAGTTCTTCGCGCCGCCGTGGATGTGATGCACGCCGTTGTTGCGCGTCACCGCATGTTCGCGGCCGTCGAGGGTGAAGCGGGCGCGGGCGATGCGGTTGGCCACGCGGCCGAAGACGGCGGCGGACTGGCCGAAGCCGCGCTGGAAGCCCTGCTCGCTCGCGACGATCTCGCGCACGACCGGGCCCGGCCGGCCGTCGCGGTCGGGCATCCTGAGATCGGATACGATGGCGCCGAAGGTGATCACGCGGGCGCTGGCGCCGTGGCGGTTGGTGAGGGTGAACTGTTCGACGCTCACGCCTTCCGGCGTCCGGCCGAACGGGGCGCGCTGGACGGCGGCGACCTGGGCGGAAACGGGCATGGCGGCGACGGCAAGGAAGAAGGCCGCGAGGAGGATGCGCATGGGGTGGAAGGATGAAAGCCGCCCGATTGGTTCCAGCAAGGCGCATCGCGCTGCCAGCCGAATATGCCCGCCGGGCGGGGCGCGAATCGAATCGCCGCCGTCGACAACGGTCCCGGAGGATTTGGGCAGGAAAAAGGCGGGCCCCGGCCCGCCTTGCGATCATCCGAACCTCAACTCCGGCTTAGTTCGTATTGGTCTCGCGCCAGTCAGAGATAGCGTAGGGCGTGTCGACGCCGTTGAACACCGTCCGGCGCAGGTCCAGATCGTAGTGGAAGACCGGCGAGGCGCTGAACGTCACGGCCTTTGCCACGATGGCGCCGTAGATCGTCTGGCTGTTGCTGACGGTGAGGCTGCTGACGGGCGTGTAGATGACGCCGTAGAACGGGGTGTTCGTCGCCATCCCATAGGTGTCGTAGGGATTCGTGGTCGAGATGATCAGGAGTTTCTTCGGGAGCTGGGTGTCGTTCTGGATCCCGTTGCCGTTGATCGTCAGGTCGCCGGAGAGGTGGATGCGCAGCGAGCCGGTGGTGGCGATGCGAATCTTGGCCGAGCTGCTGATGGAAAGGTCGCCCGAGATGACGATCACGACCGGGCCGTTGATCGTCAGCACTTGGGAGCCGCTAAGGATGAGGTCCGTGGCGTAATAGAGTTCTTCCGTGGTCGCACCCGCGGTGCCGATGGTGGCCGAACCGGTGGGGAGCGGGGTGCCGGCGCCGGTGGGGACGACTTCATCGAACAGGGGCTGATACGGGCTGGTGCTGATGCGAGTCGTGTCAATCTTGGTCGTCACCGGCGTCGTGGGCCCGAGGAGCTTGGCGCTGGTGGAGTAGGAGGGGCCGGTTGAGACCGTGGCGACGTAACCCTTGATCTGGGCGTTGGTCAGTTGGACGGTCGCCGAGCTGGTCGACGTGGACCCGGAGCTGATGATGGCGGAGTAGCCCGGGGTCTGGCTGGCGTAAGTGCCGAGGGAGGAGTCGTAGCTGTCAGCCGAGCCGGCGCTGCGGAAGCGCACGCGGCTGGTAGTGGCGGCGACGGCGTTGACGAAGAGGGGGGCGCGGGACGAACTCGAGGTCAGGCTGCGGCTGATGGTCGAACCGTCGCTCTGGGTGGTCGTCCCGGTGACGGTGACCGTGCGGGTGACGTCGGCGCCGGCGCTACCGTCGTAGTTCGTGACGCGCAGGGTGATGCTGCCCGTGACGCCGCCATCGAAGGTGAATCCGGAAACCGTGCGGGTGGCCGTCGTATCGGAGATGGTCCAGCCGGACCAGTCGTTCTTGTTCAGGGCCCAGAGGGCGTCTTCCATGCCGCTTTCGGCGAGCTGGATGGCGCGGGTGCCTTGCACGGTTCGGCTGCTCAGGGCCAGCGTCCGGTAGCACACCGTCATGTAGCTGCCCAGGGAGACGGCGAGCACGGTCGCGAAACACAGGGCGGCGAGCAGCGCGGAACCCCGTTCCCCCCGGACCATCCGCCGACCGCCGCGCGCTACCGGCGGCGCGGCGGGCGAGGCTGAAGAGGCGTGGTGATTGAAGGACATCGGCGCTTTTTCTGTCCCCAGCATCGCACTTGGTCGGCCCGCGTCGAGATTTCCGAAGGACGGGAAACGCGCAGGGAAACTGCGTAGCACCGCCCCCGTCCGAAGCAGCGATTCCCCAGGCCTGAATGGGCCTGCCGGTGCCGGCAAAGCGCTTGCATCAGCCCGGGCGCCGGAGTTCACTCGCGGCAATGAGCAACGTCCCGACCATCCTGGTCGTCGAGGACGAAGAAGACGCCGTGCTGCTGCTGAAGTCGGCCTTTTGCACGACGCAGTCCGCGCATCCCGTGCACCGGGTGTCGCACGGGGCGCTCGCCCTCGAATACCTCGCGCAGGCGGTGGCCGCGAAGCACCGGCCGGTGCCGCTGCCGGCCCTCGTGCTGCTCGATCTCACGCTGCCGCTCGTCCCGCGCATCGAAGTGTTAAAGTGGATACGCGCCCATCCGCAACTGCACTCGCTCATCCTGATGGTCTTCACCTCGTCGACCGAGCCGCGCGACATCGGCGAGGCCTGCCGCGCCGGCGCCAATTCCTGTCTCGTCAAGCCCGGCAACTTGAGCAACCTGACGGAAGTCGCGCTCGGACTGCGCAGCTACTGGCTGCGGCTGAATGTGCCGCCGAATGAACCGCCGGGCCTGTGATTCACTCCGGGCGTGACGCCCGCGCTCCTTCGTGCCTCACTGCCGCCTCCCCGTCACCAACCCATGATCAAAAAAATCACCCCCGTCCTGCTCATCACCGTTTCGCTGCTCCAGGGAGCCTCATTGTTCGCCCAGGCCGAGAAGAAGGCCAAGGCTCCGGCCCCCATGCCCAAGGTGGCGCCGGCCCGTGTCAGCCCGCACGAGACGACGTATGTGCGCGTCGGCGCCGACCGGGCGAGTTCCAGCCTGGTTTCCCTGACCTACGGACGCCCTTATTCGGCCCGGGGGGGCAAGGGCGAAGCGCGGAAGATTTGGGGTGGTCTCGTGCCCTGGGACAAGGCGGATCGCCTCGGGGCGGATGAGGCGACGCTGCTGGTGCTCCAGCACCCGATCGAGATTGGTGGAAAGACGATTCCGGCCGGGGCTCACACCCTCTACATCGTTCCCTCGGAATCCGGTCCGTCGAAACTCGCGTTCAGCTCCCACATCGGCAAGTGGGGCGTCCCGGTCGACGAAACCAAGGATATCGCCCGCGTCGAATTGAAGAAGGAAACGCTGGAGCAGGAAGTGAATCAGCTCACAATCTCGCTCGAGAACCACCAGACCAGCGGGCTGATCAGGATTTCGTGGGAGAAGACCGCGTTCTCGGTGCCGTTCACGATCAAGAAATAGGCTTCGGCCCCGCGGCCGGCCCGCGTCCGGAACGGCATCGCGCGACTGGCGGGAATCGCGCTTGACGCGGCCGCGAATTGCGCGACGCTCTGCCCTCCGATTTTCGCCCTCATCGTCTATCGGTTAGGACAGGAGATTCTCAATCTTCAAAGCGGGGTTCGATTCCCCGTGGGGGCGCCAATTTAACTGTTCTGGGTCGGAGTTCCGCGCACGATGGGATCAAGCGTGTCATCGGCGTGCCGTATGCTTTACTGCCCGGCGATGTGCCGTTGATTGTTCGTCGCCAACCCCGCCACCAACCGCCTGCCGTGAGGATTGTCATCGTCGAAGACCACCTGATGTTTCGCGAAGTGCTGCGCAAGGTGTGCGTGGAGGAACTGCATCATGAGGTGGTCGCGGAGGCCGGTGACGGCACGCGGGCGGTGACGATGGTGGCGGAGACGATGCCGGACCTCGTTTTGCTCGACCTGCACCTGCCCAACCTCGATGGCTTCGGGGTGGTCGAGGCGATTCGCAAGAACGCCAAGGATGTCCGCATTCTCGTCCTGTCTTCGCATTGCGACGAGTATACGGTTTTCCGCGCGGAGCGCGCGCACGTCCAGGGATTCGTGGACAAGAACACCAACACCGTGGCGACGCTGAAGAGTGCGATCGGCGCGGTGGGCCGCGGGCACGTCTGGTTCTCCGAAGCATTCCTGCGGGCCAAGGCCGCCCGGCACCGCGACCCGCACTCCTTCGACAAGCTCTTGACCGAACGGGAACGTGCCGTGCTGGCCCTCGTCGGCGAGCCGCTGACGGATGCCGAGATTTCCGTGCGCCTCAGCATCTCGACGGAAACGGTGGAAAAACACCGTTTCAACATCCTGCGCAAACTGGGCCTGGAGTCGACCGCCGAGATT
>CAZENI010000400.1:0-7973 GCA_964513055.1 uncultured Opitutus sp.
GGCGTTTGCCCGCATCAACCAGGCGCAGCAGGAGGCGGGCCTCGAGCCCTACGCCAATCCGCGCAATCTCGCGGCGGGCACGCTCAAGCAGCTTGACACCGCGGGCGTGCGGGCGCGCGGGCTGGAGATCGTGCTTTACGGGCTCGGGGCGTGCGAGCCGGAGGTGCCGGTGGAATCGCAGGCGGCGTGGCACGCGGCGCTGACGCAGTGGGGACTGCCCGCGCTGGAGCATCGCAGCACGGTGCGGGGTATCGAAGAAGTCGTGACGGCCATCCGGCGGATCGACGCGGTGCGGGGGACGCTGCCCTACGCGACCGACGGCGTCGTGGTGAAGCTGGACGATTTCGGCGAACAGCAGCTCGCGGGCTACCGCGGCGAGGGACAGAGCGCGCGCAAGCTCTCACCGCGCTGGGCCTGCGCCTACAAGTTTGCGCCGGAGCGCGCGGAGACGCGGCTCAAGGCGATCACGATCCAGGTCGGCCGCACGGGCGTGCTGACGCCGGTGGCGGAACTCGAGCCGGTGCAACTCGCCGGGACGACGGTCGCGCGGGCGACGCTGCACAACCGCGACGAGATCGCGCGGAAGGACATCCGCGTCGGCGATCGCGTTTACGTCGAGAAGGCCGGCGAGATCATCCCGGCGGTGGTCGGCGTGAATTCCGCGGCGCGCACGCCGGAGTGCGTGCCGTATGTGTTTCCCGAGAAATGTCCGGTGTGCGGCACGGCGGTGGTGCAGGTGGCGGGCGAGGTGGCGATCCGGTGTCCGAATCCCGATTGCGCGGCGCAGCTCGTCGGGCGGCTCGACTACGTGGCGGGCCGCGGCGTGCTGGATCTCGAGAGTCTCGGTGGCGTCGTGGCGGAGAAGCTCGTGACGACGGGTGCGGTGCGGGACATGTTCGACCTGTTTGCGCTGCAGGCGGAGCCGCTCGGCGCGCTCAATCTCGGCACGGCGGAGGCGCCGCGCGTCCTGGGCCTGAAGAACGCGACCAAGATCGTCGAAGCGATCCAGCGGGCGCGTTCGCACGATCTCGGGCGCTGGGTGCTCGCGTTGCAGATTCGCGACGTCGGTGGCGCGACGGCCCAGGATCTCGCGGCGGTGCACGGAACGATGGCCGCGCTGGCGGCCTCGGAGATTCTGCCGCGGCTCGCGCGCATTCCAAAGCTGGAGGAGGAGGCGCGAGTGGCGAATCCGAAGGCCCGGCTGAACAAGGGCCAGACCGAGGAGGAACGCACCAGCCGCCAGGAGCGGCACGCGGCACTGACGGTGGAACTCGAGGCGGAGAAGGCGTGGCGGGCCTCGATGCCCGAGCTGGCGCGAATCGACTTCGTGACGGCGGAGAACGTGATGGCGTTTTTTGCGTCGGAACGAGGGCGGCACACGCTGCGGCGGCTGGCCGAGCTGGGCATCGCGCCGGTGGCGGCGCGCCTGGCGACGGCGCCGGTGCAGGGCGTGTTCACCGGCAAGACGTTCGTGCTGACCGGCACGCTGCCCACGCTCTCACGCGAGGCCGCCACCGCGAAGATTGAGGCGGCCGGCGGCAAGACCAGCGGCAGCGTGAGCAAGAAAACGCACTACGTCCTCGCGGGCGAGGAGGCGGGCTCGAAGCTGGAAAAGGCGCGCGCGCTCGGCGTCGCGGTGATCGACGAGGCGGAGTTCCTGCGGATGCTCGGGGGCGCGTGAGGGCGTCGCGCCCGGCGTGCGCCGGGAGGAATCCGGACCGCGCTCAGAAACCGCGCTGCTGGAGGGCGGCGCTCAGCTCCTGCATGAAGGCCTGGCCGTCGTCGGGCGTCGGGCGGTAGCCGGGCTGGCTCACCTCGGTGAAGCCCGGGCGGCCGTATTGATCGACGATCCACTTGCCGGTCACGCCGTCGCTGAAGGTCACGGTGCCGCTCGCGAGCGCGCCGGGGATGAGCGTGACCTTGTCGACGGAAACCTTGACGGCGCTCAGGCCCTCGGGCGGGAGGGCGTCCAATTCATCCTCGAGCGCGGCGGCCTCCGCGGGCTCGTCGGCGGGCGTCTCCTTGCCGAGGCCGAGCTTCTCCTTGGCCTTGTCGAAGAAACCCTTCTTTTCCGGCGGAGCGGGGCGGGCGGCGGGCGCGGCGGGGGCGGCGGCCTGCGTCTTGGTGACGTCACTGGCGTCGACCTTGGGGGCGGCGTCCTTCAGCTCGAGATTGAGATCGTCGACGAGGAAGCGGACGTCGCGATAGGTCATGGTGACCTGAAACTGCTCCAGGAGCTTCTTCTGGACCGCGGAGAGATTGTCGCCGGCGGCGACCCAGGAGGAGACGGCTTGTTTTTGCTCGGGAGTTAGCGGCATGGCGGGAGTTGAAAGTTGAATGAGGAAAGTTGAAAGACCCAAACCGCTAAGCCGCGGTTGTCGGACTTTCAACTTTCACCTTTCAACTTTCAGCCGTGACGCGCGCCCGCGCGCGTCACTTCGAGAGCTGCGTCTTGAGGAACTCGACGCTGCCGCGCGTGGTGGCGTCCTGCTCGCACATGTTGTCCACGGCCTTGCAGGCGTGAATCACGGTGCCGTGATCGCGGCCACCGAAGGCGTCGCCAATCTCCTGGAGCGAGTGCTTCGTGAGCGTGCGGGCGAGGAACATCGCGATCTGGCGCGGGATGGCGATGTTGTTGGGCCGGCGCTTGCTCGTCATGTCGCTGTGTCGGATCTGGAAATGGTCGGCCACGCGCTTCTGGATGGTCTCGATCGTCAGGATATTCTGCGCCTGCTCCATGAGCACGTCGTGCAGGAGGCGCTCCGCGGTGGCCTGATCGAGCGGCTTGCTGGTGAGGGCCGAGTAGCTCGAGACCTTGAGCAGCGCGCCCTCGAGGCGGCGGATGTTCTTCGTGATGTTCTGCGCGATGAAGTAGAGGATCGCATCGGGCACGGCGCAGTTGAGGGTCTGCGCCTTGGTGCGGAGGATGGCGAGGCGGGTCTCGAGGTCGGGGGCCTGGATGTCGGCGGGCAGGCCCCATTCGAAGCGCGAGACGAGGCGGGACTCGAGTTTCTGAATCTCGCTGGCGCGGCGGTCGCTGGTGAGGACGATCTGCTTCCCGGACTCGAAGAGGTCGTTAAAGGTGTGGAAGAACTCCTCCTGGATGCGCTCCTTGCCGGCGAGGAACTGCACGTCGTCGAGCAGGAGCACGTCGGCGTGGCGGTAGCGCTGGCGGAACTTGGTGAGGCTGTTCTCCTGCAGGCCCTGGATGAACTCGTTGGTGAACTTCTCGGTCGACAGGTAGGCGACGCGGGCGTCGGGATTGTGGCGGAGGATCGCGTGGCCGATGGCGTGCATCAGGTGCGTCTTGCCGAGGCCGGTCTCGCCGTAGAGGAAGAGCGGATTGTAGGCCTGCGCGGGGGCCTGGGCGACGGCCATGGAGGCGGCGTGGGCCATCTGGTTGTTCGAGCCGACGACGAAGGTCTCGAATGTGTTGCGGGGATTCAGGGTGCCGGCGGCGGGGCCGCGATCGTCGTAGCGGGCGGGGCGTTTCGGCGCGGCGCCCTTGAGGCGGGGGGCGGGGGCGTGCTCGGCGGGGCTCTTGCCGTTGGCAGCGGCGGCCGTGCCGTTGCCGCGCGGGCCGGACTCGGTCTTGCGGAGCGTGACGTTGACGACGCGGCCGGCGGTCAGCCGGAGGCGCTGCGTGATCAGGTCGAGGTAGTTGTCGTGAATCCAGATCGCGGCGAAGTCATTGGGCACCCCCAGCGTCATGGCGTCGGCGGTCGTTTCCAGGCAAACGACGGGTTCGAACCACATTTGAAAGACATCTTCCGGAAACAGGGACTTGAAGTCGCATTTCACGGTTTCCCAGAGGCTGGGGGCGAGGGTGGAGGAGGGCATGGACGGACGGGCGATGGCAGGTTTATTCACACTGCGCTGGGAAACGGTCCTCCGACATGTCGAAATCGCCTGCTCTGCGCCGAGTCGCCGTAACGAAATTTGTGTGCCGCCACCAAGAGGAAGGGGGAGGAAAGCTATGAGTATGTAAGCTCTTGATGGCTGGAGTTTACCAACCGGTGTTACTGCGGGCGCCGCGGAGCGTGGCTCGTGCGACATGGGAAAGAACAAATCTGAAGCAGCTCAGGAGTGGACGAGGGCGCAGTAACTGTGAACCAAAAAACCATTTCAAGGCCAACTTTCCCACAACTTACTCACACCGGTTTTGAGCATAAGTTTTTCGCTTTTTTCGTTGCCACGAAATGAGCCGGTCAGGCGACGGAATCCCGACCTCGAATGTCGTAGTTTTCCCGATACTACGTCGCCCGGGAGGCGGCTTGCGAAGCCGGTTCGGGCCGGTGTGTTTTGTTACGATACGGTGACGGGGCAGGCTTTTCCGAATACGCCGGAGGGCCGGGATCAGGCGGTCACGGGGTCCGGCTCGAGCCATTTTCCATGCTCCTTGATCAGGGCGATCAGGCGCGCGTCGGCCTCGGACTGCGGGATGTTGTATTGGACGCAGTTCTTGCCGACGTAGAGGTTGATCTTGCCGGGGGCGCCGCCGACGTAGCCGAAGTCGGCGTCGGCCATCTCGCCCGGGCCGTTCACGATGCAGCCCATGATGGCGAGCTTCACGCCCTTCAGGTGGCCGGTCTGCGCGCGGATGCGCTGCGTCGTGGTCTGGAGATCGAAGAGCGTGCGGCCGCAGCTGGGACACGCGACGAACTCGGTTTTGGAGATACGGGCGCCCGCGCCCTGCAGGACGTTGTAGGCGAGCTTGGTTGCGCGCACCGGATCCGCCTCGGTCTCGATGCTGACGAGGTCGCCGACGCCGTCGCAGAGCAGTCCGCCGGTGAGGAACGAGGCCTCGAGCAGCTTCGAGAGGAAGCTGTGGTCGCCCCGCACCGCGGTCGCGGCGGTGTTGCGGATCCAGATCGGGGCGTGGAGGCCGTGTCGGCGCAGCTCCTCCACGAGCTGGCGGTAGCCGCCGGTCGCGTGCGCGGCTGTGGGCGGCGTGCCGGCGAGCGTGACGACCAGGCCGCCCGCGCTTAGGGCGCGGAGCGCGGGGGCGAGCGGGGCGAAATCGGCCGGGGCGATCTCGGCGGCGAGGGTGACAGCGCGGTCGCGCGCGAGCGATGCGAACGCTGCGAGCCCGGCGGCATCGCCGGGGCCGAAGGCCCGCAGCAGGAGCGTGCCCGGACGGAGAGTTGCGCCCGCGCGGGCGCAGGCCTCCGCCGTCACGCCGGGTGCGAGCTCGAGCACGTAGAACGCCGCGCCGGGATCCGGCAGAGTGGCGAGGTCGTCCGCGCGGTCGATCCGCACGAGCAGGCCCTCGGCCGGCGTGTCCTTGAGTTTTGGAGACGCGAGCAGCGGCAGCAGCGCGGGCAGGTCGGCCGGCGTGCCGGCGCGCACGATCACGCGCGGCGGCTGCTCGGCGTCGACCGTGAGGGCGGGCGTGAGGCGGAGCGGCGTCGGCGCGCGGCGCGTGAAGTGATACGGATCGATCGCGTCGGTGTCGGGCGCGGCGGCGCGGGTCCAGAGGGTCATCGCCTTGTCGGCGATCGCGCGGGCGACGGGAATCTCGTAGACGCTGTCCTCGGTGAGCGAGACGCGGATGGTGTCGCCGAGGCCGTCGAGCAGGAGCGAGCCGATGCCGATGGCGCTCTTGATCCGGCCGTCTTCGCCATCGCCCGCCTCGGTGACGCCGAGGTGGAGCGGGTAGTGCATGTCCTCGCGCGCCATGCGCTCGACCAGGAGGCGATAGGCCTGGATCATGATCTTGGGGTTCGACGACTTCATCGACAGGATGAGCGCGTGGAAGTCGTGCGCCCGGGCAATGCGAAGGAACTCCAGCGCGCTCTCGACCATGCCGAGCGGCGTGTCGCCGTAGCGGTTCATGATGCGGTCGCTGAGCGAGCCGTGGTTGGTGCCGATGCGCAGGGCGCGGCCGAGTTCGCGGCAGCGTTTCACCAGCGGCGAGAACGAGTCGTGGAGCCGCTGCAGCTCGTCGCTGTAGTCGGCATCCGAATACTCGCGGACGGCGAATTTCTTCTTGTCGGCGTAGTTGCCGGGATTGACGCGGATTTTCTCCACGTGCTCGACCGCCTCCATGGCGGCGCTGGGGAGGAAATGGATGTCCGCGACGAGCGGGATGTGGCCGAAGCCGGCGGCGCTGAACTGCGCGCGGATCTCCTGCAGGCATTTCGCCGCGGTGACGTTGGGCGCGGTGATGCGCACGATCTCGCAGCCGACCTCGGCGAGCGCGATCGACTGGCGCACGGTCGCGGCGACGTCCTGGGTGTCGCTCGTCGTCATCGACTGGAGCCGGATCGGGTGGGCGCCGCCGACGCCGACAGCGCCGACCATCACCTCGCGGGTGGGGCGGCGGACCGTGTGGAAACGAGAAACGCAGTAGGACATGACGGGAGGACCGAAGGAGGAAAGCCGAATGCCAAAGGCCGAATGAAAGGCCCTGCCGCTCGTTTGGCGAGCGGGGAGGCGTTGCGGGGCGCGGCCCGGGCTAACTCACTTCCCGGGCGCGGGAGCCGGGGCGGCTGGCTGGCCGGACGCCGGCGGCGTGGCGGCGGCGGCTTCGGCGGCGCGCTGATCCTTCGCGTCGCGCACGATGCGCCGCACGTCGAAGACGCTCACGTAAAGCACCATTGAAAACAGCAGCACGAGGAAGACGCTGTAGGTCGTCTGGACGAAGCTGGGCGGCAGCGGCCGGCCGCGGAGCCGCGCGACGGTGGCGAAGAGCATGTGGCCGCCGTCGAGAATCGGGATGGGCAGGAGGTTGAAGACGGCGAGGTTCACGTTGACGAGGATCGTGAACCAGAGGGCGAGCGGCAGGCCGGCGCGCGAGACGGCGACGAAGTTGTCGATGATCCCGATCGGGCCGCTGAGGTGCGAGAAGCCGATGTCGGACTTCGGGTTGATCAGCGACCAGAACGTCCGGAACGTCTTCACGATCGTGTCGGTGATCTGGCTGAGCGGCGTCGGGTGCGTGTAGATCAGGCCCGATTTGAAGGCGATGCCGATGTCGGCGTTGGCCTCCTTCGGCAGCGTGAAGGCGAGGATTTGGGTCTCGTTGCTCCGGCGGACGGAGATGGCGACCTGTTTGCCGAGCGCGGCGCGCAGGGCGTCGCTGAGCTGGGTGCGGTTGAAGGTCTTCTTGCCGTCGACCTCGACGATCTGGTCGCTGGGGCGGAAGCCGGCCTTCTCGGCGAGCGAGCCGGGCGTCACGCTGTCGACGACGAAGCGGCGGGCGGGGCGGAAGCCGACCTTGCGGGTCTTCTCGTTGCCGCTGAGGACAGGTTGGAGCGCGAGGTTGATGCTCTCGGTGCCGCGCTGGATGCGGAAGACGGTCTCGCGCTGTCCCTTGCTCCAGCCGCTGCTGAGCGCGAGGTGCTCGGTGATGTCCTCGAAGGTGTTCACGGGCTGTCCGTCGACGGCGACGACCACGTCGCCGGGTTTCAGGCCGGCGAGGCTGGCGGGGCTCGGCACGAGGGCGCCGTCGGCGTTCTCGATCTTCTCCAGCACCTCGGCGACCGTCGTGGAGGTGAGTTCGCTGGTGACGGGCTGGCCGACGATCCACACGATGCACGCGAGGAGGAAGGCGAAGAGGATGTTGAACGCGGCGCCGGCGGAAAAGACGATGATCTTGGTGGCGTAGCTGACCGGCGGCAGCTTGGTCACATCGGACTGGATCTCGCCCTCGATGCGGCCGAGGTCGGCGAGTTGCGGGAGGAGCACGTAGCCGCCGAGGGGGAACCAAGAGACGCGGTAGTCGACGCCATCCTTGCCGCGCCAGGAAAAGATCGGGGGACCGAAGCCGATGGAGAAACGCTCGACGTGGACGCCGCGGCGGCGGGCGGCGAGGAAGTGGCCGAGCTCGTGGACAAAGATCGAACCGCCGAAAAGCAGGACGACGAGGAAGAAGACCCAGAGGTTGGTCAGCAGCGTTTGCAGGAGATCGGTGGGCACGGAGTGCGCGGGTTACGACGAGAGTTGGGAGAGGCGGGCGGACGCGACCCGGC
>CAZENI010000401.1:0-7895 GCA_964513055.1 uncultured Opitutus sp.
ACGGCTTCTCGCGCCGGCGCCGCGGCGACCTGGCGGGGGCCGAGGACTGATTCACACGGTATCGCGAGACCGCGAGAGCACTCTTCATGCTGGAAGGAGGGAGCGCGCGCGGGCGCCGGGAGCTGAGTTACGGCCAGCAGAACGTCGCGATGATGCTGCTGGAGGGGGAGAAGTTCGCGGCAGCCCGGGCGGAGTTTCTGGCGGCGCGACAGACGCGGGTGGAGCTGGCGACGGCCGGCGGGGCGGATTTTCAACTGCGTTATGAAATCGCAGGGCTGGATGGCTGGCTGGGCGTCATCGCCGAGCGGACGGGCGATCTGGCCGAGGCGGTTCAACGCCGGAGTGAACGGGTGAGGGAACTCGCGGCCCTGGTCGCCGCCGATCCGGGGACGATCTTGTGGCAGTCGGAGCTGGGCGACGCGCAATACCAACTCGGGCACGCGTTGACGTTGATCGGCCGCAAAGGAGAGGCGATCGCGGCGCTGGCCGACGCCCGGGCGCGGGCGAAAACGCTGGCGGATCAGGATCCGCAAAACCAGCGCTGGCGCGTTCGGGCGCTCACGGTGCAATTGAAGCAGGCGATGATTCTGCTGGCGGAGGGGGATCTGAAGACGGCGGCGCCGCTGGTGACGGAAACGCGAACGGCGCTGCAGGCAATCGTGGCCGCGGAGCCGGCGTCGCCCGCCACCAAGGCTCTCCTGCTGACGAGCCGTCGGATCGAGCTGCAGCAGCGCTGGCTCCAAGGGAGCGACGAGGCGGTGGCGGCGCTCGGCCCCGCCGTCGAGCTGGCCGAGGCGCTGGAGGCTGCGAGCAAGAGTGACAACCGGCTCGTCCGGGAAGTCGCGGAGACTTACCTGATGGCGGGGCGGGTGGAGCGGGCGCAGGGCCGGGCCGAGGTGGCGACGCGGCATTGGCAGCGCGCGCTGGCCTTGCTCGAGCCCCGCCTGCCGGACTCACAGGACTGGCGAGTCCTCGACTCGGCCGCCCGGGCGCTGGCGCTCGTGGCGCGTGCCGACGAAAGCCGCGCGCTGATCGAGCGGCTGACGCGCCTCGGCTATCAGCCGCTGGAAGGCTGGGCGGACCCCCGGCCGCCGTCTTTGCCCGCAGCACTCAACGTCAGCGAAAAACCAAAATAACCATGGCCACCAAGACCGCGATCATCGACATCCACATCCACAAGTTCCGCCCGATCGGTGCGATTCCGATCAGTGCGGATCTCACCCTGGGAGATCACGATCCGAACTTCTTCTCCCAAAGCGGCAATCAGATCACTATCACGATTCCCAAAAAGGATCGCAGCGATATCGAACTCGTTTTCCGGCTGGACCCACTGGAGCACCTGCTGATCGGAATCGCGTTCACCGCGCGGCGCTTCGACAAGAAGCCCTTCGAGGGGCAGCTCGAGTTTCCGAGAATCGTGATCGAGACGAACGAGCCGTTGATCGATCCGATCAACCGGACCCGCACGCTGCGCGTGACCGATGCGGCCTCGCCCCTGCGCGACGAGGTCTACTTCGACTACGTGCTCTTCGTGCAGGAGGTCAAAAGCGGGACGGTCGGCATCATCGATCCTGACATGGGCACGGAAGGCTCGCACGACGTGCCGCCGATGCCCTGATCGACGAACCGCGCCGCTATGCCCCGGCCGCCGGGGCCGCGGGCGTGGCGCTCCGGACGGTCGGGCCGTCGACCCAGCGCGCGGGGATCGTCGTCGTCGAGGGCCACTCGGGGATGCCGGTCTCGTTGCGCTGCAGTTGCGCGATGAGCAGCTCGGTGCCGCGCGCGCCGAGCGTGCGCGGCTGCAGATCGAGGCCGGCGCAGGGGCGCGACTTCATGTGCACGTTGAGGCACACGAAGCCGTGCGTCGCGGGAACCTGCGCCTCGCAGGACTCCATCCACTCGATCGCGTTGGAGGTGTGGCCGAGCACGACGTCGGGCTTGTGGCGGCGGAACCATTTCACGAAGTCCTCGCGCGTGACGGTGCCGGCGATCAGCGGCGGGATCGCCTTGATGTTCGGATGGCAGTCCTGGAACGCGCGGAAGGCCGCGCCCCAGCGGTATTGCAGGCGCTCGTCCTGGTGGCGCTGGAGGAAGAGGCCGGGCCGGCTGTAGCCGAGTGACGCGAGCCGCTGGAGCGCCGCGAGCAGCGAGCGGTAGTGGTCGGGGCAGACCGAGTGCAGCGCGGGGCGCTCGATGATGTAGTCGGTGTAGATGCCGGCGAACTGCGTCCAGTCGAGATTGGAGAGATCGGGCTCGTCCCAGGCGGGGAGGAGGATGACGCCGTGGATGCCGCGCGACTGGAGGATGGAGTCGAGCCGCTGCACGGACACGCCGGCGTGGCCGACGGAGAACTTCTCGACCTTGAAGCCGAGTTCGGTGGCGCGCGTCTCGGCGCCGATCACGAGCTCGCGGTGGTAGCGGGCGGCGTCGTCGGGGCGGTCGGGCTCGTTGAAATCGATCGCGGCGATGACGCCGCGGAAGGCGGTGCCGCGCGAGCGGCGCAGCTCGGACATGAGAGCGCCGGCGAGGGGATTGCGGCGGTAGCCGGCCTCGCGCGCGGCTTTCTTCACGCGGAGCGCGGTGTTGGGGTCGACGCGCGGCGAGCCGCGCAGCGCGTCGGAGACCGTGGTGCGCGAGAGGCCAAGGACCTTCGCGAGCGAACGCAGGGTGGGGGCGGGGGCAGGCATGCTCGGACTGTCCGGAGGTTTCGGAGCGGCCGGAGCGAAGGCAACCGTTTTTGCGCGCGCGCCGGGAGGTTTCGCCGCGCGGCGGGTGGCGCGGCGCGTGGCGGCGCGGCGCCGGGGTCGCGCCTGACGGTCCGCGCAAGTGTTGGCTCGCCGCATTTCGCGGCGGCGCCCAACGTCGCCGCAAACCCTACCCCATGATTTTCGGCAGCCTGCACGTCCTCGATCTCGCCATCATCGTCGGTTACCTGGTCGCGGTGGTGTGGATCGGGAAGCGCGCGGCGAAGGCGACGGCGAACGAGGAGGGCTTCTTCCTGGCGGGCCGGAAACTGGGCAAGCTCTACCAGTTCTTCCTGAATTTCGGCAACGCGACCGAGCCGCAGGGCGCGGTGAGCACGGCGAGCTTTGTGTATCAACAGGGCGCGCCCGGCTCGTGGCTGTCGTTCCAGACGGTTTTCATGAATCCGTATTTCTGGTTCATGAACGTGTGGTTCCGCCGCGTGCGGCTGACGACGGTGTCGGATTTGTTCGAGGACCGTTATGCGAGCCGCGGGCTCAGCATGTTCTATGCGATTTTCCAGATCCTCGTGGCGTGCGTGTTCCTGGGCTTCGGCAACGTGACGGCCTACAAAATCGCGTCGTCGCTCGTGGTGAAACAGGAGACGCAGTGGACCGCGCAGGATCGCGCGTCGGTCGAGGGCTACCGCGAGCTGAAGCTGCTCGAGAAGCAGCATGCGGCCGCGCCGCTCGCGGCCGACGCGAAGCTGCGGCTCGACACGCTGCGCGATCGCAACGCGCGCGGTGAGCTGCGCAGCTACGTCACGGTGTTGAACGAGCTGCTGTTCTACGCGGTGTTCACGCTGGTGGTCGGCACCTACATCGTGCTCGGCGGCATGGCGGCGGCGGCGGTGAACGAGGGGCTGCAGAGCGTGCTCATCATTGTATTTTCGCTGCTGCTGATTCCGACGGGGCTGCACGCGATCGGCGGCTGGGATGAATTGGCGAAGAAGGTGCCCAAGCAGATGTTCGATCTTTTTGGGGCGACGGGCGGGGCGCAGTTCACGGTCTGGAGCCTGTGCGGCATCCTGCTCGTGAGCATCGTGCAGAACGGCGGGCTCAGCCACAACATGGGCATCTGCGGTTCGGCGAAGAACGAGTTCGCCGCCCGCTCGGGCGTGTCGGGCACTTATTTGAAGCGGCTCATGATCATCATGTGGGCGTTTGCCGGATTGATCGCGGTCGCGATGTTCGGCGTCGGCGACCTCTCGGACCCGGATGCGGTGTGGGGCTCGATGTCGAACCAGTTGCTCGGCCCCGGGCTGATCGGGCTGATGCTCGCGGGCGTGCTGGCCGGCACGATGTCGACGCTGGCGGCCAAGGCCCTCGCGATCTCATCGCTCTTCGTCCGCAACGTCTACCGCCAGATCTGGCCCGACATCTCGCAGACGCAGGGTGTCTTCTACGCGCGCTGCACGATCGTGGCGGTGCTCGTCCTCGGCACGGTCGCGGCGACGCTGATGGGCAGCTTTTACGACATCGTGAACATCGTCCTCACGGTGAACATCCCCTTCGGCGCGGCGGTGCTGCTGACCTATTGGTGGCGGCGCGTCACGGGTCCGGCGGTGTGGGCGTGCGTCGTGCTCTCGACGCTCACGATCCTCGTGATCCCGTGGACGGCCTCGAAGTTTTCCGCGCTGGCGACGCATCCGGCGCTGACGCAGATGAGCACGAAGCCGGGCACGGGTGTGTATTTCGCAAAGGTCGTGCATCAGAACGCCGCCGACCTCGCGAGCCCGCTCGTGGCCAGCGATGCGCGGACCAACCGCTTCAATTTCGAGGCGTGGCTGGTGGGCAAGGCCGGGATCGACGTCGCGAAATGGACGCCGACGGAGCGCTTCACGCTGCAGTTTTTCTTCGACGCGTTGTTTCCGTTCGTCGTGCTGATCGTGGTGAGCCTCGTGACGCGGCCGACCGATCCGGCGCGGGTCGCGTTGTTCTACGGCAAGATGAAGACGCCCGTGGGCGACACGCCGGAGCTGGAGGCGGCGGCGATGGAGGAGACGCGCCGCAATCCGGCGCGCTTCGATCACACGAAGCTGCTGCCGCGCTCCAACTGGGAGTTCTGCCGCTGGGATCGCGTGGACACGATCGGCTTCCTGGGCTGTTGCGCGCTGTCGGGTGCGATCATCGGCCTCTTCCTGTTCGTGCTGAAGGCCGCCGGCCCGTAAGACGCCGCGGTCGCGCCCGCCAGCCCGGCTTATGTCCGGCGGCCCTGAAGCCAGCGCTGCTTTTAGTCTCGGCAACTTTGGCCGGCCGCGCTCGTCTCCTGCGTTGATGAAACAGCTCGTTGCCCTCGCGCTCCTGCTCGTGGTTCCGGCCGGTGCGCTCGTTGCGCAAGACAACAATCCCGCGCCGGCGGACCGGGTGGTGGAACTCCCGAAGTTTGTCGTCACGGATTCACGCGATCTGCCGCCGCCGGAAGCCTGGCGCTACGCGACGATCCCCGGCTTCGAGATCCTGACCAACGCTTCCGACAAGGCGACCCAGCGACTGGTGCGCGACTTCGAGATGTTCCGGCAGGCGCTGAGCTACGTCTGGCCGGTGCAGGAGCGCGTGGCGCAGAACACCTCGCTGATTCTCTGCGGGCGCGGCGGGAAATTCGATGCCTTCCTGCCCGCGGGCAAGACCGTGGTGGATTCCGGCACGGCGAGCCTCTTCCTGCGGAAGGGGAACCATGCGGCAATCGTGATCGATCTGCAGGCGACGACGCTGAACGTCCTCAACGTGGACGACAGCAACGACGCGGCGACGGGCACGGATTCGGGCCTGATCTCGGTCGAGCACGACAAGCAGTTGTATCGCGAATATGTGCGCTACCTGATGAGCCAGATGCAGCCGCGCTCGCCGGCGTGGCTCGAGGAGGGTCTGTCGCAGATCTTCATGAAGATGCAGTTCGACAAGCGCTACATCGAGTTCGCGAAGCTGGAGGATCCGAACACGGTCTCGACCCAGGCGGCGATGAACATGGACCTGAATGCGCTCCAGTCCGCGGCAGGGGTGCCGGCGGACGAGGCGGTCGCGCTGCCGGGCGCGCCGGCCGAGGACCGCGATTTCGCGGCGGCGCTGCGGCGCCGGGCGCTGGTGCCGCTGGACCGCTTCTTCACGATCGCCCACGACTCGCCCGAGGCGACGAATCCGCTCGGCAACAACATCTGGGCGAAGCAGGCCTACGCCTTCGTGCACATGTGCCTCTACGGCAACCGGGGGAAGCTCCAGAAGGCCTTCGGCACGTTTGTCATGCGCAGCGCGAAGGAGCCGGTCACGGAGGAGCTCTTCAAGGAGTGCTTCAAGATGACGTTCAAGCAGATGCTCATGGAGATCCGCGGCTACTGCGACTTCACTGTCTACGAGGCCAAGATCATGCAGTCGAAGAAGGGCGGGCCGGATCTGATCGATGTCCCGGCGCCGCTCGCGCTGCGCGAGGCCACGCAGTCGGAGGTGGGGCGGATCAAGGGCGAGGCCTTCGTGCTCGCCGGGCACCCCAAGGCGGCGCGGGCCGAGCTGATCGCGCCCTACCTGCGCGGGGAGCGCGATCCCAACCTCCTGGCGGCGCTCGGCATGTATGAGAAGAACGCCGGCGAGACGGAGCGCGCGCGGAAGCTGCTCGAGGCGGCCTATCTGGGGAAGACGAAGCGCGCCGACGCGCTGCTCGAGGTCGCGCGTCTCCACTACGCGGATGCGCTGGCGAAGCCGGCCGGCGCCGAGGGGCTGTTCTCGGCCGCGCAGGTCGCGGGCGTGATCGAGCCGCTCCGGCTCGCGCGCCGGCAGCCGCCGGTGGCGGTGGGCCTCTACGATCTCGCGGGCGACACCTGGGCCCGCAGTGCCGCGCCGCTGCAGAAGGAGGACACGGCCCTGCTGATCGAGGGCGCGATGCAATTCCCGACGCGGCTCAAGCTCGTCTTCCAGGCGGCGGTGGCGGCCAGGCAGACCAATGAACTCCAGGCCGCGCATGCGCTCGCGGATCACGGGATCAAATACGCGACGGAAGCGTCGGGGAAGAAACGCTTCGAGGAGCTGAAGGCCTCGCTGCCGCCGGCGCCGCCGAAGGCCGAGACGCCGGCCCCGAAGGCGGCCGAACCCGCGAAAAAGAAATGAACCCGCACGCAGTCCAGCGCGCGGGGGCGGGCCCGGTGCCGCGCGCGCGCATCGGGCGGAGGCTGGCGGTGCTGTTCGCGCTGGCCGGGGCGCTGCGCGCGGCCGAGTCGCCGGTGGTCGAAGGCGCGATCGTCGAGCTGCCGAAATTCGAGGTGACCGACAGCCGGTTGCTGCCGCCGCCGGAGGCGTGGCACTACGCGGAGATTCCCGGCTTCGAGATCCTCTCGCGCATCTCCGAGCGCGAGACGAAGCGCTTCATGCGCGACTTCCTGCTGCTGCAGACGGTGATCCAGGAGATCATGCCCGGATTGCTGCGCGGGCACACGCCGGTGCCGACGGCGCTGGTGCTGTGCGGCGGTCGCGGCAAGGGCTTCGATGAGTTCATGCCGGAAGACCGCTCGTTCGAGCGCTACGGGACCAACAGCCTGTTCTTCAAGACGCCCGAGCGTTCGGCGATCGTGATCGATTTCGCGCTGAGCGAGCTGCAGTTGGAGAACGACACGCGCCTCGAGGCGGATCCCTACCGCGCGTTTTACGCGGCGTATTTCCGGTTCCTGATCCGCCGCCAAGTGGGGGACAAGGCGCCGCCGTGGTTCGAGGAGGGCCTCGTGCAGCTTTTCGCGGCGACGGAGTTCGACAAGAAGACGATCACGTTTGCGCAGATCGGCGACGGCTTCGGCGCGGAGAAGATCGGCGATTTCAACCACATGCTGCAGCAGCGCGCGATCATGCCGTTTGGCGAGATGCTGGCGCGCGACGGCCCGCGCGCGCGCTCGCCGTTCTGGGCTGCGCAGTGTTATGCGTTCGTGCACTACTGCCTCTACGGCCTGGGCCAGAAGAACCAGGCGCCGTTCATCCGCTACGTGCAGCGGATCACGGACGAGGAGCCGACGGAGAAGCTCTTCCAGGAGTGCTTCAAGAAAAACTACAAGCAGTTCGCCACCGATCTGCGCGGCTACATCAGTTTCACGGCGCACAAGAAAATCGAGTTCCGCGCCAAGAAGGGCCAGGAGCTGCCCGAGCCGCCGGCCGTCGCGCTGCGGCCGGCCGCGGATC
>CAZENI010000402.1:0-7871 GCA_964513055.1 uncultured Opitutus sp.
GCGTCGAGCACGGTGCAACCGAGCGCGGCTTCGAGCGCGGCGTGCGTGACGGCGCCGGGCCGCAGGAGCCGGGGGCGCCGCGGGTCGCGAAGATCGACGATGGTGGATTCGACGCCGATGCGGGTCGCGCCGCCGTCGAGGATGTGGCGGATGCGCGTGCCGAGGCCATCGCGCACGTGCTGCGCCGTCGTGGGGCTGACGTAGCCAAACGGGTTGGCGCTCGGGGCCGCCAGCGGGAGGCCCGCGAGCCGTTGCAGCCGGCGGAAGAGCGGATGGCGCGGCATGCGCACCGCGACGCTCGGCAGGCCGGAGGACACGATGGCCGGCACCACCGCGCGCTTCGGCAGCACCATCGTGAGGGCGCCGGGCCAGAATTTGGCGGCGAGCGTGCGGGCGGCGGAATTCGTTTCGGCGATCTGCTCGAGTTCGCGCCACGAACCGATGTGCACGATCAACGGGTCGTCGGCCGGGCGTCCCTTGGCGGTGAAGATCCGGGCGCAGGCCTCCGCATCGAGCGCGTTGGCGGCGAGGCCATAGACGGTCTCGGTCGGCACGGCCACGAGTTCGCCCCGGCGCAGCGCCGCGGCGAGCCGCCGCAGGTTCTGCGGCGTGTCGCGGTAGAGGTGGGCGCGGAGGCGTGGCGTGGACATTGGGAGGCGCGAGATTCCGGGCTCGGCGCGCGGCGTCAAGGCGGGCGCGTCTCGGGCTGGGGCGGACCGAGGGCGCGCAGGGCGCCGCGGGCGGGCGCGAAGGCCGGGTCGGCGGCGAGCGCGCGCTCGAAGCAACCGCGGGCCTCGGTCGTCCGGCCGGCGAGGCGGTGCACGGTGCCGAGGTTGACGAGCACGGCGGCGTCGGCGGGGTCGAGCGCGAGTGCGCGCTCGAGGGCGGCGCGCGCGGCGTCGTGTTGCCCGAGTTCGAGCAGCACGCCGCCGAGATTGGCGTGGGCGGCGAGCGAGCCGGGCGCGAGGCGGGCGGCGGTCGCGAAGCGATCCCGCGCGTCGGCGAGCCGGCCGAGGCGGCGGAGGACGTTGCCGAGATTGTAGTGTGCGTTCGCGTGGGTGGGCTCGGTGCGGAGCGCGGCCTCGAATGCGGCGACGGCGTCGGGCAGGCGGCCGAGGGCGGCCAGGGCGTTGCCGAGATTGAAGTGGGCCGCGGTCATGCCGGGCTCGAGCCGGAGCGCGGCGGCGTAGGCGGGCAGGGCGGCGGCGGGCGCGCCCGACTCGGCGAGCGCCTTCGCGAGATTGTAGTGGGCGAAGGCGTTGCCGGGACGTTTCACGGCGGTGTCGGTGTAGAGCGCGATCGCGGTGCGGTAGTCGTGATTGCGCCGCACGGTGAGCACGCCGAGTGACGCGGCCACGAGGAGCACGGCGCCGAGGCGGACGGGTGCGCGGCGGTGTCGCAGAAGAAGAAATACGACGATGACTGCGGCGACAATCAGGGCGGCGAGCGGGAGATACAGGCGGTGCTCGGAGATGGTCTGGCGATTGCCCGGCAGCAGGCTGGTGGGGGCGAGGGGGGCGAGGAACCACAGGCCGAGGAAGCCCCAGGCGGGCCAGCGGCGCAGGGCGAGCGCGGTGCCCGCGAGCAGCGCCGTGACCAGGACGATCCCGGGCACGAGCGCGCCGGGGCCGAACGTCCATTGCACGCCGTAGTCGAAGACGAGCGGGTGCGGCCAGAACGAGAGCTGCACGTAGCGCGCAAGGGCGTCGAACTGGGTGAGCGCAAACGTCGTCCACGGCACGCGACCGAACGTGCCGCCGCGGTCGCCGACCAGCAGGGCGCTGAGCAGCCAGGCGCTCATCAGCGCGAGGTGGGCGCCGCGGCGGGCCCGCCAGGCGCCGCGAAACGATCCCGCGAAGAACGTGCGGTCGTAGAGCAGGGCGAGCGCCGGAATCGCGGCCGCGACCTCCTTGGTCGCCGCGCCGCACCAGGCGGCGAGCGCCGCGGCGGCGAACCAGCGCGGGCCGCCGCCGTCGGCGCCGCGCGCGAAGGCGTAGAGCGCGGCGAGGAAGAACAGGCCCATCAGGGACTCGGCGCGCTGGATGACGTAGGTGACCGACTCGGTCTGCAGCGGATGCACGAGCCACAGCAGCGCGATCGCGAGGGCGAGCGGGGCGGCGTGGACGCGGAGGGATTCGGGCACGGCCGGCCGCCCCAACGTGATCCGGGTGAGGCCGCAGAGGGCGAGCGCGGCGGCGATGTGGATCGCGAGATTGACGGCGTGAAAGCCGAAGACCGCGGTGCCGCCGGCGGCGTGGTTGAGCGCGAGCGAGAGGTTGAGGAGCGGGCGGCCCTCGACGGTGAGGCCCTGGCCGGCGGGCGGGCGCAGGATATCCCACGACGCGAGCCGGCGGATCGTGGGGTTCTCGACGATCGCCAGCGCGTCGTCGAAGACGAAGGGCACGTGAAAGCAATTGTGATACGCCGCGAGGCCGGCGGCGGCGAGGAGCGCCGCGGCGAACCAGGTGTCGCGCCCGCGGGGCGCGGCGGGAGTGGGACGCACGGGGACGGTCACGGTGGGGCGTCGAGGCGGCGGAGGGCGGCGCGGGCCGGGGCGAGCGCGGGGTCGAGGGCGAGTGCGCGCTCATAGGCGGCGCGCGCCTCGGCCGGGCGGCCGAGTTGATAGAGCGCCTCGCCGAGCCCGAGGTGGGCGGACGCGAGCCGGGGGGCGAGCGCGATCAGGTTTTCGAATACGCGCCGGGCCGCGGCCGGCTCGCGCAGCTCGAGCAGGACCGCGCCGAGGTTGCCGTGGGCCTCGGCGAACGCAGGCGCGCGCGCGACGGCCGCCTCGAACTGCCCGCGCGCGTCGACGGACCGGCCGAGCCGCAGCAGCACGTTGCCGAGATTGTAGTGGTAGTTCGCGTTGTCAGGCGTGAGCCGGAGCGCCTCGGTGAGGGCGCGCCGGGCCTCGGCGAGGCGGCCGGCGGCCGCGAGGGCGTTGCCGTGCTGGTTGTGCAGCGCGGAGAGATTGTGCCGCGCCTCGGTGAACTCGGGCGCGAGGGCGAGCGCCTGCGTCAGGTGCTCGATGGCCTCCGGCAGTCGGCCGGTCTGCGCGAGCGCGCTGCCGAGGCCGTTGTGCGCGTCGGCATAGGCCGGCTTGCTCTGCAGGGCGGCCTCGTAGTGCGGGACGGCCTCGGCGCTCCGGCCGAGGCGCACGAGGGTGTCGCCGAGATTGCAGTGCGCGACGGCGAACGCGGGGAAGATCTCCAGCGCGCGCCGGCGCTCGGCAATCGCGGCGTCGACCGCGCCGGCCCGCTCGAGCGCCTGGGCGTGCAACTCACGCGCGAGGGCGTTGGCGGGGCGTTTCGCGACGGTGTCGCGCCAGAGGGTGCGCTCGTCGCGATAGTCTTCGTTGCGCGCCTGCGTGAGCACGGCGAGCGCCGCGGCGGCGGCGGCGGCTGCGGCCCACGCGAAGCGGGCGCGCGTTGGCAGGCAGGCGTGGACGGCGAGCACCGCGACCACCAGCACGGCGGCGAGCGGCAGATACATGCGGTGCTCGACGATCATCTGCGTGGTGCCGGGCACGAGGCTCGTCACTGCGAGGACCGCGCCGGCGAAGCAGCCGGGAAACCCGAGCGCCGGGCGCCGCCACGTCGCGTAAGCGGTGACGACGACGAGGGCGGCGACCGTCAGCGCAGAGGGCAGGATCGCGCGCACGTCGTCGACCCAGAAAGTGCCGTATTCAAAAACCAAGGGCTGCGGCCAGAGTGCCAGCCGGAGATCGTGGGCGCGGGCGCCGCACGGCGTTTTCGCGTAGTCCCGCCGCGCGCCGCGACCGGCGCCGCCGGCGGCGCCGCCGCGGTTGCCGCCGGTCCCGAGCACGAGGGCGGCGAGGAGGAGCCAGCCGGCGGCGAGGCCGAGGTAGAGGACGCGGTGCCGCCGCCACGCCGCGAGGAAGCTGCCGCTGACGAACGCGCGATCGTAGAAGAGGACGACGACCGGGGCGGTGACCATCACCTCCTTGGTCGCCATGCCGGCGGCGCATGCGGCGATCGCGAGGCCGAACCAGCGCGCCGGTCGCGGCGAGCCGGCGCCGCGGACGAAGGCGTAGAGCGTGAGCAGGTAGAAGAGGCCCATCAGCGACTCGGCCCGCTGGATGACATAGGTCACGGCCTGCGTTTGCAGGGGATGCGCGGTCCAGAGCACTGCAACGGTGAGCGCGAGGCTCCACGCGTCGGCCGTGAGGCGGGGAGGGAGGCCCGGGCGTTGCAGCGTCCGGCGCACGAGGCCGAAGAGCGTGAGCGCGGCGGCGAGGTGGATCGCGAGGTTCAGCACGTGGTAGCCGCGGACCGACTCGCCGCCGAGCGCGTAGTTGAGCGCGAGGGAAAAGTTCACCAGCGGGCGGCCCTGGACGGTGATGGCGGCGCGGGGCGGCGTGAGCGGCTCCCAGATCGGCCACAGGCGGCGGATGGTCGGGTTCGCGGTGATCGAGGACGGATCGTCGAAGACGAAGGGGCCGCCGAGGCTGTTGTGGTAGGCGGCGATTCCGACGATGATGATGATCAACGCCCCGAGCCACGCCGCGCGACGCGGGGTCGAGCCGGGGAACGTGGAAGGATCGGGCTGCACGCGAGTCCGTGACTCAAGCGGCGGCGCGCCCGAGGTCAAAGCCGACCGCCGGCCGCCGCCCGGAAATGTTTTCCGGGATTGCCCGCCGGGGCGGCGCGCCGACACTCGGCGCATGGTCAAAATCACCGGCGAGTATCAGGGCGAACTCCATTGCAGCTCGCGGCACGAGCCGTCGGCGAGCGTGCTCGTCACCGACGCGCCCAAGGACAACCAGGGCCGCGGCGAGGCATTCTCGCCGACGGATTTGATCGCGACGGCCTTCGGCACGTGCATCGCGACGACGATGGCGATCGCGGCGCGCAAGCATGGGGTGGAGCTGAGCGGCGTGCGCTTCGAGGTGACGAAGGAGATGTCGGTCGACTCGCCGCGCCGTATCGCGCGGCTCGCCACCAAAATCTGGATGCCGATTCCCGAGACGCATCCCGCGGCCAAGCCCCTGGCGGCGGCGGCCCGCGGTTGTCCCGTGCACCACAGCTTGCACCCGAACATCGAGAAGCCGGTGTTCTTCCACTGGGCGCAGGCGTGAGGTGGGAGGCGGGTGGCGACGTGTGGCCCTGCGCTCAAGCGCCGGGCGACACGGCGGACCCGAGGAGACCTTGCGTCGGTGCTGCGGCGCTAAACGGCTTTCAACACGGCGTAGGTGCGCTTGCCTTTGCGAAGGAGGACGTAGCTGCCGAAAATCACGTCGGCGGTGGTGACGGTGCGCGCGAGGTCGGGCGCCTTCACGTTGTTCACGTAGATGCCGCCGCCCTCGATGTCCTTGCGCGCCTGGCCCTTTGAGGGCGACAGGCCGGCATGCACGAGCAACTCGATCAACGAGGCGCCGGCGCCTTCCAGTTTCGTGCGTTCGAGATCCTTGCTGGGAGCCTCGGCGATCACGTCCTGGAAATCCTCGGCCGAGAGGCCCTCGAGCGTGCCGCCGAAAAGGACCTCGCTCGCCCTCAGCGCGCCGGCGAGGCGTTCTTCGCCGTGGACGAGCCTGGTCATCTCGCGCGCGAGCGCCTTCTGCGCGGCGCGCGCGCCCGGGTTGGCGCGGAGCTCGGCCTCGAGCGCGGCGATCTCCTCCTGCGACAGGAAGGTCAGCGTCTTCAGCAGCTTCACGACATCGGCGTCGTCCGCGTTGACGAAAAACTGGTAGAAGCGGTAGGGCGACGTGCGTTTCGGATCGAGCCACACGGTGCCGGTCGCGGTCTTGCCGTATTTCGTGCCGTCGGCCTTGGTGAGCAGCGGGAAGACGAGGCCCCAGACAGTGGCGCCCATTTTCTTGCGCGTGAGCTCGGTGCCGACGGTGATGTTGCCCCATTGATCGGTGGCGCCGATCTGGAGCTCGCAATTGAAGGCCTGGCGCAGGTGATAAAAATCGAAGCCCTGCAGCAGCATGTAGCTGAACTCGGTGTAGCTGATGCCGGCGTCGCGATCCTCCATGCGCGAGCGCACGGAGTCTTTCGCGATCATGGAATTCACCGTCATGTGCTTCCCGACATCGCGGAGGAACTCGAGAAACGAGATCGGGGCGGTCCAGTCGTGGTTGTTGACGAGACGGGCGGGGTTGTTCGCGGGCGTCTTCGCGGGATCGAACTCGAGGAATTTCGTGAGCTGCTGCTTCACCGCGGCGATGTTGTGCTCCACCTGCTCCGGCGTCTGGAGGTTGCGTTCGGCGGATTTGCCGGAGGGGTCGCCGACCATGCCGGTGGCGCCGCCGGCGAGCGCGATGGGGTGGTGGCCCTGAAGCTGGAAGCGGCGCAGTGCGAAAAGGGGCACGAGATTGCCGACATGCAGCGAGTCTGCCGTCGGGTCGAAACCGCAATACAGCGTCACCGGGCCTTGGGCGAGGCGCTGCGTGAGCGCGTCGAGGTCGGTGCAGTCGGCGAGGAGGCCACGCCAGCGGAGATCGTCGAGGATGTTCATGCCGGGAAGGCGGAGTAAACGGCGCGGCGGCGCGCGCGCGCAAGCGTGTTTCGCGGCGCCCGGACCGGCGCGGGACGCGGCGGCGGGCAACATGCGCGCTAATGGCGGGCGCCGCGAAAACAGTAAGCGCGCTGCTGGCGAGACGATGCGTGGAAAAACGATTTGCCGCGCCGGGTGCGGCGGCTCAACGTGGCGGTTCTTTCCCGGGCGAAGGTCGCGCGGGAGACCTCGATCCACCCAACCCTCCATCCCACCGCCTCCCATGCCCATCGCCGTTGGCTCCAAAGCCCCTGATTTCACGCTCAAGACGAAGACCGCTGACGGTTTGAAAGACATCAAGCTGAGCGACAATTTCGGCAAGAAGCAGACGGTGCTGCTCTTCTTCCCCCTGGCTTACACCGGTGTGTGCACGCAGGAAATGTGCGACCAGACCTCCGGCCTCGCGGACTACGAGAAACTCGGCGCCGACGTGCTCGCGATCAGCGTCGACAGCCCCTTCACCCAGGAAGCCTGGGCCAAGACGAACAAGATCGGCGTCACGCTCCTGAGCGATCTGAACAAGACGGTGACGAAGGCCTACGACGTGGTGTTCCCCAACCTCGCTGGCATCGGCGACACCTCGGCCCGCGCGGCGTTCGTGATCGGCAAGGATGGCGTGGTGAAATACGCCGAGCAGACCGCGACGCCCAAGGACCTGCCGAATTTCGGCGCGGTCAAGGCGGCGCTGGCGTGATGTGTTTCCCAGGTAGGGCGAGGCGTCCCCGCCGAGCCGTTTCGCGACGCACGTGACCATCGCGACGGCTCACCGAGGACGGTTCGCCCCACCAAATGCGCGGCGACGGCGCCGCGACTCCCTTTTCAGAACAACATGAGTCTCCCGACGAACCTCCCGAATCCGTTCAACACGCTGCAGACGTTCGCCGCCAACGGCGCGTCGCATCCATTCTACTCGCTGCCCGCGCTCGAGCAGTCCGGGTTCAAGGTCTCGCGCCTGCCCGTCTCGATCCGGCTCGTGCTCGAGTCCCTGCTGCGCAACTGCGACGGCAAGCGCGTGCAGGACGGCGCCATCCGCGACCTCGCGAGCTGGGGGGCGAAGTCGCCGCGCACGGAGGAGATTCCGTTCGTCGTCGCGCGCATCGTGCTGCAGGACTTCACCGGCGTGCCGCTGCTCGTCGACCTCGCGGCCATGCGCGCCGCGGTCGCGCGCATGGGCAAGAACCCGAAGATCATCGAGCCGCTCGTGCCGGTGGACCTTGTCGTCGATCACTCCGTGCAGGTGGATTTCGCCGGCTCGGCTGAGGCGATGCAGAAGAACCTCGACCTCGAGTTCTCCCGCAACCGCGAGCGCTACCAGTTCCTGAAGTGGGGCATGCAGGCCTTCGACACCTTCAAGG
>CAZENI010000403.1:0-7826 GCA_964513055.1 uncultured Opitutus sp.
GCATCAGCACCTCGGAGGCGCGCTGCGCGCCGGTGCCCTCGAAGCCGAAGCTCTGCGCCACGGCCGTCTGCTGGTCGAACACGAGGCGGTCTTCGCGCCGGCCGGCCACGGCATGCAGCCGGGCGCGGATGAGCTTGATGTCGCCGATCCAGCCATTGCGCACGATTTCGGCGGCCTTGCGGAAGGACTTGTTGGAACGCTGCTGCGTGCCGGTCTGCAGCACGCGGCCGTAGCGGCGCGCGGTGTCGACGAGCACGCGGCCTTCGCGGACGGTGAGGGTGAGCGGCTTCTCGCAGTAGACATCCTTGCCGGCCTGCATCGCGGCCTTGGCGACGGCGGCGTGCCAGTGGTCGGGCGTGGTGACGAAGACGACATCGACGTCGTCGCGGGCGATCAGCTCCTCGTGCGTGCCGTAGATGTCCAGCCCGCGCGCGGGTGTGCCGCTGTCCTTGAGTTTTCCATACGCGGCCTGGATCCGGTCGCGGGCCTTCTCGGCCTTGCTGCGCATGACATCGCAGGTGGCGACGACGCGGCAATCCTCGGGGCGGCCGATCAGCGTGCCGATGTGGCTGGAGCAGATCAGGCCGTTGCCGACGAGGCCGACGGTGAGCCGGTTGCTCGGGGCGGACTTGCCGAAGAGCGACGCGGGGAAGAAATTCGGCGCGAGGCCGTAGGCGAGGACGCCGGCGAGGCCGCGCTTGAGGACGGCGCGGCGCGTGAGCGGCGCGGGGCTGGAGGTCGGAGCGAGGGGGCGGAGCGGACGTGTCATAAGGGGAAGGAGTTTGGAGCAGTGAGACGATGGCGCCGGCGGCCGTCGAAGCGCGCGGAGGTTGACGTTGACGTGCGCCCGGAAGCATCGCGCCGCCGCCGGGCTCTTGCCCAGAAAAATTACGCGCTCATTGTGGACCATCTCCGGGTTTGACTAGCCCCGGCGGGCGGCGTGACTTCATCGGAGGCATGCTTTCCCCCCGGCCCATTGTGCGCTTCGCGTTTGCCCTCACCGCCGCGCTGGCGGCTGGCCGGGCGGCGGAGAGCATCGATTTCAACCGGCAGATCCAGCCGATCCTGTCGGATGCGTGCTTCCACTGCCACGGGCCGGACGCGGCGACGCGGGAGGCGAAACTGCGCCTCGATCAGCGCGATGGGATCTTTCGCACGCGCGATGAAATCACGGTGGTGACGCCGGGCCACCCGGAGAAGAGCGAGCTGTTCCTGCGCATCTCCAGCAAGGAGGCGGACGAGGTGATGCCGCCGCGGGAGGCGAACCGGCAGCTCAAGCCGGCGGAGATCGAACTGCTGAAGAAATGGATCGCAGCCGGGGCGCCGTGGGGCACGCACTGGGCGTTTACGCCCCCGGTGCGGCCGGAGGTGCCGGCGCTCAGCAATCAGTCATCAGTAGTCAGTAATCAGTCATCAGTGATCAGTCATCAGACTTCCGCCGCCTCGAAACTGATAACTGCTTCACCGGTTACTGATAACTTCGGCTCGAGTTCGAACCCGATCGATGCGTTCGTGCGCGCGAAGCTGCAGAAGGAGAAACTCAGCCCGGCGCCCGAGGCGGCGCGCGCGACCTTGCTCCGGCGGGTGACGCTCGATCTCACGGGGGTGCCGCCGACGCCGGCGGAGGTCGATGCGTTTGTCGCCGATCGATCGCCCGAGGCCTACGAGCGCGTGGTGGACCGCCTGCTGGCCTCGCCGCGCTACGGCGAGCGCTGGGCGTGGGACTGGCTGGATGTCGCGCGCTACGCGGACACGAACGGCTTCCAGGGCGACCCCGAGCGCACGATGTGGCCGTGGCGCGACTGGGTGGTGAACGCGATCAACGCCAACATGCCCTACGATCAGTTCACGATCGAGCAGCTCGCGGGGGACCTGCTGCCGGACGCGACGAAGGAGCAGAAGCTCGCGAGCGGGTTTCACCGCAACAACATGTTCAACGGCGAGGGCGGCCGGATCGCGGAGGAGACGCGGGTGGAGAACGTGTTCGATCGCGTGGAGACGACGGCGACGGTGTGGCTCGGCATGACGTTCACCTGTGCGCGGTGTCACGATCACAAATACGATCCGATCCTGCAGAAGGACTATTTCGCGCTCTACGACATCTTCAACCAGATGTCGGAGACGGGCAGCGCGAGCGGAGGCGGGGGCCGGAGCGGCGCGATCGCGCCAGTGCTCGACATGTCGACCGAGGCGGAGCGCGAGCGCGTGAAGAAGGCCACGGCGAAGGTCGAGGAAGTGGCCAAGGAGGTCGAGGCGTTCGAGTTGATCAAGTTTCCGCGGCCGGAGGGGAAGCCATTGATCGAGTCGCCGGCGGCGGCGGCCCTGCCCGGCAATCTGCCGGCGACCCATGCGAAGGTGGAGCCGCGCCGGCGGAACCTCAACGGCCTGCTCGAGGCGCTGCCGCATTTTCGGGACACGGACAAGGATCCCGCCTACACGGCGCTGCTGCAGAAACACATCGCGGCGGTGCGGGCGCGCGACAACGCGAACAACAACATCACGCGGGTGATGATCATGGATCAGCTGGCGACGCCGCGGGACACGTTCATGCTCAACAAGGGCAACTACGAGAGTAAGACCGACGTGAAGGTGGAAGGGGCGATTCCGTCGATGTTCGCGAAGCGCGGCGCGACGGGCGGCGAGGCGCCCGCCCGGCTCAACCGGCTCGATCTCGCGCGCTGGCTCGTGTCGCCGGCGAATCCGCTCGCGGCGCGCGTGACGGTGAACCGCGCCTGGCAGGCGTTCTTCGGGATCGGGCTGGTGAAGACCGCGGAGGACTTCGGAGTGCAGAGCGAGCCGCCGTCGCACCCGGAGCTGCTCGACTGGCTGGCCACGGAGTTCGTGGCGCGCGGCTGGGACATGAAGGCGGTGCACCGGCTGATCGTGACGAGCGCGACCTACCGGCAGGACTCGCGGGTGACGGCGGCGTTGCACGAGCGTGACCCGGAGAACCGGCTGCTGGCGCGCGGACCGCGCTACCGGCTGCCGTCGTGGATGCTGCGCGACCAGGCGCTGGCGGCGGCGGGTCTGCTGACGGAGAAGGCGGGCGGACCGGCAGTGAATCCCTACCAGCCCGAGGGCATCTGGGAAGAGGCGACGTTCGGCAAGAAGACCTACAAGCAGGATCACGGGGCGGCGCTGTATCGGCGGAGCCTCTACGTTTTCTGGCGGCGGATCGTGGGGCCGACGACGTTCTTCGATGCGGGTGCGCGGCAGGTGTGCACGGTGAAGGTCGCGCGCACCAACACGCCGCTGCACGCGCTGGTGACGTTGAACGATCCGGCCTACGTCGAGGCGGCGCGCGTGCTGGCGCAGGGGGTGAGCGTCGCGGCGGAGACGGACGCGGGTCGGATCGAGTATGCGTTTCGCGTGCTGGCGGCGCGCCGGCCGGCCGCGCAGGAAGCGGCGGTGCTGCTGGCGCGGCTCGGGAAACTGCGCGCGCAATTCGCGGCGGACCCGGCGGCGGCGGAGAAACTCGCGGCGGTGGGCGAGGCGGCGCGGCCGGCGACGTTCGACGCGGTCGAGCACGCGGCCTGGACGGCGTTGTGCTCGCTGATGATGAACCTCGATGAAGTGCTGTCGAAGGAATGAAACCGCGTCGCGGCGACGCGGAAGCACCAAGCTCCAACCTCCAAGCTCCTGTGAAACTTCAAAGCGGATGAAACCTTGGAAATTGAATATGGGATCTTCTCTGGAGCTTGGACGTTGGAGCTTGGTGCTTTCCTAACATGAACCCTCTTCTCGAAGGCAAAGCCCTCTTCACGCGCCGGCAGTTCTTCGGCAAGTCGGCCCTGGGCGTCGGCACGGCAGCGCTGGCGTCGCTGCTGGGGAAGGATGCGTTCGGCGCGCCCGCCGGGCGGCGCGCGATCCCGGGACTGCCCGACCTGCCGCATTTCGCGCCGAAGGCGAAGCGGGTGATTTACCTTTTCCAGAACGGTGCGCCCTCGCACGTGGATCTCTTCGACTACAAGCCGATGCTGAAGCAGTGGCACGGGAAGCAGATTCCCGACGAGCTGACGGGCGGAAAACGTTTCTCGACGATGACGGGCAACCAGACGGCGCGGCCGGTGCTGGGAGAGATCACGGAGTTCAAGCAGCACGGGAAATCGGGGGCGTGGGTGTCGAGTTTCCTGCCGAAGACGGCGGAGATCGCCGACGACCTGTGCTTCGTGAAGTCGATGCACACCGAGGCGGTGAACCACGCGCCGGCGATCACCTATTTTCTCACCGGGTCGGAGATGGCGGGGCGGCCCTCGATGGGCGCGTGGCTGAGCTACGGGCTCGGCAACGAGACCGAGGATCTGCCGGCGTTCGTCGTGATGACGTCGCGCGACAAGGAGGCGAGCTGCGGGCAGATTTTCTACGATTTCTACTGGGGCAGCGGTTTCCTGCCGACGAAATACCAGGGCGTGGCCTTCCGCGGCGCGGGTGATCCCGTGCTGTATCTTTCGAATCCGAACGGCATGAGCCGCGAGGTGCGCCGCGGGATGCTCGACGACCTCGCGCACCTGAACGAGATCAAGCGCGCCGATTTCGGCGACCCGGAGATCGCGACGCGGATCGCGCAATACGAGATGGCGTTTCGGATGCAGACGAGCGTGCCGGAGCTGACGGATTTCTCGAAGGAGTCGGCGGCGACGATGGAGATGTATGGCCCGGAGGTGCGGCGGCAGGGCAGCTACGCCTACAATTGCCTGATGGCGCGGCGGCTCGCGGAGCGGGGCGTGCGCTTCATCCAGGTGATGCACGCGGGCTGGGATCAGCACCGCAACCTGAACTCGCAGTTGAAGATCCAGTGTGAGGATACGGACGCGCCGTCGGCGGCGCTGATCAAGGATCTGAAGCAGCGCGGACTGCTGGAGGACACGCTGGTGATCTGGGGCGGCGAGTTCGGACGCACGCCGTTCCTGCAGGGCAAGATCGACGAGGTGAAGCAGTGGGGCCGCGACCATCATCCGTATGCGTTCACGCTCTGGATGGCGGGCGCGGGCGTGAAGCCGGGCATGAGCTACGGCGCGACCGACGACTTCGGTTTCAACGCCACGCAGAACCGCGTGCACGTGCACGATTTTCAGGCGACGGTCATGCACTTGCTCGGCCTGAACCACGAGCGGCTCACCTACAAATTCCAGGGGCGCAACTTCCGGCTCACCGACGTGCACGGGCACGTGGTGAAGGATATCCTGAGCTGAGTTCGGCGGACCGATGCGGCAGGGCTCCGCGAATCATGCCGCGCGGGGAGAAGCCCAACGCTCGAACTATTTTCGGTCTTCGACGAACAGGAGAAAGCAGCCCTCGGGTGTGACGACGGGCGCGGAGGCTTCGCCCTTGTTCAGGGCGAACACGATGTCGGCAAACTGGGGCTTCAGGTCCGATCGTTTTTGCCAGCCCCAATCACCGCCGCGGGCGCGCCGCATGTCGGTGCTGTGTTTTTCGGCGAGGGCAGCGAAGGATTCACCGTTCCTCAGTCGCGCGAGAAGCAGGTTGGCTAGATCGAGGAGGGTCGCATCGGTGACGCCCTCCTCGCGCTTGAGCTGGATGAGTCGGAGATGAAGGCGCGGTTCGGGCGGCGTCGCGGCGCTGTCCGCTTCATCTCTCGGTTTGGCCATGACGGCCAGGCGGGAGGGCGGCGACACGGCGAGGGGCGGCGCGGTCGTGCGGCTGGACCGCACGCTGTCGATCGCGGAGAGCAGTTTCCCGTTGTCGTCCTCGGCGGCTTGCGCGCGCTGCTCGGTCAGTTGCAGACGGACCTGGGCCGACTCGACCTCCGTGAGCGTCATCCGCTGGCGGCGTTGCGCGGCGGCCAGCGCGCCATCGGCGTCGCGCAGTGCGCCCGTTTGATAAACCGCCACACCGGTCGCGAAGAAGGCGATCGTGGCGAGTGCCGCGCTCAACTTGTGGCTGCCGAGGAAGGCGGACAGGCTCCAGCCGGTGGTGGTCACGACACTCGCCAGCGCCGTGCCGGTGACGGCGGTGGCCAGACCGGCCGGAGCGGCGAAGGCGGCCTGCTCGGCGAGTGCGATGGCGAGGGCGGCGGACGTCGACTTCACACCGCGGTGCGAGAGCGTGCCGGCCATTTTGTCGAGCGCTCGCTCGACGCGCTTGCGCGCGAGGTCCTCGGTCAATCGGAGGGTGGCGCCGATCTCCGCAAAGGCGCGGCCCTCGAAGAACCGCAGCGCGATGGCGTCGCGATCAGCGTCGCTCAACGTGCTCATCGCCTCGTCGAGAAGCGGCCGCAGCCGGTCCCACTGGGCCGCGCCGTTGGTTGCCTGGGTGGGGTGCATAAGCTGGCTCGCCTGTTCGCGCGCGCGGCGGCGGCGCTCGGCGCGAACGAGATCGCTGGCACAGAAATGCGTGCTGCGATAGAGCCAGCCGCTGAGCGCGGGGCGGCCGACGAGGCTCTTGGCTTTCCGCGCGAGATCGGCGAACACGCGCTGCGTCACATCCTGCGCGAGGTGCGCGTCGCCGCCGACCTGGCGGAGGGCTACGTTGTAGACGCGCCCGATGCGGCGCTGCACGAGTTCGGCAAACGCGGCCTCCGAGTTTCTTTCGACATAGCGGCGGAGCAGTTCGACGTCTTCGATCATGGCGATTTTTTGGCCCGTATGCAGGCACCGGGGCAAAAATCGGACAGAGAATCGACCGCGGTCGTTCCGCGTGAGAACACTGACGGGCTCAACGTGCTGTCGGCGGCACCACCCGGATCGGCGCGGCGAACGCCGCGTGCGCGGCAATGTCGACCGGGTGATGGGTGATCTTCGTGGTGGGCGGGCGGGTGGTGACGGAAAGTCCGTCCTTGCGCGCCACCCTCGGCCGGATCGGGCGTGGACTGAAACCACCGCCGCAGTTCGGGCAGACGTCGAAGAGCACGCCTTCCACGCAGGAGCGGCAGAACGTGCACTCGAAGCTGCAGATCATGGCGTCAGGCGATTCGGGCGGCAGCGGGCGGTTGCAGTGTTCGCAGGTCGGGCGGAGTTGCAGGGCCATGACGGATTGGCGATCGTGCACTAATCCATGGCAAGTCCCGGCCGGGTGGCCCGCGCGCAGCGGGCACGGAGGCCGACCGGCACAGCCGCGGCGGCCGCGCGGGTTGGGGCCAGGAACGAATGGCGCCAAGGTAACGCAGAGCATCGATGATTCGGCCCTCGTTCTCGTCCTTCGTAATCGTTCTCGTTCTCTCGTGACCGAGGAGCCGCCTTCGCGAGAACGATTACGAGAACGAGGAACGAGACGAGCGACTTGTTGGCTTAACTTGGCGCCATGTGGGCCAGAAACCGATTGCGCGTCCGAGCGTCCTTCGCCCACTGTTTCCTCGTGCCCCAACCCCCGACCGCCGCCCCGCGATCTGAAGCCGCCCCCGCGGTCGCGCTCCGGAATCCGTATCAATTTCAAGCCGACGAAGTCATCGATCCGCCGAGCACGTTCTGGGCGACGCTGCGCCGGATCGGCCCGGGGCTGATCCTCTCGGCGTCGATCGTCGGCTCGGGCGAACTGATCGCGACGACGACCCTGGGCGCGGAGGTGGGGTATGTGGCGCTGTGGATCATCGCGCTGAGCTGCCTGATCAAGCCGGCGATTCAATCGGAGCTGGGCCGCTACGTGATCGCGACGGGCGAGACCGGGGCAGAGGGGCTGAACAAGGTCCCGGGCCCGCGGATCGGCGGCGTGAACTGGGTGGTGTGGGCGTGGATCGTGATGACGTTCCTCTCGCTCGACCAGCTGGTCGGCTCGCTCACGGTAGGAACCGGCGCGAACGCGAAGCACGGTCACGAGCGCCTCGCGTGGACGGCGTGGGAATGGATGCGCACGTCCGGCAAGAGCGAAAC
>CAZENI010000404.1:0-7811 GCA_964513055.1 uncultured Opitutus sp.
CGGCGTCACCTGCCTGCAGGTCGGAGCGCGCAATGCCCTCAACTACTCGTTGCTGCGTGCCATCGGCCGCGCGGTCGCCGAGCGCGAGACCACGGTGTTGTTGAAGCGCAGCCTCCACATGGGCCCGATCAGCGAGTTCATCTCGGCCGCTGAATACATCGCGGCGTTCGGCAACCCGAACATCATCCTCTGCCCGCGCGGCACCGCGCCGACGCTCGACGGCTACCGTAATCATCCCGACGAGAGCATCACGCCGCTGCTGAAGGAAAAGACCTGGGCGCCCGTCGTCGTCGATCCCTCACATTCTGTCGGCAAGGCGGCATATGTCCCGGCGTGCGCGCTGGCCGCCGTGGCGTATGGCGCGGACGGACTTTGCATCGAAGCTCACGTGAGTCCGAGTCACGGCATCGGCGACGATCCGAAGCAGGCGCTGACGCCCGCAGTGCTTACGGAAACCATCGCGCAGGCGAAGCAGCTCTGGGCCATTCGCCGTGGTGCAAGAGTGGTCGCGGGTTGAGAGGAGGCTTGTGCTGAGGCTTCATGTGGCCACAGTGGGCCTCATGAAGCGCAAGACCCCTGAATCGGAGCTGCCCAAAGGCCTAAAGCCCTGGATGGTGCAGGAGGCGCAGGCAGCCTACGCGGAGCCGGTCGAGGTCAGCGTGCGCGCGGCCAAGGATCAGTTGTCGGCGTTGCTGGAGCGCGCGGCGCAGGGCGAGGAGATCGTGATCACCAGCGACGGCAAGCCGAAGGCGATGATCGTGCGCTACCGTCCTGTCATTACGGGCAAGCCGGCCAAATCGACGGCCGAATTGCTGCGGTCGATGCCGATGACGGCCGACTCGACCGAGATGATCCGTCAGCAGCGGGATAGCGGTTACTGAGCGCGCCTGCCATGTATCTCGACACGTCGGTGCTGGTGAAGCGTTACGTCGCCGAACCAGATTCTCATCACGTGCTCGAGATCGTGGTGGGCTTCACGCTGGTGACATCGGAGCTGGCGGTGGCTGAAATGTGGTCGGCACTGCTCGCGAAGGAGCGCACCGGGCTTCCGAGGCAGGCACGAGAACGGTCATGGAGCGCGTTCACGGACGACATCGTAGAAGGTGTGCTGCGGCTGATCCCGCTCGATGGTGTGATGATTCGGGAGGCGACTGAGATGATGCTGCGCGTGCACCCGCAGGTGCCGTTACGCACGCTGGACGCGATTCACCTGGCGACCTACGACTCGGTGACGACCGGGCCGATCTTCACGAAAGACAAACGGATGCTGGCGGCGGCGAAGCTGCTGGGGTTTGCTACGGTGGAGTAGGCTGAGGATAAATAGATCGTTGGCGTGTGGGTGGAACGCGTTGTCCTCAACGCGTTGCCGGGAAGCCGTTCAAACCAGCGCATTGGGGACAACGTGCTCCACCTCTGGGCCGAAACCTGAGGACAACCGTCACGCGGCGAACGAAGGCGATGTCGTCGTTCCA
The DNA here is from genome assembly GCA_964513055.1 of uncultured Opitutus sp. GTDB lineage: Bacteria > Verrucomicrobiota > Verrucomicrobiia > Opitutales > Opitutaceae > ER46. The sequence goes on from CAZENI010000404.1 coordinate 1,473, forward strand.
CTTCTTCACCGCGACCGAGAAACTGCGCGGGCGCGGCAGGTGCGCTTCGAGTGGCGCCAGTTCTTGATCGTGCGTCGCGAAAACCGGGCAGGAGCCGCGTTCGGCTCCACGGTGGCGTTGTCCATGAGGCTGGCGGTTTCGTCCGAAACCACGGTGGACGTCGTGAGCAGCGGTCGGAACGCCCTCTACTTTTCCGCTGGGAGAGTGGCGCGGAATTCGGTCCAGTCGGCAGGCGTATCGCAAAGTGTGATATCACCGCCGTGGGCGCGCAGGATTTCCCGCGACAGGCTCAGCCCCAGGCCGACGCCGGCCGCGCCCCGAATGGTCCGCGACCGATCTCCGCGGAAGAAGCGGTCGAAGACGCGTGGCCGGTCTTCGGTTGAAATGCCCGGCCCGGTGTTGCCAACGGCCAAGATCGCTCTTCCGGCCTCGGCGCGCAGCTCCAGGCGCACGCGGCCGCCATCACGGTTATACTTGAGCGAATTGCCGGCCAGATTTTGCAGCGCCTGCTCCAGGAGGATCGCATCCGCAAGGACCGTTACACCGGGCGCGACGTCTTCCTCGATCGTCAGTTGCGGCGCCAGCGCACGGGTGTCTTCGATGATGTTCGCGACGAGCGCGGAGAGATTGACCGGCTCGCGATGGAGTTCCAGCCGGCCGGCGTCTGCGAGCGAGAGCAGGAGCAGCTTTTGCACGATGGCCTTCAGACGCTGCACATCCTCAAGGAGACCGGTGCAGAGTTGCTGTTGCGGCGATCCCGTCGGAGCTGAGGTGATGGCCTGTTCGAGCTCGGCCTGCAGCAACGCGAGCGGCGTCTTCAGCTCGTGGGAGGCGTCGGCGCTGAAGCGCGTCGATTGGTGAAAACTCTTTTCCAGGCGATCGAGCATCTCGTTGAAAACGGTGACGAGGCGCCGGAACTCGCGGTCGTTGCCGGGAACGGCAATCCGCTGATCGAGTCCGCGAGCGGTCACGCGCTCGACGGCGTGCGTCAGCGCGGCGACGGGCCGCAGAGCACGACCGGCAAAGAACCAGGCCCCGCCGCCCACGAGCAGCAGCGCGAAGGGGAGGGCCGTGAGAAAGTGGCGACGCAACTGCGTGAGCTCGGCATTGAACCCGTCGAGGTTCGCGGCGATGACCAGCGTCGTATACGGCGAGCCCATCACGCCGAGCCGCCACGCGCTGCCGCTGGCGTGCGTGGTTACGAAATAGGGTTCCTTTCGTGGAAGCGCGGGATTCGCCGCTGAAATCGGATCACGCTGACGCGGCGGCGGAGGCGGCGGATCGTAGGAGCGGCCACCTTCGTAGGCGGTGGGTTTGGCGAGTTGCTGCGGCTCGATCCCGGCGGGCCAGTGCGGCGAGCGATAGATCACGCGATCGTAGTTTGCGGCCCAAATGGCGAATCCGGGCGGCCCGTCGGCACCCGAGACAAAACGCAGTGCGCTGTCCACCCGCTGCCAGTGCGAATCGCCCACGACGCGCTCGAGATTGGCGGCGCCGATGTTGCGCAATTCGCGATCGAGGCGGTCGAGGTTGAAGCGGATGGTCAGGCGCCACGCGAATGCGCCTGTGCCGACGAGCAGGATGGCGGTGAGGGCTCCGGCGAGGAGTGCGAGCTTGAGGCGAAACGAATTCACGGGGTCGGCGTCGCGCGCGCCCGGTAGCCCACGCTGCGGACGGTTTCAATCAGCAGCGGCCCGAGGTCGCCGAGTTTCTTCCGCAGGTGCTGCACGTAGACGTCGATCAGGTTGGTGCCGGGATCGAAGTGGTAGTTCCAGACGTGCTCGCAGATCTGCGCGCGGGTAAAGGTCTGGCCAGGCGATCGCAGCAGGTAGGCGAGAAGCGCGAATTCGCGAGCCGTAAGGTCGAGGACGCGACCGGCGCAGCGGACCTCACGCGTGAGCAGATTCACGGACAGGTCGCCGTTCGTGAGAATGCTCGCCGGTTGACCGGTGCTGCGGCGGACGACCGCATGGAGCCGGGCGATCAATTCCTCTACGTAGAACGGCTTCGTCAGGTAATCGTCCGCGCCGAGATTGAGGCCGTCGAGGCGCTCGTCGAGCGCGCTCCGCGCGGTCACGAGCACGACGGGCACATTCATTCCTTTGGCGCGGATTTGCTTTAAGATGCTGAGGCCATCGCGGCCCGGGAGCATTATATCCAAGACGAGCGCATCGTAGCTGCGCGTCGTGGCCAGGATGAAGCCCTCGTCGCCGTGCGGTGCATGATCGACCACGAAGCCGCGCGCGCGAAGCCCCTTCAGCGTGAGCGCGGCGAGCTTGGGGTCGTCTTCCACGAGCAGGACTTTCACGGACGCATCCGCCGCCGTTCCGCCGAGCGCGTCAAGCGGAGAAACATTAAGAGATTTTAATCAAAATCCGCCGGCTCGGTTAATGAGCTCCGCGTCTCATCGTGGCATGAAACGATTCGTGTTCCTCGCCCTCCTGACCGCGGCCGCTGCCGTCGCGCAGGAAACTCCGCCGCGCAGCGGCAAAAAAGGCGGCGGCAGGAAGGCCGATTCCGAAAGCCGCAGCCTCGTGAAGCCAGCGCTGGCGGATACGATCCGGGCGAACGTTTACGCCGACAACTGGTTTGTCCTCTATATCAACGGCAAGCTCACCGCCGTCGATTCGATCGATTTCATCCCGCACAACGTCGTTTCCGTCGATATCCTCCCGGAGTATCCGATGACGATCGCGGTGCTGGCGAAGGACAATGCCGACCCGAAGACGGGCCTGGAATACGGTGATCACATCGGTGACGGCGGCTTCATTCTGAAGTTCGCCGACGGCACCGTCACCAACGCTAGTTGGAAGGCGAAGAGCTTCTTCCGCGGCCCGATCGGAGGCGACGTGAAGAATCCGCGCGTGGAGCACACGGCGATACCGGAGCATTGGTTCGCGGTGGATTTCGATGACCGCGCGTGGCCCAACGCGCGGGAATACACCGAGCAGCGGGTCAATCCGAAGGAAGCCTTTCACCAGGCGGACTTCGCGGGCGCGAAGTTCATCTGGTCGGACGACCTGGACCTCGACAACACGGTGATCTTCCGCACGCGCATCGAGAAGCCGGGCTGGAAGCCGCGTTGGAACACCAAGCCCGATCTCGAGGTGAGCGGAGCGCCGCAGCGTTGATCATGTCCCCGATGAACTATCTCCGCGGCGTCGGGCTGGCTCTCGCGAGCGCCGGGCTCGCGTGCGCGCAAGGCGCGAACGCATATCTGGCGAACATCTCCACGCGCGCGGCCGTCGGCGGCGTGGCCGGCACGCCGATTCCGGGTTTTGCGCTCGACGGGCCGGGGACCAAGCCGGTGCTCGTCCGCGCCGTCGGGCCGACTCTGGCCGGCTTCGGCGTGAGCGGCGTGCTGGCCGATCCGCGGCTCGCGGTGATGAGCGGAAGCACGACCCTCGCGACGAACGAAAACTGGAGCGCGGCCGATGCGGCGACGATGCGCAACTCCGGCGCGTTTGCTCTCGCCGATGCGAGTCGGGATGCAGCTCTGGTTTTGCCGCTCGGCGCGGGCAGCTACACGGCGCCCGTGACCGCCGCGGACAACGGCACCGGCGTTGCACTGGTGGAAATCTACGACGCGGCCTCGGGTTCGGGTCCGAGGATCGTGAACGCGTCGACTCGCGCTTTCGTCGGCACCGGCGCCGCGATTCTCATTCCGGGATTCGTCATCAGCGGCACCGGTTCGCTGCGCCTGCTCGTCCGCGCCATTGGGCCCACACTTTCGCAGTTCGGCGTGGCCGACGCGCTCGCCGATCCGACGATCACCGTTTTCGCGGGGCAATCTGCAATCGCGAGCAACGACAACTGGTCGGCGTCGGCGAACGCCACGGAGATCGCCAGCGCGGCGGCTGCCTTCGGCGCGTTTGCGCTGGCGAATGGAAGCCGCGACGCGGCCCTCGTCCTGACGCTCCCGCCCGGATCCTACACGGCGCAGGTTGGCGGCGTGGGCAGCACGACGGGCACGGCCCTCGTCGAGCTTTACGTCCTGCCCGCCGCACCGGTCGTCGCGGGTCTCGCCGTGACCGAGGTGACCGCATCGCCCGTGGCGCCGAACTACGCCGACAAGGTGTTCGTCACCGCGCGCGCCCAGCCGGAAACGGGAAGCACGATCGCTGCGCTGAACCTGAATTACACGCTCGGCGCGGCCGCTACTCCGACGACGCTGCCGATGCTCGACGACGGCGCGCATGGCGACGGCCGCGCGGGCGATGGTGTTTTTGGCGCGGCGATTCCGCTGCAGCCTCCGGGCACTGCCGTGGGCTACCGGGTGGTCGCCACCAGCGGCTCGGGCGCAACCACGTCGTCCGCCTCCGCTTCCTATGTCGTCTCCGCGACACTGTGGGATGCGCGCATGAGCGACACCGGTGCCCCGCTGGGTTTCACCGCGCCCGAATTCCTCGGCATCCCGACGGACCGCAGCGTCGCGCTCAATCTCGAGGCAAACACCGCGGTCGAACTCTACGTCGAGTATGGACCCGCCTCCGGCGCCTACACCGCGCAAACGCCGGCCGTCACGTATCCAGCCGGCGCGCCGATCGAGTTGAAGATCGAGGCCGGTGCCGGTGCCGCGCCGTTGTCGGGAAACCGCCGCTACTTTTATCGCGTGCGCTACCGCGCACCGGGCGAGGCGGCGTTTCGCGCGCGGGGCGAGCGCAGCTTCATGACGGCGCGGCCGCGCGGCGTGCCGTTTACGTTCACCATCACCGCGGATCCGCATCTGGATGAAGTGACGAGCCAGGCGCTCTTCACACTCGCGATGAAAAACATCGCGACCGACAACCCGGATTTCCACGTCGATCTCGGCGATATTTTCATGTCGGACAAGATGGCGACGATCCTTCCCGGCCTGCCGGTCAACTACGGGCTGATCGAGTTTCGCGCGCTCACGCTGCGGAATAATTTCGCGGAGTTTGGCCATTCGGTGCCGTTCATGTTCACGCTCGGCAATCACGAGGCCGAGTATCGCTACGTCTACGATGCCGACCGCTCGGCGGCGAAGGATCAGAACGTCGCCAGTTGGAACCTGCTCGCGCGAAAAAACTATTTCCCGACGCCGGTGTCCGACGGCGCCTTCTACACCGCCAGCGCGGAGACGCGGCTCGTCGCGGGCCGGAGTGAACTGCTCGAAAACTACTACGCGTGGGAGTGGGGCGACGCGCTCTTCGTGGTGCTCGATCCGTTCAACAACACGCTCGCCAATCCCAACGCCAATCCAGCCGACAACTGGCGATGGTCGCTCGGTAGAACCCAATACGACTGGCTCAAGGCCGCGCTCCAGAACAGCCGCGCCAAATATAAATTTCTATTCCTGCACCACCTCGTCGGCGGCATCGAGTCCGCGCGCGGCGGCGTGGAGGCCGCGCATCGCTACGAGTGGGGCGGGAAGAACGCCGATGAGACCGACGGCTTCGCGGCGAAGCGGCCCGGCTGGGACATGCCGATCCACGCGCTGCTCGTGGCCAACAAGGTGAGCGCCGTCTTCCACGGCCACGATCATTTCTACGGCTACCAGCAACTCGACGGCATCGTTTATCAGGAGTGTCCGCAGCCCGGCACGGCGAACTTCTCCACGGCCAGCGCGAACGACGGAAGATATACACAAGGCACGATTCTCCCGAACTCCGGCCACCTGCGCGTCACAGTTTCGCCCGAAAACACCAAGGTCGAATACGTGCGCGCCGCACTGCCGAATCAGGAGACCGCGACGCTGCGCAACCGCACGATCTCGCACAGCTACACGATGGCGCCCGCGAACTGATGCTCCGATGAAGCTGCGCCTCGTTTTTATCTTCACGATCGTGGTTGCGAGCCTGCGCGCCGCGGACTTCCCCGGCACAATCGTGCTCGGGCGGCCGACCAACCGCTCCGTTACCGCCAACCTGCTCTCGCCCTCCGCGCTCTCCGCCTACCTCGAATACGGCGCGCAGCCCGGCAGCTACTCCGCGCAGAGCGAAGTGCTCACGCTCGCGGCCAACGTGCCGCAGGCCGTCGACTTCGCGGGCCTCGCGCCGAACACGCGCCATTACTACCGCATCCGTTTCCGCGCTTCGGCGGCCACGACCTATGACGCGAGCCCGGAATATTCGTTCATGACGCAGCGCGCGCCAGGCAGCACGTTTGTCTTCGGCGTGCAGGGCGACTCCCATCCGGAACGCGCCAACACTCAGTTCAACTCCGCGTTCTATACGCGCACGATGAACACCGTCGCGGCCGACAATCCCGACTTCTACCTCACGAGCGGCGACGACTTCAGCGTCGACACGATCAATCAGGCCAATCCGCGCGCGGTCACGCAGCCTCAGGTCGTCGAGCGCTACAACCTCCAGCGGC
>CAZENI010000405.1:0-7810 GCA_964513055.1 uncultured Opitutus sp.
GGCATTTTCCACAGGCCGAGGCCGACGGCGGGAAACTGGCCGCCGTCGGGGAGCGTGATCGCGGTGGAGGAGAGGGGCGAAGAAACCATGCGAGCGACAGTGCGACCTGCACGGCCGGAGTCAGCGGGAAATTCTGCTGGGTGCGGAAACTGTTCCCGCGTTCCGAGCCGCCCCTGCTACCAACGGCGTCGGGTCAAGCCGTCGCGCCCCGGGCAGTCCGGGCCCGAACCGCGCTCAAAAGCCGAGCGTGAGCGAGATGCTGTAGCGGCGCGGCTCGAGGTGGTAATACCACTTGTTGATCGTGCCCGTGTTCAGCGGCGGCTGGGAGATGCCGTAGTTCGAGGCGAGGACCTGGAGTTCGTCGTTGTCGAGGAGGTTCTCGATGTTGAGTTGGGCGCGCAGCGAGAATTTCCGCTGCGGCTTGAAGTCGTAGCCGGCCATCGCGTTCACGAGGTAGTAGGCGTTGCCCTTGAAGATTTGGACGCGCTGATCGGGATCGGTGGGTGAACTCGGCGCCTTCACGCCGACGATCGCCTTGCCGCGGTAGTTCACGCCGCCGCCGATCGTGAGGTTGCGGAGCGGTCCCTCGCTGAAACGATACGCGGTGAATCCGTTGGCGTTCCAGGGTCGGATGTTCACCTCGGTCTGGTTCTCGCCGGATTTGGTAAAGGCAACGATGCCGTCGAGGCCCGTGAGCAGCGCGCCGATGGTCTGGGAGCCGCCGGCGTTGGTGAGGAAGCCGGGCGGGGCGCCGGTGTTGTAGTTGAGCGCGCTCTTCGCCTGCCACTCGGCGCGGTGCTTCTGCACGTAGGCGGCGACATTCTCGCCGAGGCCGGAGACGACGTTTTCCGATTTGCTGAGGTTGAACGACACGCGCAGGCCGCGCGTGGGGTTGGCGGTCAGCTCGAGTTCCCAGCCGGTGGATTTCTGCCCGCGCGTGTCGGAGCCGCCGACGTGGTGGCCCTGCGGGTTCTGCGCGTCGGTCTGGATCGTGTTCGGACCGTTGTTCTGAATCGTGGTCCAGATGGCGTTGATGTAGGTGGAGACGTTGCCGTCGAAGCCGGTGGCGGCGTTGGTTTGCGCGACCTCGAAACGCGTGAGGGTCGCGTTGATCCGGCCGTCGAGGAAACCGAACTTGAGGCCGTAATCACGGCCCTCGCCCTCGAGGGGGCCGATCTCGCGCTGCGGGCGCAGGGCCTCGTCCTCGAAGCGCTGCGCGCCGGACTGGTCGCGGAAGTTCGTCGACTTGTTGCCGAACACGCTCACGCCCCGGACCCACGGCACATGATACACCGCGCCGACGGAGTAGGTGTTGCCCGACTGATCGACGGCGGCGCGCGTCGCGGGCGTGAGGCCGGTCACGACCTGCGTCGGGACGTCGCGGATGACCGGGCCGTCGTTGTAGACCTTGATTCGATCGCGGCGGCCGCCGAAGGTCGTGATCAGGCTGCGGTTGAAGAACGCGCTGTGGGCGGCGACGGCGGCCGACTCGATCTTGATGCGCGAGTGCGAGCGGTTGCTGGCGAGGAAGCCGGGCGTGAAGCGCTCGGTCGGGGCGCCGTAGATCACGTTGCTCGCCGGCGCCGGATCGTTGAACGGATCGGGGATGCCGCGGTCGGCGAGATTCGGGCTGAACACGTCGATGTGGCGGACGCGGACCGGGACGTTGGTGAACTGGTTGGTGAGCGCGCGCGCAGGGTCGACGTTGCCGATGGAGAAATCGCGGCGATCGCGCTCCGACTCCGCGCGGCTGCCAAAGGCGAGCAGCGTGTGGCTGCCGGCGCGGCCGAGATCGAACTTGTAGCTGGCGCTGAGGCGCGCGTCGTCGAGGGTGTCCTCCTGATTGTAGTAGCTCGGATTGTAGGTGACGAGCATCTGGCCCGCGAGTGGGTTGGCGACGAGCTGGGCGAAGTTGAGCGCGCCGACGCCCTGGCCCGTGGTGGTGGGGCCGCCGGGCGTGGCGTTATAGTTGAAATCGCCGCGAAACGTGGGGAGCTGCGAGGTTGCGTCGTATTGCACGCTGATGCCGGAGAAGCCGAGCACGCTGCGGTTCAGGAATTCGCGCGTGGTGCGGTTCACGGCGGCCTCGAGGAAGAGCGACTGGCCGACGCGCTGCTCGATCGTGGCGCCGACGGTGTGGTAGTCGATTTCCACATACTGTCCGGGGCCGGCGATGTTGCCGGTGCGCGGGTAGATGGACTCGTCGGTGACGGGAAACGGCGTGTTGAATCCGGCGGCGTTGCCGTAGCCGGACGAGGTGCGGTAGTAGCGCGCGCCCTGGGCGCGGGTGCCGAGGAAGAGCGTCTTACCGGCGAGCGGGCCGTCCATGAACAGGTTATACGTGCCGGTGTTGCCGGTGCGCTGCTCGATGCCGAGGAGGCCGTCGAGGTCGGCGCGCGCGGGGAGGAGGTTGTTGGGCGCGCCGGTGTTGGTGGACGAGTAGGTCTGGGTGTAGTTCTCGGATACGTTGGGCGGATTGGCGAGCGCGCCGGCGGGCGACTCGGGCGTGCCGAAGGCGAACATGCGGCGGCCGTTCGCGGCCCACTTGCCGAAGTTGTCGCCGGCGGCCCAGGGGCGGACGCGGTTCTGGTGCAGGTGGCCGAGCTCGCCGCCGGCGCGGACCGTAGTGGAATCGGTGGGACGCCAGGTGAACGCGAGCGCGCCGCGCTCCTGATTGTCGCTCTCGAAATCGTGATAGCCGTCCGCGCGCTGGAAAAGCAGGTTCGCCCGCGCGCCGAGTTTGCCGCGCAGGAAGCGGCGGTTCACGTCGAGGGCGGCGCGCCGGCGGGACCAACTGCCGGCCCGCAGCGCGACCTCGCCGAAATCGCGGCCGGGGTCGGCGCGCTTGGTCGCGGTGTTCACGATGCCGCCGGGGCCGCCGATGCCGAAGAGGAGGGAGTTGGGTCCGCGGGCGACCTCGACGCGATCGATGTTGAACGCATCGGCATCGAGCAGCGTCGGGAAGAAATCGCGCGTCTGCGTCGCCCGGCGATAGCCGCGGATCTGGAAGTTGAAATCATTTTCGATCAGCCCGTTGCCGGTCGAGGCGCCGAGCTGGGCGGAGCCGTTGCCGATGTCGTTGCTCGCGCTGAGCGCGTATTCCATCGCCTGGCTGACGGTGAGGGCGCCGATGTCGCTGAGAAAATCCTTCGTCATCACGGAAATCGACGCGGGCGTGTCGACGAGCCGCGTGTTGAGGCGGCTGCCGGCGAGGGTGTTGGTCGCAATGTAGCCGGTGTCCTTGTCGGTGCGCACCTCGAAGGGCGAGAGGAGGACGGCGGTCTCGTCCTTCGGTGGCGGGTTGGCGGTTTGGGCGTCGGCGGCGGCGCCGGCGATGAACCAGGCGGCGAAAAGGGAAAGCAAGGTGCGGGATTTCACGGAAGAGGATTCGTTGGGTTGCGATGAGGCGGGTGGGGGCGGCGCGGGCGAGCGGGCGGGCGGGGGCGGCGGGGCGCGCGGCGGCACGCTGCGGGAAATCGCGATGGCCTTCGTCTTCTTGTCCTGCCGCGCCTTGAGCGGCGTGTGCTGCAGGAGATGTTCGAGCGCGACGACGGGAGTGAAGCGGCCGTGGACGGCCTGCGTCTGCACGCCGGTCACGTCGTCGGGCGCATAGAGGAGCTGCGTGCCGGATTGAGTGGCGAATTGCTTGAGCGTGAGCCGCGCCTCGCCGGCGGGAAGGTCGAACGATCGGAGCGGCGCCGGCGCCTCGGCCGCGGCGAGCGGCGCGGGCACGAGCAGGCTCACGCCGCCGACCACGGCGCCGAGCGACACGCACACGCGCGCGGGCAGGCGGCGGGGCGAACGGCGGGGACGGACGGAAAGACGGGGCATGCGCGCGGCAGGGGTGGGACCCGGCGGGACGGGTTCACCGGGGCAGACGGGCGGCCGGCGCAAAACTGCTAGAACAAATTCGCGGAATCTGCGCGCGACGCCGGACCAGGCGCCGGCCGCGGACCTCAGCCGAAGGGCGATCGATGGCATCGCGAGGGCGGGCGGAGACTAGCGGCCGCGGCGCAGCACAATCTCGTTCGAACCGCGGTTGGCGCTGACGCCGAAATCCGTCTCGAGCAGCCGCACGAGCGATTCGTAGCCGTCGGCGCGGAAGGTGCCGCTGAAGTGTTTCGCGGCGAGCGCGGGGTCGGCGATGACGAGTTGCTGGCGATTGTAGCGGTTGAATTCTCGGACGACCTCGGCGAGCGGCACGGCATCGAATTCCAACCGGCGCTCCTGCCACGCGAGCGCGCGCTGGGCGGCGGCCGCGGCGACGGGCTCGACGGTGGCGGGCGCGGAGCCGGCCGGCGCGAGCGGCACGACGGCGCGTTCGCCGGCGACCAGCAGGGGCGGCCCGGCCGACGGCGCAGCGGCGGCGGGGAGCAGCGAGTGGCCGGCGCGGGAATCGTCGACGCGCACGCGGCCCTCGGTGACAAGGACCTCGACGGCGGCGGCGCGCTGGCGGACATTGAAGGCGGTGCCGACGGCGCGGACGGCGACGGGGCCGGCGGTGACGATGAAGGGGCGGGCGGGATCCTTCGTGACGGTGAAGAAGACCTCCCCGCGCACGATCTGCACGCGGCGCTCCGTGGCGGTGAACGTGGTGGCGATCGCGGAGTCGGTGTTGAGCAGGGCGACGGAGCCGTCGGGCAGATCGAGTTTTTGAAACGCGCCGACGGCGGTCTCGGCCGTGTGGCGCGGAGGGCGTGGGAGCGACGGCGAGAACGTGAGGAGGAGAACGGCGGCCGCGGCGGCGACCGCCCCCAGCGCAGTCCACGCGAGCGTGCGGTGGTGGCGCCGGCGGACGCGCGGCGCGAGCAGATCGGCATCGGGAGCGGCGGCGTCCGGCCCGGCGGCGGCGGGGGCGGCGCCGAGGCGATCGAAGTCCTTCCACACGCGATCGAGTTCGTTGAAGACGGTGGCGTGCAGGGGGTCCTGCTGCAGCCAGCGCATGAATTCCGCGGTTTCGGCGGCGGTCATGCCGCGGTCGCGCAGGCTGAGCCAGGCGGCGGCGGCGGCCTCGATCACCTCGGGCGCCGGCGTGAAGTCGGGCTTGCGCGAATCCGGACTCATGACGGGCGGCCCTTGGTCAGCCCGCGGGCGCGCAGAAAATCCCGGAGGCGCAGCACGCCGATGGCGACCTGGGCGTTGACGGTGTTTTCCGCAATGCCGAGTTGTTGCGCGATCTCGCGGTGCGAGAGGCCGTGGAGTTTGCGCAGGGTCAGCACGCGGCGGCAGCGTTCGGGGAGAGCCTGGATGGCTTCGGCGAGAAGTTGAAGTTCTTGATCATGACACACGGCCTCGGCGACGCCGGGCCTGTCTTCAAAGACGGGCAGGAGCTCGATTTCTGCTATGCCGTCGATCGCGACAATTTTCCGGCGGCGGAAAATATCGAAGGCGGCATTGCGGGCGGTGGTAAACAAATACGCCTTCGCGGACCGCAGCGGCGCCTGTTCGCGGGCCTGAAGGAGGCGCGCGTAGGTTTCCTGCACGAGATCGTCGATGTCGAGGTGCGCGGAGAATTTGGCGCGCAGGTAGGCGCGCAGCTCCGATTCGTGCGGCTGCACTTCCTCGGCAAACCAACGGGACGTCTCGGGGTCGGACGGCGGCGTGGGGTGCGCTGGGGTTTACGGGCCAGGGCGGCGAAGGCAAGCCGCGGCAGGTCCCGCCATGCATGAGCAGCGCGCTGCGTCAGAACGTGCCCTTGACGCCGAAATTCCAGTTGGCGCCGTATTCCTGGTATTGGCGGAGGACGCGCTGGCGGCGCTCGGCGACGCCGGGCGGGGTGTCGAACCACCGGAGCGGCTCGCGGGTGATGTTGCGGCCCTGCACATACAGCGTCGTGCGGCGGGTGAGTTTCCAGTTGAGCGAGGTGTCGAACTGCGCGACGGCTTCGCGGAAGCGGCCGTAGACGCCGTCGGGCCGCTCGGCGGTGAAGACGCCGCCGATGGAGCCATTGAAGCGGCGGTAGGCGTATCCAAGGCGGCCCGACACGCGGTGCGGCGCCATGCCGTTGCGGCGCTGGCTGGCATAGGTGCGGGAATAGGAGAGGTTGAGGCTCGTGCCGCGCAGGATCTCGGGGAGGAAGCCGAGCGTCTGGTTGTAGGAGAGTTCCAGATTGCGGAAGCGGCGCGTCTCGGCGCTGTTGCGCGTGGTGCGAAAAACGTAGGTCTGGAGGTCGGGGTCCTCCTCGCCGAATTCGGAGGCGGTGAAGTCGAAGGTCTCGCGCAGGTTGCGGATGTCGTTCTGCGAGACCTGGAGGGTGAGCTGGCCGGGGGCGCGATTGCCGAAATAGTAGGCGAGGCGCGCCTGGTAGTTCTTGGAGTGCTCGGGCTCGAGGTCGGAGTTGGGGGCGTCGACGCGCTGGGCGTCCTCGACGACGTTGTAGATTCCGGTGAGCGAATCGATCGGCGGCCGCGAGATGGCGCGGTTGAAGCCGGCCTGGAACTCGAAGTTCGGCGTGAAGCGATACTTCGTCAGCGCGGACGGAAACGCGTTCACGTAGTCGCTCTCGCGCACTTTGCGCGGCTGGCTGAAGAACTGATACTCGAGGCCGGGGATGGTGGTGGCACGGCCGGCGGCGCTGACGGGGAAGCCGGCGGCGAGAATCTCGCGGCGCAGGCGCGGGTCGTATTCGAGGAAGCGGTTTTCGGTCTGCTCGAGGCGGAGGCCGCCGCGCAGGGTCAGGCGGGGCAGCGGATTCATGTCGAGCTGCGCGTAGCCGGCGGTGATCGTCTGGCGGAAATTGCGGCGGTTGCCGATGAAGGCGGTGTAGTAGTTGTCGACGGTGGCGGCGCGGACGAAATCCTGCGGGCTGGACTGGAAGAGCTCGCCGATGCGTTTGCGGTCGGCGCGCGGGAGGTTGGCGGTAACCCCGGCGAGATTCGTGAACGTGAGGGCGTTGGTGTTGCCGGTCTCGAAGGGATGCACCGCGATGTAGCCGAGGTTGGCCCAGTTGCCGCTGGCGGTGATGTTGGGCAGGCCGGTGGTGGCGTTGTAGCCGGTCAGAACGTCGCCGCCCGGCCCGATATAGCGCCACAGTTCCCACGGCGCGTAGTTGTTGTTCTTGCGGTTCTCTTCCGTCCACTTGCCGCCGAACTTCAGGACCATCGGCAGCGAGCGGAAGAACGGCACGGTCCACTTGGCGTTGGCGGAGGCGAGGTAGATTTCGGTGATCCAGCGGCTGTTGGCGCTCTGCACGCGGGTGCCGCCGGTCCAGTTGCGCAGGTCGAAGGGGTCCGGCCCGGAAGTCTGGCGGATGCTCCACTCGTGCGAGTCGGCGCGCGGCCGCGTGGCCGTCCAGTCGATCGGAATCGAGAGGGTTTCGGACTGGGAGAAGCCACGCTCCAGGGAGACGTAGCTGTTGACGGCGCGGGAGTAGTTGAAGCCGCCGTCGACGAGCAGGGAGTCGAGCTTGTATTCGAATTTGGGCGACACAGTGCGCGTGTAGTTCTCCAGCGCCGCGGTGCCGCCGCCGTTGTTGACGACGGGCACGGTGTTCTGCGCGGTGCGGCGCGTGGAAAGCGTGAGCAGGCCGTCACCGCCGATGGTGCTCCGGCCGTTGTTCACGTTGGTATTGGAGTTGGCGGCGACGAAGGTGAAGTTGCGGTTCCAGAACTCGCCCTCGACGTAGGTGTAGACGGCGTTGAGCGAGAGGACGAGGCGGCGCGTGGCCTTGAAGTCGACGGCGACCGAGACGGCGTCCTTCCAGATCATCTTGGGGCCGTCCTTGAAATCGAGCTGGCGGATGACGAGGGGACGCGGGTCGCGCACCGCGCCGGTGGTGAGCGGCGTGCGGTTGTAATCCTGCACGAAGTTG
>CAZENI010000406.1:0-7795 GCA_964513055.1 uncultured Opitutus sp.
GGTGGGCGTCGAGCGGCTGTGCATCTGCATGAGTCCGCCCTGGCAGCACGAGCCGACGCCGGAACAGTTCCGCCGCAGCAACGACGATGTGCTGGCAATTCTCAAGGAGTGGAGCTCGCGGGCGTTCGGCTTCGTGTATCTGAATCCCCAGCACCCGCGCGAAAGCCTCGACGAGCTGGAGCGCTGCGTCGCCGACGGCCCGATGATCGGAATCAAGCTCTGGGTCGGCCTGCGCTGCAACGCGCCGCAGCTCGATCCGATCGTCCGTCGCGCCGCCGAACTCGACGCGCTCATCCTTCAGCACACCTGGATCAAGCAGCGCGGCAAAGGCAATCTCCCCGGAGAATCCACGCCGCTGGACCTCGCGGAGCTCTCCGCCCGGCATCCCGGCGTGCCCTTCGTCTGCGGCCACACCGGCGGGGGCGACTGGGCGCTCGGAATCCGCGCCATCCGTGCGCGGCCCGAACTCCACGCGGACCTTGGCGGCGGCGATCCCGTCTACGGCGAGGTCGAGATGGCGGTGCGCGAACTTGGCGCCAGCCGCGTGCTCTACGGCAGCGATGTCCATGGCCGCAGCTTCGCCTCGCAACTCGGCCGCGTGCTCGGCGCGGATATCTCCGACGCCGACAAGAAGCTCATCTTGCGCGAAAACCTGCGCCGCCTGCTGCAACCGGCGCTGAAGCGGAAGGGCATCAAGGCGTGACGTGGGCGATGCGGCGCACTGGCATTTTTTGTTTTGAACAGGAATGACAGGAAGGCGGAGACAGGATTTACAGGATTGAATCCTGTCGTTCCTGTTCAGCCTTCCTGTCCATCCTGTCCAAAGATCACGTCCTTCGCTCACCCCATGCGCCTTCCGCTCGCCCTCGTCCTTTCCTTGTTGCTCGGTGCGGTTCTTCAAGCCGCGGATCGTCCGCCCAACGTCGTCATCATCTTCACCGACGACCAGGGCTACGGCGACCTCGGAGCCTTCGGCGCCAAGGGCTACACCACGCCGAATATCGACTCGCTCGCGCGCGACGGCACGAAGTTCACCAACTTCCACGTCGCGCAGGCCGTCTGCTCCGCGTCGCGCGCCGCGCTGCTCACGGGGTGCTACTCGAATCGCATCGGCATCCACGGCGCGCTCGGGCCCAACTCGAACCACGGGATCAACGCCGCCGAGACCACGCTCGCCGAGGTGCTGAAGGCGCGCGGCTACGCCACCGGCATGGCGGGCAAATGGCATCTCGGGCACCGCGACCAGTTCGTGCCCAACCGCCACGGCTTCGACGAGTCGTTCGGCCTGCCCTACTCCAACGACATGTGGCCGCATCATCCCGAGGCAAAGGCCGGCACGTATCCGAAATTGCCCCTCTGGGAAAACGGCCGGGTGATCGACGATGACATCACGCCGGCCAAGCAGCCCAACCTCACCACCTGGTATACGGAGCGCGCGGTGGCGTTCATCGAGCGCAACAAGGACCGCCCGTTCTTCTTCTACCTCGCGCACTCGATGCCGCACGTGCCGCTCTTCGTCAGCGACAAGTTCAAGGGCAAGTCCCAGCAGGGCCTCTACGGCGACGTGATCATGGAAATCGACTGGTCGGTCGGCGAGGTGCTCAAGACGCTGGCGAAGCACGGCCTCGACCGTGACACGCTCGTGATCTTCACGACCGACAACGGCCCGTGGCTCAGCTACGGCACCCACGCCGGCAGCGCCGGCCCGCTGCGCGAGGGCAAGGGCACCGCGTGGGAAGGCGGCACGCGCGTGCCCGGTCTCATGCGCTGGCCCGGCCGCATTCCGGCCGGACGCGTGAGCGATGATTTTCTCATGACGATCGATTTGCTGCCGACGATTGCCGGGCGCGTGGGCGCGCCGCTCCCCGCGCTGCCGATTGACGGCCGCGACGTCTGGCCCCTGATCGCCGGCCAGCCGGGCGCGAAGAACGCGCACGAGGGCTACGGATTCTGGTATGCGCAGAACGAACTGCGCAGCGTGGTCAGCGGCGACGGGCGCTGGAAACTCATCCTGCCCCACAAGTATCGCACGCTCGCCGGCCGGGCCGGCGGTCGCGACGGCATTCCCAGCAAGTATGAGGACGCCACGGTCGACGCGCCGGCGCTCTACGATCTGCGTCACGATGTCGGTGAGACGAAGGACGTCGCCGCGGCGCATCCGGACGAAGTGAAGCGGCTCCTGGCCCTGGCGGAGAAATTCCGCGACGACCTCGGCGACTCGCTCACGAAACGAACCGGCAAGGGCGCCCGCGAGCCGGGCCGCGTCGAGGGAGCCGCTGCAACCGGCAAGAAGAAGAAAGCCTAGCGTTTCTTCTCCATCGTCCGCGCGGGAGTCGGGGTGGTCCGTCCCGTCATCGAGGGAGCCCTGGGGGATTAAACTCTCCTCCATGCTCCGTAAGCTCGCCGCCAGCCAGCCAACGGGCTCTTGACCCCATGGACCAGGGGCGCCGCATGCCCCAACCTTGGGCATGTCGGTTGCCCGCACATCCAGCTCCGTCCGCGAATCCCGCTCCTGCGGGAAGGCGAGCGAAGCGTGCGATGGCCGTCGCTTAGGAGGACCCCGGTTCGGGGGCCGCTAAGCCAACCGCATTCGCCTCGCGACCGGAGCACGCACCGCCTGTTGGCGGCGGCAGCTTCGCCGTCACCCCGTCGCGGCTACGCGCGTGCAACTATCCCTCATCAAATGAAAACTCGTTCCCTGGTTTTGTCATTCCTCGTCGTGCTCAACGGGTGGCAAGCCCGCGCTGACAACTTCGTCACCATCACCCCCACCGGCAGCGCCGCAGCAGTCGTCGCCAGCCGCTGGTCGATCGGCGGCAATCTGGCGGGGCTGGGCTATATCGACGGAAACTCCGGCTTTGGCGGCGCCACCGCCACCAATTTCTTTTCCATTACCGGCGCGCCTATTCCGGTAGGCGGTTCCCCCACGGGATTCATCAGCTATGTCCCCACCGGCGCCCCCACCCCGCAGGGCTCCGTCGGCAATGCCCTCACGCCCAATACGTATTCGGGCCTCACCTACGTGGCGGAAAACCTCAGCCTGATCGGGCCGCTCAGCTTCTACACGATTCACCATCGAACCAGCGGCGATTATCTCGCGCTGATTCAACCAAGCACCCCGACCGCCTCGGATCAGAAGCCGATGTCCGTCCCGGGTGGGCCGCTGACCGGAGGAGCCACCGGCTACTTTGCGCTTTCTTATGCGGCCCCCAATGCGGGCGGCTGGGGCGCCAACCTCTTCTACTATCTCCGGACGAACTCGCTGGGAGAAACGATTTTCGGCAGCCTGGTGCCCGCGCTGCTCTTCGGCCCGACCGACCGCTGGAATCTCGGGGCCGGCCGCGGCTTCACCGACCTCGCCTATACTGCCACCGACATCGGCTTTGGCTTCGGACCGAGCCAGTTTTATTACCTGCGGCTCGATCCCGTCACGCAGACGACCTTTTTCGGCCGGCTCAATCCGCTGACGGGAGTCGCGACCGACATCCAAGATCTCGCGGGCGTCTACCGCACCCTCGTCTTCACCGCGACGAACGTCGGCTACGGCGCCAATCTCTTCTACAGCGTTGGCCGCGCGGCGCAGACCCTCACGTTTGCTCCCATTTCTGGCCACACGGCGTGCGATGCGCCGTTCACATTTGTCGCGCCGGTGTCCAGCGCGGGGCTGCCCGTGACGGTGGGCGTCAGCGGCCCGGCCACGGTCTCCGGCAATCTCGTGACGCTCACCGGCGCAACGGGCACAGTCATCCTCACTGCCTCCCAGGCGGGCGACTTGAACACCGCGCCGGCGCCGAATGTCGTGCAGAGCTTTGTCGTCGGCGCCTGCGCTCCCACCCCTGCCGCGCAGACGATCACGTTCGCGCCGCTGGCTGGCCGCACCGCCTGCGATGCGCCCTTCACGTTCGTCCTTCCCGTCGCCACTTCCGGATTGCCCGTAACACTTACCGTGAGCGGACCGGCCACGCTTTCGGGCAACACGCTCACGCTCACAGGCGTGGTCGGCACGGTCGTGTTGACCGCGTCGCAGAGCGGCAACGGCAGTTTCGCGGCGGCCGTGAATGTCGCGCAGAGTTTCGTCGTCGCTCCCTGCGTCACCCCGCCCACCGCCCAGACGATCACGTTTGCGCCGCTTTCAAATCACACCGCGTGCGATGCGCCGTTCACGTTCGTCGTTCCGGTCGCCAGCTCCGGCCTGCCGGTGACAATCGCGGTGAGCGGTCCGGCCACCGTTTCCGGCAACACCGTCACGCTCACGGGCGTGGTCGGCACCGTGGTGTTGACCGCGTCGCAAGCGGGCAACTCGACCTTCGCCGCGGCCGTCAGCGTGACCCAGAGCTTCGCGGTCGCGGTCTGCCCCCCGCCCGTGCTCACGCCACAGACGATCAATTTCGCGCCGGTTCCTGACCAAGGTCTGTGCGCCCCCACGTTCACGCTCAATCCCACCGCCAGCTCCGGCCTGCCGGTCGCGCTCATCGTGACCTCCGGCCCTGCGACCATCTCGGGCAATACGGTGACGATCACGGGAGCCGGGACGGTCACCTTGCAGGCGCTCCAACCGGGCAACGGCACTTTCGCCAGCGCCACGCCCGTCTCGCAGACATTCGCGGCCGCCAAATGTGCAGCCACCGTGACGCTGACCAACCTCACCAACATCTACTATGCTGGAAACGACTACAACGCGCTGGAATGGATTGTCGTCACGACCTCGCCCGCGGGGTTGCCGGTGACTCTGACCCACGAGGGGAACGCCTCCGTGCCGGCCGCGGTGCGCTCCTACACCGTGGTGGCCACGATCAACAGCCCGATCTACGAGGGCACGACCACCGCCACGCTCGTCATCTCCGGCGACCCTCGCGTTGCGCAGACGGTGAGCTTCGGCGCGCCGGCAATCACCGATCATGTTTTTGGCGACAGCCCGTTCACTCTAAATCCAACGGCGAGTTCCGGCTTGCCCACAATCCTCACGGTCCTGAGCGGTCCCGCGACCGTCGTGGGCAACACCGTCAACCTCACGGGCGCCGGCACGGTCGTCCTCGAGGTCTCTCAACCCGGCAACATCCACACCTTCTTCTATGCCGCGCTCACGCGCATTTTCGTGGTGGCAAAGGCCGTCGCGCCCGTCGCGCTCAGCAATCTCACCCACGCTTTCGATGCATCGCCCAAGAGCGCCGTTGCTGTCACCACGCCGGCCGGACTCCTCGTGAATCTCACCTACAACGGCAGCACGTCCGCACCGTCCGCGGCCGGAACCTACGCGGTGCAGGCCACGGTGAACGACGCCAACTACCAAGGCTCCGCTTTCGGCACCCTCACCATCACCGCGCCGGTGCCCGCTCCGATCATCACCAATCATCCGCTCACTGCCGCGGGCACGGTGGGCGCGGCATTCACCTTTCCCATCACCGCGTCGGGCGCGCCCACGAGCTTCACCGCCACGCCCCTTCCCACCGGACTGAGCATCGCCGCCGCGACCGGAATCATTTCCGGAACGCCCACGGCCGCGGGCACCACCAACGTCCTGCTCGGCGCCACGAATAGCGCGGGCACCGCAAACGCCACCGTGACCCTCACGATCGCGGCGGCCGGCGTCGCGCCGGTCATCACCAACAACCCGCTGACGGCCGGCGCCACCGTCGGAGCGCCGTTCAACTTCACGATCACCGCCTCGGGCGCGCCCACCGCCTATGCCACCAGCGCACTGCCCGCGGGGTTGAGCCTCGGCACCACGACAGGGATCATTTCCGGCCTACCCGCCGCGGCGGGAACGACGGCCGTTTTGCTCAGCGCCACGAATGCGAGCGGCACGGGAAACGCCACCGTCACCATCACGGTCGCCACACCGGGCGCGCCACCGGTCGTCACCAACAATCCGTTACACGCGGGCGCCACCATCGGCCTGCCGTTTAATTTTTCGATCACGGCCTCCGGCTCGCCCACGAGTTATTTCGCCGGCACGCTGCCCAACGGGCTGAGCATCGTGCCCGCCACGGGAGCCATCACCGGCACCCCCACCACCGCGGGATCCACCACGCTGCTGATCGGTGCAACGAATGCCACCGGGTCGGGGTCCTCCACGCTCACGATCACCGTCGTGGCCGCGAATGCCGCGCCGATCATCACCAACTCGACCGTCGCGATCGCCGCCACGCTGGGTGCCCCGTTCGGTTTCACGATCGCCGCTTCGGGCTCGCCCACGCGGTTTACCGCCAACGGCCTGCCCCCGGGTCTGGCGCTCAACGCTGCGACCGGCGTGATCTCCGGCGCACCCACGCTGGCGGGAACGTTCGTCGTCGCACTGACGGCGTCGAACGACACCGGCTCGGCCACCTCGACGCTCACCCTCACGATCGCGCCCGCGACGGTTCCGCCCGTCATCACAAGTCCGACCACGGCTCCCGGCACCGCGGGCGCACCGTTTGTCACGTATCTGATCGCGACCACCGGTCTGCCCGCGACCTTCACGGCCACCGGCCTCCCGGCCGGGCTGACGCTGGATCCTCTGACCGGTGCAATCAATGGCACGCCGACGACGGCCGGCATCTCCGTCGTCACCCTCACGGTTACGAATCCGGCCGGCAGCAGCACCACGACGCTGACACTCACGGTGGCCCCGCCCGCGGCAGCGCCCATCATCACCAGCCCGGCGCTCGCGGCCGGCGCCGCCGGCACTCCCTTTGTCACCTACTTTATCGCGGCCACCGGATCGCCCATGAGCTATGGTGCCTCCGCGCTGCCCGCCGGCCTTGCGTTCAATCCCCTCACCGGCGCGATCACCGGCACGCCCGCGTTTCCCGGCACCTCGCTGGTCACGCTGACCGCGACCAACAGCACCGGAGCCGGCACGGCCGTCCTCCGGATCGTCGTGGCGCCGGCGGTCTCCAGCCAAGTCGTGAATTTCTCGGTGCGCGCGGTATCCGCCCCGGGAGCACAGAGCTTGATCATGGGGTTCGTGGTTTCGGGCAACGGCAAGAATTTGCTGATCCGCGGCATCGGCCCCGGCCTCGCCGCCCATGGCGTCGCCAATGTGCTCGCGGATCCCCTGCTGACCATCCTGGGAACGAATGGCATGATCGCGACGAACGACGACTGGCAGACGACCATTCCCGGCCAGTCCGACGCCGCGCTCGTGTCCGCCACCGCGACCCGCGTGGGCGCGTTTGCCCTCGCCAGCGGCAGCAAGGATTCCGCGCTCCTCGCGACCCTGAACAACGGCGCGCACACCGCGAACACCCTGCGGCCCAACGGCACCGCCGGCGTCGTCCTCACCGAAATCTACGACGCCGATCCGGGTTCAACCGCGCGGGTCATCAACGTATCGGCCCGGGCAAATGTCTCAGCCGATGAAGGTGCGCTCATTGCCGGCCTGGTCGTCGCGGGGAACGCTCCGAAAACCCTGCTGATTCGCGGCGTCGGACCCAGCCTCGCGGCCTTCGCGGTGACCGGCCTGCTCGCCGACCCCACGATCAGCGTCTTCGCCGGAAGCACCGAACTGGCGAGCAACGACAACTGGGAATCCGGCAGCACCCCGGCCGCGCAGGTCGCCCTCACCTCCGCGCAGGTGGGCGCGTTTGCCCTCGTCCCAAACAGCCGGGACGCCGCGCTACTCCTCACGCTGCAACCGGGCAGTTACACCGTGCTCGTCACCGGCAACGGCAACACGGCCGGCGTCGCGCTGATCGAAGTCTACGACATCCCGTAAGCGCGGGCCGGCGATCGCCTAAGAGGCGTCGAAAAAGAGTCTTTTCCGGTAGCGGAAGCCGTGAGGCTTTCGTGGCGGCGCCTCGCGGCGTCGGAC
>CAZENI010000407.1:0-7789 GCA_964513055.1 uncultured Opitutus sp.
CCGAGGGCGGGGGCGAAGAGCCATTTGGCGAGGAGGAACTGGAGATCCCAGGTCCAGGCGGCGCCGTTGAAGACCAGGCCGAGGGCGTGGAGCGGATCGCCGAAACGCGACTGGCCCTGGGCGAGGAGTGGGGCGCCGGTCTGCGTGTAGCGGTTCCAGAGCGGGAGTTCGCCCTGCGCGAGGGCGCGGCGCTGCATGAAGGCGTAGGGAATGTTCTGCCACAGGGCGGCGCCGATGTCGCTGCCGTTGGGCGGCGACTCGCGGGTGGCGGTGGAGCCGGGGAGCGTGGGGAGCGACTCGTAGAGGAGCGCGGTGCCGAAGTTCGGCGAGACGAGGCTGCGGCCGAGGAACACGAGCGGGTAGGCGTTCGCGACGACGGCGAGGGCGGCGACGAGCGCGACGGCGCGCGCCGGGCGGGCGAGGGCGGCGCGGTGCGCGGCGCGCGCGGCGTCGCGCCAGCGGGTCGTGTGATCGAGCGCGAACAGCAGCACGGCGAGGGCGGCGAAGACGCCGAGGGCGCGGGGCGCGAGGCCGGCGAGGCGCTCCGCCCACGGGATGCTGACAGTGAGCGGGGGCGAGAGGACGAGGCCGATCTGCGGGTCGTCGGCGGTCGGGGCGTTGACGATCTCGAGCCGGCCGGCGGATGCGCGCAGGGTCGCGATCTGGTTGAGCGGCCGGAGGCCGCCGAGGGCGATTGTGTGGAGCACGCGGCCGCGCGCGGAGCGGATGAGCAGGGGGCCGTCGAAGGTGACGGTGCCGGGGCCGGCGAGCGGGTCGAGGCGGAGGGAGGTGTAGGTGCCAGGGCCGATCGGAAGGTGGAGGACGCGCGGCGTATCCGATTTGTGGAGCGTGGCGTGCGCGGCATCGGCCTCGCGGAAGCCGCCGCCGACGTCGTAGTAGACGCTGAGGGTGCCATCGGCCGAGGAGGCGACGCGGGCCTCGAGCGTGAACGGCCGCGCCGGCGGAGCGGCGAGCGGCAGGAAGGGCAGGACCACCACGAGGCTGGCGAGCGCGGCCGCGAGCAGGGCGGGGAGCGTGAAGATTCTCATGCGGCGCGCGGCCGGCGGAGGGCGAGGACGAGCGTGCCGGCGCCGAGGAGGAGGCCGAGGCCGCTGAGCGCGAGGTGGCGCGGGAAGTTTTTCGCGCGGTAGTAGACGTGCACGCGATACTCGCCGGCGGCGGGCACGACGACGCCCCGGAAGGCGTGGTTGAGGCGGAGGACGGGGGACTTGGCGCCGTTGACCTCGGCGCGGAAATCGCCGGGCCAGAAGACCTCGTTCAACACGATCACGCCGGCCGAGGAGGCGCGGACGGTGAAGGTGGTGGTGTTCTCGGTGAGCCGGTAGGCGGTGGCGGGCGTGACGGTGCGCGTGGCGACATCGCCGGGAATGGCGGCGAGGGCGGCCTGCGCGACGGCGTCGCTGCGCTGGGCGGCGGCGAAGGGGCGGCCGGTGGCGGCGCGCATTTTCGCGACGAGCTCGGCGGGCTGGTCATAGGCGTCGATGCGATCGGTGAAGAACGCGCGGGGCCAGGCGGTGGGGCTCTCGTAGACATCGAGATCGGACTCGTGGACGAGGCGGAGCGAGGCGGCGAGGGCGGGGTGGCGCGTCTTGAGATCGAAGTAGGTGCGGACGTTGAGGGCGTCGAAGAACGGCTGGATCGTCGCGATCTCGTGGGACTCGGCGTAGAGGCGCCAGTCCCACATGCGCTCGACGCCGGAGACGTTGGCGAGTTCGCGCATGTAGGGGTTCACGAGGGCGTCGGGGCCGTGGACGGTTTCGACGCCGTAGACGCCGGTCCAGCCGGGGAAGACGTGGCCGTAGAAACCGAAGCCGCGGCCGGGCTCGCGGGCCTGCGCGGCGCGCGCGAATTCCATCGCGCCGGACTTCGCGTGGAAATCCACGCGGGTGGTCGGGCGCAGGGTGAAGCCCTCGTAGCCGACGGCGCTCCCGTGCAGTCCGTGCCGCCAGAGCAGGGCGGTGAGGCAGGCCGCGATGAGCAGCGCGCGACCGGGGCCGCAGGCGCGGCGGGCGAGGGCGCCGTGCACGGCGACGACGAGGACGACCGCGGCGAGGAGGAGGGAGACGAGATAGTCCCAGATGAAGGGATGGATGGCGAGGACCTGGCCGGGGAGGTGGACGGAGAAGATCGGGCCGAAGATCGGGCGGTGCGAGGCCTGGCGGAAGCCGATCCAGGCGAAGACAAGGGCGAAGAGCAGGAGGCCGGCGACGAGGGCGTCGTGGCGGCCCTCGTGCGTGCCAAGGCGTTCCGCGGCGGAGGCGAAGCCGACGCCGGCGAGGACGGACCAGAGCACGAGGAGGACGCAGGAGAAGGTGTTGTCGAGGTGTGCGATGTTGCCGAGGAAAGGCAGCGTGACGATCCACTGCGGCGAGATGAGGCCGAATGCGAGCGACAGCGGGAGCAGCGAACTGGCGGCGAGTGCCATGATCGGGCGGCGGCTGAAATGCGTGCGCAGCGTCGCGAGGAAAAAGAGGAAGCCGAGCAGCAGGAGAAAATTCAGCGACGGGCTGAACACGCGGAACTGCTGCATGAGCGGCCGGTAGAAAATCTCGTCGAAGAGGCCGAGCAGGAGGGAGGGTTGGATCTGGTAGGCGCTGACGGCGTTGTAGCCGGTGTAGGCGTTTTTCAGCGTCTGGAGGAAGGTCGCCCAGATCGGGGCGGTGAGGAGGACGAAGAGGAAGCCGGCCCAGGCGACGGCGGCGAGCTTGGCGAGGCGTTCGCGCCACGGCGCTTCGGTGGCCAGCAACACGCACGCGCCGGAGAAATTCACGCACACGAGCAGCATGTAGGCTTCCTTGACGGTGCCGCTGTTCATCAACGCGAGGTTCGCCACGACGAGGCCGGCGCACCAGAGAGCGAGGCCGCGGCGCGTATCGGTCCCGGCGAGACGCACGAGGCAGTAGAGCGGCCAGGGGGCGTAGCAGACGCTGAAGACCGCGGGGTGGTTCACGCGGTAGAGGAAGAAGCCGATGAAGGGGGCGGCGGCGGCGACGAGCAGCGCGGCCCAAAGGTAGGGCGGGGCGTCCGCGCCGAGCCGCGGCTCACCGGGACGGTTCGCCCTACCCAACGCGAGGACGGTGAGGCCGAGGCCGGTGGCGAAGAGCCACTTGGCGAGGAGGTATTTGAAATCCCAGGACCACGCGGCGCCGTTGGCGGCGATGACGAGGAGGTGGAGCGGATCGCCGAACATCGACTGGCCCTGCGCGAGGAGCGGGACGCCGCCGGCGTTGTAGCGGTTCCAGAGCGGCAGCTCGCCCTGCGCGAGGGCGCGGCGCTGGATCATCGAGAAGGGCACGTGCTGCCACATCACGGCGCCGACGTCGGCGAGTTTCACGTCGGTGACCTCGGCGGAGGTGTAGCCGGGGAGCGTCGGGTAGTTGTCGTAGAGGAGGATCGTGCCGAGGTTGGGCGAGACGAGGCTCTTGCCGAGGAACGCGACGGGATACGTGCTCGCGAGCATGGAGAGCGCGGCGACGACGCAGACGGCGCGGCCGGGAGTGGCGGCGAGGCGGCGCGCGATGCCGGCGAGCGCGGCGCGCAGGCGGGGCGCGGTGTGCAGCAGGAGCAGGACGGCCGCGAGCCCGAGGAAGATGGGGCCGACGTAGCGGGCGGCGCCGCGCAGGTAGTCGGTCCAATGCGCGCGCACGAGCAGCGGCGACGGGAAGGTGAGGAGGAGCTGCGGGTCGTTGCTGCCCGGGGGCGCGACGATTTCGAGCGCGCCGTTCAGCAGGCGCAGCGACGCGATCTGCTGCACGGGGCGGAAGCCTTGGAGGGCGATCTCGCCGAGCTGGCGGCCGGTGAGCGAAGTGACGCGCAGCGAGTGGACGACGACGGTGCCGGCGCCCTCGATGGGATCGAAGCGCATCGAGGTGTAGGCGCCGGGCGGGAGCGGCAGGCGCACGGTGGACGGCGTGGTGCCGGCGGTGAGGGCGGCGTGACCGGAGAGTTCCTCGCGCAGGCCGGCGCCGTCGTCGTAGTAGGCGCGCAGGATGCCGTTGGCGGTGGAGGTGAGCCGCACTTCGAGTGTGAAGAGATCCGGCCGCATCTTCGCCGCGGGCAGGAACGGCAGCGCGGCCAGCACGCTGACGAGCGCAGCGGCGAGCAGAGCCGGGAGCGTGAAGAACTTCATGCGAAGCGGGAGAGTGTCGGCGAAGGCGGTGCGGCCCGACAAGGAATTATCCCGCAGCGGGACGGCCGGGGGCGGCGCCGGGCCCGCGCCAGGCGAGGAGGCCGAGGAGCGCGCTCGCGGCCGCCGCCCCGTAGAGCAGGAGGAGGCTGTGCCGGGCGGCCTGACGCGCCCAGTAGGAGAGCACGCCCATCTCCACGGGGCCGCTGAACGCGAGCCAGCGGGCGGGATCGGCGTCGCGGGCGACGAGGACGAACGGGACGCGTGGCGCGCGGACATAGACGGCGCGCCAGGTGTCGCCGGGCACGCGGCTGGGGCGCACGTCGGCGAGCAGGGCGTCGGTCGTCGCGTCGCGCAGTTCCAGCGCGAGCGCGGCGCCGGGTTCGCCGATCGGGCCGGCGAGCTCGAATTTCAGCCAGCGGCGGCCGGCGACCGTGAGCGGGGCGCTGCGCCAGGTGCCGGTGGCGGCGGCGCCCGGATCGGTGGGGGCGAACGAGCCCCAGGTGGGCGTGTAGTCGAGCGGCGGGGTCGCGGGCGAGAGGCCGAGCCGCGGCGGGCGCTCGATGTCGGCGCCCTGGGCGTTGTTGAAGAGAAAGACGGGGCGGTCGGTCTCCGCGTTCGGGATACGCGGCGCCGGGGCGAGGACCAGCGGCGTGCGGATGGGCACGGGCATGAGGGCGCGCAGGTGGCGGTTGGCGAGGCGGTCGATGAGGCCCTCGGCGCTCGGGAAGGGGATGTCCGGATACGCGAGCTGCTGCTTGTCGTTGGAGGCGAGGTAGCGGCGCATGTGGCCCTCGGCCTTGTCGTAGTATTTGCGGGCGTCGGGCAGCTCGTAGCGGAGGTTGCGATCGGTGACGGTGTGCAGGCCGAGGCCGAGGGTGACGAGCCAGCCGAGCGCGACGAGCGTGCGGCCGGCGAGGACGAGCCGGGAGGACGCGCCGGCGGCGAGGAGCCAGCCGAGCGCGGCGGCGTTGGCGGTGGCGCCGAAGGCGAGGGTGTCCATGTAACGCGACGCCGGATAGTCGGCGCCCGCGCCGCGGGCGTAGGCGGTCGCGAAGACCTGGACGAGCACCCAGCCGCCGAGGGCGACGATGGCCTGGCCGGCGCGGGTGGTGGCGGTGTCGGCGGGCGGGGCGCGCAGGACGCGCCAGGCGGCGAGGACCCACGGCAGCCAGAGCACGGCGGCGGCCCAGTGGCGATCGCGCAGCGGCCACTGGAGGCTGTGGATGATGGAGAAAACGAAATCGTGGGCGGTGGCGGCCTTGAGTTTCTGGTGCCACTCCACCTCGACGCGCGTGGCGGCGCCGAGCGCGACGACGGCGGCGAGCAGCAGGAGCGTGAGCCAGGTGTTGCGCCAGCCGGTCTGCCGGCGGGCGAGCCGCCAGCCGAGCACGAGCAGGACGACGACGGCGGCGAGGAAGCCCGAGCCCATCGAGCCGAGGGCGAGGAGGGCGGAAAGCAGCCCGAGCCACCAGGCGCCGCCGCCGGGGCGGGCGAAGGGCAGCGTGACGATGGCCGCGAAGGAGAGGCCGAGGAGCCAGAACTGCTGCGAATGAAAACCGCCGAGGATGTTCTGCCAGGCGAGCGGGAGGCCGAAGAGCGTGGCGACGACGAGAAACCAGAGGAGCCCGAGGAGGCGGGAGGTGAAGGGGCCCGCCGGAGTGGCCGTCGCGGGGGAGCCGGTTGTGGACGCCGACGCGGCGGCAAACCAGCAGCGGCCGCACACCCAGAAGGCGGCGGCGAGGGCGGCGTGGAGCAGGGCGTTGGAGACGGCCTCGAGGCGGGAATCCCACTGGCCGTTGAGCAGGCCGAGCGCGAGGTTCTGG
Source organism: uncultured Opitutus sp. (assembly GCA_964513055.1). Lineage (GTDB taxonomy): Bacteria > Verrucomicrobiota > Verrucomicrobiia > Opitutales > Opitutaceae > ER46. The sequence goes on from CAZENI010000407.1 coordinate 5,974, forward strand.
AGCTTCGTCAGGATGACGCGGTGCTCGTTGTGCGGGTGGAAGAGGTGCTGGACGAAGTGATCGTTTTCAAACCAGGGGATGAAGAGTTCGCCGGCCTCGGCATCCCATTGATCCCAGTCGGGCATCGGCGAGCCGTAGCGATCGAAGGTCGCCCACTTGGCGCCGACGATCAGCAGGAAGAGGCAGGCGGCCAGCGCGGCGGTGAGGACTTTCTTCGGCACAAGGAAGCGCGAGGGGAACGCAACGGGGGGCGGGGCGACAAGCTTTTCCCGGCCGGGCGGAGGTGCCGCTCCGAGCTGGGGCGCGTTGTCCCCGAGGCGCTTCGGCTTCGGGGCGGGTCCGGAAAGCGCGTTGGGGACAACGCGCGCCACCTGCAGGCAGTCGATCAGCGCACGCCGCCGAGTCCGGGGGTCCGGGCGGCCCAGTCGCCGAACGGCTGCGCGTCGTCGCGCAGGGCCGCGCGCGGATCGGAGCCGGTGCGGATGCGGAAGGCGGCGGCGTCGGCACGCGCGCGCCAGCCCTTGTGGACGCGGAGGATCGCGAGGATGCCGTTGGGGCAGGAGGCGGGAAAGTGCTCGCCGAAGTCGACGATCTCCCACGCGAAACGAGGCAGACCGGGCGCGGCGGGCGGGGCGGCGAGCGTCTCGAGGAGAGCGCGGAAACTGGGAGGCTCGAAGGTGTGGAAGTGGATGTTGATATCCTCGCCGCGGGCGACGGCCTCGTGCATGCCGCGGGCGAGCGCGGCCTGGCGGGCGGGGGCTTCCTCCGGCGCGGTCTGCGGTTCGTAGCGCGACCAGTCGGCCTGGAAGACGAACTCGTCGATGTGCGTGGCATCGCAGGCGGTGGTGCCGCGGAGGAAGTCGTCGAGGAGGTGCGGGACGGGCGTGAGATCGCGCGCGTGCTCCCAGGTGGCGCGGCGATCGGGGACGACGAGGTAGAGGAGCCCGCCGGGGCGCACGACGCGGTGGCACTCGACGAGGGCGGCGACGGGATTGGCGACGTGCTCGAGGACGTGGGAGGCGATGACGTAGTCGAGGGCGTGATCGTGAAACGGGAGCGCGGTGGCGTGGCCGTAGAAGTCGGCGCGGTTGGGCTCGGCGCCGAAGGACTTGAAGCAGTCGACGTAGATCGGCGCGGGGTCGAGGCCGGGGACAGGCGAGGCGCCGGCGCCGATCTCGGTGCCGAGCAGGCCGGTGCCGGGCGGGAGCCAGCGGGAGATTTTTTCCTCGTGGGTCATCGCAGGGAAGTTTACCGCGGATTACGCGGATGGCGCGGATGAAGCCACCGACTTTGAGCGCGCGATTCGCTTCCAGCTTAGGCGGGCGAATTTGAAGTTCAGGAGCAGGGCCAATTGGAGATGGGTGATGGCGAGATAGCCCGTCATTTGGGCCAGGTGGGAGTCGGTGAAGTCGGAGACAACTTTAGGATCCACGATGACGAGGTCGTCGACCATGAGATCCGGCTGGAGGACTCCGATGAGCTGGCCTTCGTAGTGAACGGGGAAGCGCTTCTGCTGTTCGACGCGATGACCTCGTTTGACGAGCTCGATCACGAGCGCGTTCTCGTAGAGCTTTTCGTCGAGGCCGGGCTTGAGCGTATTGAGCACCTTCATCGCAGCGCCGATGATGTCCTCGCTGAGCTCTTTGTGGATCAATTCACCCATACCAAATACCAAACGACCGCGGATTACGCGGATGGCGCGGATAAAGGCAAAACGGTTCGTCGATCCGCGCCATCCGCGTAATCCGCGGTCAAGAACTCCCCGACATTACTTCAGCGGCGGCCACTCGCGGGGGGGGAGGGCGAGGGTGAAGTC
>CAZENI010000408.1:0-7787 GCA_964513055.1 uncultured Opitutus sp.
AAGGTGCCCGAATACACCAGCACGCGGCGGTAGAGTTCCGGGTGAAACCACGCCATCGACAACGCCGCCGCGCCGCCCGAACTGCCGCCCAGCGTCGCGCGGGCGTTGGGATCTTTCGTGAAGGCAACGCCGAAGTCCTGCGCGACGCGTGGCAGCACTTCCGCTTCGATGAACTCGGCGTATTTGCCGGAGACGGTGTCGTATTCGACGCTCCGCTGGTTGCTCGGCATCACCATCACCGCGATCATCGCGGGCAGCCGTTTGTCGGCGATCAGGTTGTCGAGGATTGTCGGCAGATGCGGCGCCGGCTCGCGATCGTGCGCGCCCATCGCGTCGTGCGCGAGCAACAGCGGCGCGGGCGTGCCGGGAACGTAGCCCGCGGGAATGTAGACCACGACCTCGCGGGCGGCGGCGGGATCGCGCTTGCCGTCGCGACCGGCGGCGGGCGGGTAGAATTTGCTGCCGGCCAGCGGCAGATGAAAGGTCGCGACACGCCCCTTCGGCACATCGGCGCGCGGCGCGTTCTCCGGCGCCGGCGCATAGGGCGGCGCAATCGCATAGTCGCCGTCGCCGCCGCCCGGCTTCCACGGCGGCAAGCCCGCGAGCGTCGCGAGTTCCGCGCGATCCGCTTCCGTCAACGCTCCGCCGCGACCACCGCCCTTGCGCGCGCCGGGAGCCGCGGCGGCAGTGGAGTTGACTGCAGGCGCGGCGGACGCGGCCGGCGGGTTCGAGGAGTTCGACGGTGCATCCGCGGCAAACAAAGGGACCGCGGCGGCAAGAAGGACGAGAAGCGTCAAACGTGGGTTCACAGGAGTGTGGGTCTGGCGTTGGAGTTTGGTCGCGGCATCGGCTGCGGGTGCCACGGCGGGAGCGGCAGTCGCGCCAGGCTCTTTCGGAACTTTGGCCTCGTCTCCCATTCGCTCACTGCGTTCCGCGCTCGGGGCTGGCGACCGGTTGGAAGAGCTGCACATCGTCGAGTGTCCAGTCCGGCTGCGGCGGGCCACCGGAACCCCGGGCCGCGACCGCAGCGGCGTCTCCGCCCCGCGCCGGGGCAGTGGCACCGCTGGCCGTCGCGCCGCGCGCGCCTGCGCTCGAGCTTGCGCCGCCTCCGCGGCCACCGCCGAAGCCGAAGGGCTGCGTGTGCGTGATCCGCACCCATTTCGCTTTGGTCGGGGCGAACGTGATGTCGACGATCGGGCCGAGGCCGCGGCCGGTGGCGACCGGCTCACCCCAGTTTTCGCCGTCGACCGAGAGTTCGATGCGGTAGGCGCGGGTGTAATTTCGCGGCGCACTCACGCTGCTGAGGCGCAACTCCGAAAGCACGGTCGCCTCGGGCAACTCGAGCTGCACCCAAGCGCCGGAGACGGGAGCCTTCGCCGTGAAGCTGAGTTTCGCCGGGCCCGGTGCCGGCGGGCTTCTGGTGTCCCCCGTCTCGGTTGAGGCCGGGCGGTTGGTGGTGAGCTTCCACGCGTCGCGATGGCCGACGGCTTTCGGCAGGCGCGTCGCCAGCTCGGCGAGCGTCCAGCCCTCTTTGCGGTCAAGGTGGGCGGCGCGCACGCGCGCGACGTCTTCGGCCGGGACGAGCGGCGACTGGTTGCCAAAGCTCGTCCGCACATAGGAGGCAACCGCGGCGATCCATGCGTCGTCATTTCCACCCATCGGAGCCATCGGAGCGTCATAGGTCTTACCCTCGATTGGGCCGGCGACGCCGTGGAGCAGCGCGAGGATGAGTCCGTCGCGATGGCCCGTAACGGTGGACGAGCCGGCGAGCGGCGGCGCAAGCGTAACCGCTCGACCTTCCATCGGCGTGCCTTTGCCGTCGAGGCCGTGGCAGGCGAAACAAAGCTCGAGGTAAATCGCCTGGCCTCGCTCGAGTTGCTGCCGCTGCTGACCGGTGAACTGGGCGCCGATCAAGCCGCCGATCGGGTTGAGCAACTGCGCCGCAATTTCCTTCAGGCTCGGGATCGGATTGGCCTGGGCGGAGGCCGCGATGAGCGACTTCGCCTCGGGTAGCTTGAGCAGGTGGACACTCAACATGGCCTGGATCGCGACGTCGACCGTCGGGTCCTTGCACAACGCGAGGAGGTCGGCGCCGAGCGCGGTGTCACCGCGTTTCACCAACGTCTCGCTCGCACGAATCGCGGCGACGCGCACCGAGGTGTCGGCGTCCCTGAATTTTTCGCGGGCGAACGCGTCCTCGAGCGCGTCGAGGCCTTCCAGCGTCCAGAGCGCATGGGTGCGCGCGAGCGGATTTGCCGAGGTGCGCGCGATCATCTGCAGCGCGGGAACGACAGACTTGTCCTGGGTGAGGATGAGCAGTTTCTGGGCGGTGTCGCGCCACCAGCCGTTGGGATGGCTGAGGTGCGCGACGAGTTGCGCGGGCGTTTCCTCGAGCATGCGCGGCTGCGGGCCCGGCTTGAACTCGTCGTGCACGAGGCGCCAGATGCGGCCGCGGTTGATTTTGCCGGCCATGTCGTGGTCGTCGATCACGCCCCGAAGGTAGGAACCTTTGCGCGTCCAGTTTCCCTCCTGGATGATGCCGCGATACATGTCCGTGAGGTAGAGCGTGCCGTCGGGCGCGGTGGTGAGATTCACCGGCCGGAAATACGGATCGCTCGAGCGGAGGAATTCGCCCTGCTCGTGCGCGTTGCGGAGTGTGGTGACACCGTCCTTCACCTCGACCTTCGCGCGGCGCACGAGGCGGCCCACCGGCTCGCCGAACAGCACGTCGCCAATCAGGTCGGCCGGCAGGCGGTCGCCGCGGAAGACTTCGATGCCGGCGGCCGACGTGGTGTGGTTGAGCGTTTTCTCGTCGGGCCGGAAACGCAGCCGGCCGCCCTGCACGTCGGCGAGCCCCACGAGCGGAAAGACCTCCTTGAAACCGGGCGCGAGTTCGTCGCGGCTTTTGAACGCGCCGTAGACAATCGGTTGCTGGAAGTTCAGCGGCCCGTGCTCGCCGCCGGCGTTCACGAACCACGGCTTGCCGTGGTTGTCCTGCGCCAGGCCCCACTGTCCGCCGTTCGGGCCGGTGGGCTCCTTGATCGCGCCCTGCGGCGTCCAGCGGATGCGCTCGGCGTTGTAGGTCGTGTAGATCCAGTTGTCCATGGCCCACACGAGGCCGGAAGGCTGATGCTCCAGATTCGCGGACCGCTTCTCGAACGCGTGGAAAAGTTTCTTGTCGTCCGCCACGCCGTCGCCGTTGGTGTCGCGGTATTCGTAAACGTCGCCGGTATCCGTTTCCTGGATCAGAACGCTGTCCTTCAGCGGCAGGACCATCCGCGGCAGGAGGAGATTGTCAGCGAAGACGGCGTGCCGGTCGAACGTGCCATCGCGCTGCGACGACCAATGCAGCGAGACGCGGCTCGTGGCGGCCTTCTGGTCCCTGCCATCCGCGTCCTGCATGTAGGTCCGCATCTCGGCGACGTAGAGCCGGCCGTTGCCGTCGAAGACGCTGATGACCGGCTCGCGGATCACGGGCTCGCTCAAGACCAGTTCGAGGCGATAGCCGGGCGGAAGCTGCACGAGTTTCGCGCTCTCCGCAGGCGAGAGATAGGGCGGCGAAGGCGGCTTGGGCTCGCTGTCGGCCGCGCGAGCCAACGCAGCAGCGGCGATGAGCGGGAGCAGGACGCGGCGAATAAAGGCCGGGACGGTGATTAAGCAGGAAGCCATGAAACCAGGAGAAATGCAGAAGGGGAATTCAGCCGACCGAACCCCGGAAGGGCATTCCTGGTTCCCTGGCTTCCTGCTTAGTCATGTCTGGTCGGGCTGGGACGCTACGCTGTCAGATGTTCGCGAGCCGACCCGTAGAATCGCCGAACCGCTCGAGGCGCTGCGCCCCGCCGATACGGTCGAGCATGCTCAGGTAAAGGTTGGTGACCGGCTCGTCGTTGACGCGTGTATAGCGGCCAGGGTTCAGCGTTCCCCCGCCGTGACCGGCGAGGATGATCGGCAGGTTCGTGTGCGTGTGGCGGTTGCCGTCGGCGTTCGCGCAGCCGTAGACGATCTGGGAATTGTGCAGGAGCGATTTCCCGTCGACGTCCTGCGTCCGCTCCATTTTTTCCAGGAAATAGGCGAGTTGCTGGACATACCAGTGATCGATCTTCTCCACGCTCTCGATCCAGTCCGGCTTGTTGCCGTGGTGGGTGAGATTGTGGTGGCCGTCGTTGATGCCGATTTCGGCGAAGTCGCGGTTGTTGCCGTCGCCGGCGATCATGAACGTGGCGACGCGCGTGTTGTCCGTCTGAAATGCCAGGTGGAGCATGTCGAACATCAGTCGCACATAGTCGGTGTAGCTGCCGGGAATGCCGGCCTCGGGGGCGTCGACGTTGGGCGCCGGCCGCGCGGAGCGGGCCTGCTCGGCGGCGTGAATGCGGAGTTCGATGTCGCGCACGCTGGTGAAGTATTCGTCGACCTTCTCGCGATCGCGGCCGGACAGCTCGCGCGACAGGCTGTCCAGATCGCTCTGGATGAAATCGAGCACGGAGCGTTTCTGCTGCTGGCGGATGAGGAGGTTCTTCGCCCGGTCCTGCGGGGTGCCGGCGCCGAAGAGTCGTTCAAACAGCAGGCGCGGATTCACCTCGGGGGTGAGCGGCATCGTCGGTGAAGCCCAGGCCAGGTTGTGCTGGTAAACGCAGGCGTAGTCCGTGTCGCACGAGCCGACGTTGAGCACGGTGTCGCAGGAAAGCTCGAGCGAGCGGAACGGCGTCGAAAGGCCGATCTGCTGCGCCATCACCTGGTCGGCGGACACGCCGGCGCGAAAATCCGCGCCGTTCGTCTTCTTGATCCGGACGCCGGTGAGGAACGTGCCGTTGGCCCGGGCATGGTCGCCACCGCCATCCGGCCCCGGATTGGCGGAGAGCGCACTGAGGCCGCCGAGCACCTGGATGTGCTGCTGCACGCCGGCGAGCGGGGCCATCGTGCGGTTCAGCGTGAAGTTGCTGCCCGTCTCGGCCGGCCACCACGCGGCCGGAATCGCGCCGTTGGGAAAATACAGAAACGCCGTCCGCAGCGGCGCGCCGGTGGCGGTCGTGGCGACCGGTGCGACGCCCTTGGCGCCGGCCGCGGCCGCCAGCAAGCGAGCCGAGAACGACTCCAGGGCCGGAAGAGCGAGGCACAGACCGGCGTTGCGCAGAAAACGCCGACGGCTCAGCGGTGCGGACGTGCGAGCGGAGAATGACTTCATGGGACGGGAGAAGTGGATACGGGATGCGCGACAACCTTGGAGCCCTGGCTGCCGGCCCGGGGCGCAACGCGGCGCTGCTGGAACGGAGCCGACTCGAGGACGGAAAGCAGCAGCGTGGAGAACCGGCCGTTGTCGCGGTCGAGGCGCGCCACGATCGCATCGACGGTGGGCACGTCGTAGTATTCGACACCGCGACCGAGGACATACGTGAGCAGCTTTTCAGTCACCACGCGGTAGAACTCGACGCGATGTTTCTCGACCAGCGACTGCTTGAGATCCCGGGCGCCGGAGAATTTTTCGCCCGTGGCGAGTTCGCCCGACGGGTCAATGAGCTGGCCGGCCTCGTGGGTGCGCTGGCGGCCGAAGGCGTTGAAGTTTTCCAGCGCCAGGCCGAGCGGGTCCATCCGCTCGTGGCACGTGGCACACTTGGGATCCTCGCGGTGCAGCGCGAGGAGCTCGCGCTGCGTGAGCGACTTCTCCGCGCCCTTCGGCTTCGCGTCCTCGAGCGATGGGATGTCCGGTGGCGGCGGCGCCGGCGGCGCGCCGAGGATGTTCTCGAGGATCCATTTGCCGCGCTTCACCGGGGAGGTGCGCGTGGGATTCGAGGTGACCGTCAACACGCTGCCCATCGTGAGCACGCCACCCCGCGGCGAATCGGGCGGGAGCTCGATGCGACGCATCTCGGGGCCCTTGATGTCGGAGAGGCCATAGACGGCCGCAAGCGGCTCGTTGACGAAGGTGTAATTGCTCTGGAGCAACTCGAGCACGCTCCGATCCTCGCGGACGATGTGCTGGAAATAGGCGTCGGTCTCCTGCTTCATCGCGGCCCGGATTTCCGGCGTGAGCTCGGTGCCCGGCGGCGGGCGCGGACGGCGACCGAAGCCAAAGCCGGGGCCGCGTCCCGGGAAATTGCCGCGGCCACCCGGCGGAATCGGTCCGCGTCCGGCGACGGCAGGGCCACCGGCCACCACTGGCCCGGGGGCCGCCCCCGCTGCGGACAACGGCGGTGTGATCCCAGGCGGACCGACCCCCGCCGGCGGAACTCCCGCGGGCGCCGCTCCCCCGGGCGCCGCGGCCGAAGCGCTGGTGTTCGGCGCCGAGGCGACTGCGCCATCGGCCGGCGCGGGCGGCGCCTCGGCCGCCATCACGACGGTGGAATTGATCGGCGTGTCGAGCACCCCGCGGGATTGCAGCCATTGCCCGGAAAAATTCTCGGCAAACGCCTTCGCTTTCGGGTCGGCGAGCATCCGCCGCACCTGCGCGTGGAAGTTTCGGCGCAGTTCGCCCTTCGCGGCGAGCTGGGTCAGCTCGTCGTCCGGCATCGACGACCACAGGGCGTAGGAGAGTCGCGAAGCGAGGCTGTATTCGTCGAGCCGCGCATACGGCTGGCCGCTGGGTGCGTGCTCCGCGCTCTCAAGATGGAAAAGGAAACGCGGCGATCCCAGCACGGCGACGATGGCCTGCGCGATGCCGGTCTCGAACGTCGTGCCCGGCACCGAATAGGTTTTCTCCGCGATGTCGACGAGTTGGTCGACGGTCGCCGGCGCAACAGGCCGGCGATAAGCCCGCGCCGCGAAGCGGCCGAGCACTTCATGGGCGTAGGCGCGGCGCTCGGCGGTCTCGGTGGGCGGCTTGTCGCGCGTGTAAAATCGCTTGTAGTTGGGATGGTGCGCCCACTGCTCCTTCGCGAGCGGACCGTCGAAGACCGCGAACAGCACGCGATACTCCATCTTCGTGCGCAGCGGTTGCAGCTCAGGGAAAACCGGCGTCAGCTCGCAGCTCACGACGTGGTCGCCGGCCTCCCAGTCGAAGACAAACGTGTCCGACAGGTATTCCATGTCCGACCACTTGTAGACCTTGTCCAGGATCACCTTGCCGTCGGCCTTCCACACCACGTGGGCCTGCTGCGGGTCGACCGGCATCGCCTCGCCGTCGATCTTGGTGTTGATCATGAGGCGATACTGGCCGGTCGTCGCGATCTTGAAGGTGTGACTCGTCGTCCGCGCCTTGTAGTAGGAATAGCGCTCGGCATTCTGCGTGCCGTCGGCGGAAACGAAATCGCCGCCGAGCAGCATGCGGGACGACATGACGACGGTGTCAGCCGGCACGGCCTGTTTCACCGCGCTGATCGCGGCCTCGAGGAATTTCTCCATGCGCATCGGCGACAAGGTCAGGACGTCGCCGATGTTGTCGAAGCCGTAGCCCACATCGTCGGGCGGGAGCATCGCCTCCGCGTCGAAATCGGCGCCGATGAGGTCGCGCAGCGTGTTGCGGTATTCGGCGCGGTTGAGCCGGCGGAGGGTCACCCGGCCGGGATCCGGGCGCGCCGGATCGAGCCCGAAGGCGCCCGTGACGATCCACTGCTCAAGCGTGCGCTGCTCGGCGGCCGTCAATGCCGTCTCGCCGGGCGGCGGCATGAGGTGCGAGCGGGTGTTGCGCAGGACCTTGAGCCACGTCTCGTGATCCTGGACGATTTGCCCGGGGGTGAGCTTGTCGAAAGCGAGGCCGCCCTTCCGCGAGCCATCGCCGTGGCAATCGTAACAACGCGTCTGAAGAATCGGGGCCACGACCTCGTGGAACTGCCGCAGCGTGAGTTCGCTGTGCG
>CAZENI010000409.1:0-7761 GCA_964513055.1 uncultured Opitutus sp.
GGTCGCGCCGATGTCCTCGAGAAACTGGCTCGTCATGACGGAGATCGCCGCGGAGGTGAGCTTGAGCGGCGTGTCGGTGCGGCCGCCGGCGAGCGTGCTGGTGGCGGTGTAGCCGAAGTCGCCGTCGGTGCGGACCTCGAACGGCGAGAGCATCACGGTCTCCTCGGCGGGTTTGGCTGGAGCGACGGCGGGCGTCGTCTGGGCGGGAAGGGACGTCGCGAGGAGCAGCGCGGTCAGGAGCGCGCGCGGGGCGGACGGGCGGGGTGGCGGGGTGTGCATGGAAAAGGGCAAGAGGGCGAAACGACCCGGGGCAGGGCGGGGCGGAGCATGACCGCAGCGGAAGCGCGGCGGCTCCAGTCAATACTCCTCAGCGCGTGAAAACAGCGCGGTGAATCGGCGTGGGGTAGGGCGCGTCGCCCTTGGCGACATACCAGAGGATGCGGTTCAACTCGTCCTCGGGCGCGCGGTCGAAGTCCTTGAAATTCATCCGCGAGGACTCGCGCCAGAAGGCGGAGCGGCGCGTGTTCTTTTCCTGCAGATCGACCTGGGGCGGGAGGACGGTGTAGGGCGTGACAACGGGCTCGCGGCCGAAGCAGGCGAACATGGGCGTCGCGGCGGCGTCGTATTGCGTGAGCGGCGGCAGGCCGAGGATGAGCTCGATCGTGCGGATCATGCTCGCGGTGGTGTAGAGGGTGGAGTCCACGGTGCCGCGCTTCACGTAGGGGCTGAGGACGAAGCCGACGGTGCGGTGGGCGTCGATGTGGTCGGGGCCGTTCTGCGTATCGTCCTCGATCACGAAGATCGCCATTTCCTTCCAGAATTTGCTGCGCGAGGCGGCGGCGACGATTTTGCCGAGGCCGAGGTCGTTGCTGGCGACGCAGGCGTTGGGCGCGAACGCGCCGGGGGTGGTGCCGCTGGTGTGATCCTCGCCGAGCGACATGATGGTGAAGCGCGGGAGCTCGCCGCCCTGCTCGGCCTTCTTGAGATCGGCGATCCAGAAATCGACGAGCTCCATGTCGCGCAGCTTGTGGCGATTGCCCCATTCGCCGCGGTTTTCGCTCGGCACGCGTTGCGCGCCCTCGCCGTAGTTCTTGTAGCTGACGCCGTGGCGGCGGCAGAGATCCCAGAGGTAGCCGTTGGCGGGATTCTCCATCTCCTCGTTGCCGGGCAGCTTGCCGTGCTTCGAGTAGCTCATGATCCACGAGCGCTGGTTGAAGTCGGTCGCGATGGCGGCGTCGCACCAGCTGTGGCCGTCGACGCTGACCTCGCTGTTCGAGTAGAGATTGTCGAGCAGCACGTAGTCGCGGGCGAGCTGGTGGTGATTGGGCGTGACCTTTTCGCCGAAGATCGCGAGGTGCGGATCGCCGTTGCCGAGGGGGTGGCCCTGCGCGTCCTTCAGATCGCCGAGGAGCTGATCGTAGGTGCGGTTCTCCTTGATGATGTAGAGCACGTATTTGATCGGGCAGGGGTCGCCCACCTTCTCGGGGATGATGCTGTGGCTGGGCAGCGGGGCGCGGCGGAGCGACTCGGGCGTGTAGGGTGAGTTCTTCCGGACCTGCTCGGTGTAGGCGGCCATCTGGCGGGTGTCCGGCCGCGCGATGGCGGAGATGGAGCCCTCGAAGGTGCGGCCGATGTAGTCGAAGGGCGTCTTCATCACCACGCGCGGATCGGGGAGGCGGGCGGGATAGTTGGCGCGCGACTTCAGGCCCTTGCCGTTGGCGACGAAGAGCGTCTGGTTGTCGGGACTCACGGCGAGGGCGGTGGGATACCAGCCGACGGGGATGAAGCCCTCGACGATGGAAACGTAGTCGCCGCGCTCGCGCGCCTCCTCGGTGAGGCGGTTGGAGATGTCGACGACCATGACGTTGTTGTTGTCGGAGTTCGCGACGAAGAGCGTGCTCCCGTCCGGCGAGACGGCGACGGCGCTCGGCGTGCTGCCCTCGAGCGGCTGCGGGTAGAGGGAGGTGGAGAGGATCTCGCGCGTGCCCTCCCAGAGCCGGCGCGCGGGGCTGGCGGGCTCGCCGAGCTTCTCGAGCCGGCCGGTCGTCATGACGTGCACGGTGTTGTCGCCGGCGCAGGCGACGAACAGGCGGCCGTCGGGGGCGAGCGCGAGGTCGTTGGGGCGGAGGCCGACGGTGACGTCGCGCACGCGGCGGTGCGTATCCGTATCGATGATGCTGACCGAGCGGCTGCCCCAGTTGGTGACGTAGAGGTGCTTCCGGTCGGCGCCGAAGAGGGCGGAGTGCGGGTGCTGGCCGACGGGCACGACGGCCTCGAGCGCGAGCGTCGCGGGGTGCAGCACCCACACCTCGTGGTTGCCCTCGTTGCACACGTAGACGCGGCCGGTCTTCGGGTGCACCGCGAGGCCGGCGAGGAAGAGCGGGCTGCCGTCGGCGGCGCGGGGCCGGACGGCGGGGGCGGGCGTGGCCCGGCCGTCGGCGTAGTCGAAGACGTGGATTAGCCCGGAGTCGCCGCCGGAGACGAAAATGCGGCGGCCGTCGCGGCTGAAGACGACGCCGTTCCACGATTCCTGCAGCGGCAGGAACTGGGAGACGGCCTGCGTCTTGAGATCGAGGAGCGTGAGCCCGGTGTCGCTGAAGCCGCCGCTGACGGCGACGAGCACGCGCTTGTCCGGGGAAACGATCAGCTTCAGCGCCATGTCGCTCACGCGGACGTGCCGGCCGGCGGGCGTGACGCCCCAGCCGGTGTGGAGGAGGTGGTCGCCGGGCAGCATGCCGGGCCGGGTGCGGACCGCGGGAGCGTTGAGATCCTCGTCTGCGGCGCGCGTGGTCGGGCCCGGGGGCGTCTGCGCGCCGCCGGGCAGGCAAAGAACAAGCAGCCCGGCCAGGATGGACAGGCGGACGGAAGCGAGGGGTTTCATGCGGCTGGGCCGGCGGGATCGACGTGGCCGGCGCGGTGGTTAAATCCCGGCGCCGCCGCGGGGTCAATCGCCGCGCCGGTCGTGGGCGCGGCCGGCGCTAGGTGTCACGCGCGCCGCCAGCCCGCTCCCGCGGCGCGATGAGCTCCGCGTCCGCTTATCCGCCGTGTTTCTCGTGCTACTAACCTCCGGTCCGCCGCTGCGTGCGGTCGCACGGGGACGAGTGGCAAATCCGGGTGAATGGCACTCAGTGCCGGATGGTCCCTTTTTCCGTTCTCGATCTCGCGCCGATTCTGGAGGGTGGCACGGCGGCGGAGGCGTTCCGGCGGGCGCGCGATCTCGCGGTGCACGCCGAGCGCTTCGGCTACCGGCGCTATTGGCTGGCGGAGCACCACAACATGACCGGCATCGCCAGCGCCGCGACCGCGGTGGTGATCGCGCATGTCGCGGCGGGCACGTCCACGATCCGCGTGGGCTCGGGCGGCGTGATGCTGCCGAATCACGCGCCGCTGGTGATTGCCGAGCAGTTCGGCACGCTGGCCTCGCTCTTTCCGGGGCGGATCGACCTCGGGCTGGGGCGGGCGCCGGGCACGGACGCGTTGACGGCGCGGGCGCTGCGGCGGGGGCGAACCGGAACGGCGGATACGTTTCCCGACGACGTGGTCGAGTTGCAGGCGTATTTCCGCGCGGCGGAGCCGGGCCAGCCGGTGCAGGCCGTGCCGGGGGCGGGGCTCGAGGTGCCGATCTGGCTGCTGGGATCGAGCCTGTTCAGCGCGGAGCTGGCGGCGGCGCTCGGGCTGCCGTTCGCGTTTGCGTCGCATTTCGCGCCGGACCTCCTCGAGGAGGCGCTGCGGGTCTATCGGGCGGGATTCCGGCCCTCGGCGGCGTGGCCGCGGCCGCACGCGATGGCGTGCATCGGCGTCTACGCGGCGGAGACCGACGCGGAGGCCCGGCGGCTGTTCACGTCGCAGCAGCAGGCGTTCGTGCAGCTGCGCCGCGGCGCGCCGGTGACGTTGCCGCCGCCGGTCGCGAGCATGGACGGCCGGTGGACGGCGGCGGAAAAGAGCATGGTCGATCGCGCGTTCCGGGAGGCGGTCGTGGGAGCGCCGGCGACCGTGGCGCGGGGGCTCGCGGAATTCCTGGAGCGGACGCGGGTCGACGAGTTGATGGTCACCGCGGCGATTTACGATCACGCGGCGCGCGTGCGGTCGTTCGAACTGGTGGCGCAGGCGGGCCGGGCGGGCTGAGCGCGACGGACGGAACGCGCGGCGCGATCAGGGGCCGCGGAGGCGGTCGTGTTCCCGGACGGCCTTGATGACGCCGACGAGTCCGGCGCGGATTTTTTCGGCGGCGAGTTTCACGTGCGCCGGCGGCAGGCCGGTGTCGCGGGCGATCTGCGCGTAGGGCAGCACAGCCAGCAGGCCCGGGAGGTCCTTGGATTCTGAAAACTCGACGACTTCCCGGAGGTAGCGGCTGACGCGAGCGACGGCGACGTTCACGGCCTCGGAGGCGAAGTCCGGCAACTGGCGCGCCTGCGTCGGGAGCGACAGCCGGGACGACACGGTGTCGAGGGCCTTCGCGAGGTCTAGTTTGCCGGTCAGGAATTCGGATACAGTCGATTCCAGCGTGGCCGGCAGGATCGGGCCTGCGGAGGCGGGCTTCTCGTCCGGGCGGGATTCCGCGGCCGTGGCGCGGGTCGCATTCCACGTGGTCCACGTGCCGAGCTGGAGGAGGAACGGGCTGACGGCCTCGGCCAGCGAGCCGTTGGCCAGCGCGTCGTCGTCGCGGACGTCGGAATCGAGCAGCGCGCGAAACGAGGCGAAGAGCATCGGCGGCGACGACACGGGCGGGCCGGACTCGGACCGGTCGAGCCACCCGAGCTTCTGCGCGGCGCGGCGGAGGGCGGCGACGTCGGGGTGGCCGGGCACGAGCTGTTCGAGGTTGCGCAGGACGACGGCCAGCAGGTCCGGGCGCGACGCGCGGCGCAGCAGCAACGCATGCGCGCCGATGATGCCGAGCATGGGGTTCTGGAACTTGCCGTTGAGCAGGCGCGTGAGATCGTCGGCTGACAGCACGGCGCGGCCGTCGCGCAGACCGGCGAGCGCGAGCTCCGCGGCGCGTCCGATCTCGTGCACTTCCTCCATGTCGCCGGGAAAGCCATCGTGCAGGCGGGCCATCTGCACCGAGGCTTGTTCCGGCGCCGGGCCGTCGCGACCGATCGGGATGAAGAGCGCGGTGGTCCAGCCCGCACTCAGCCAGATCGCCTGATCGATGAAGCGTGGGCCGCGCCGGTAACGCAGCACATAGCCGCCGGCCGGCAGCCGGCGGGCGAGGCCGAGGGAGCGGGTCGCGGCGTCGGCGATGAAGCCGGTGCCGGCGTCCGCGGGCACCGGTTGAAAACTGCCGTCGAGGATCGACCATTCGCGGACGAGCGCGGCGTCGGGCGGCGGCGGCGAACCGGCGGAAAGGTCGCGGAGAAAGATAAGCAACCCGCTGTCGCCGGTGCCGGCGCCGAGCAGCTTCTGGCTCAACTGCTGGACGGCCCAGCGGTGGTATTCATGGGAGGTGGACGTGCCGATGAGGGGCACGGGGCTTTCGAAGGGGAGATCGAGATCGGACCGGACGACGGTCTGGCCGGGGCGCAGGGCGATCAGTTCCTGCATGAAATGGGCGCCGGCGCGGCACTCCATCTGGTAGATGCCGGGCGGGAGTTCGGCGCGGAGCGTGCCGAAACCGCGGGCGACGGTCTGCAGGCCGGCGTTGCGGATCCGCAGCTCGACGGAGCGGCTGCGCGCGGAGAGTTCGAGCTTAGAGGTCGACATGGCAGTCCTGGCCCAGCACGCGGAAGAGGCCCTGGTGGCGGAAGCCGGTTCCGTCCGCCGCGCCGTCGGGGAGCACCTCGTAGTAGCCGTCGGGCAGCGTCGCGTGCCACGGGCCGGCGGCGGCGGCGTGCGTCGCGAGGGTGGCAAACTGGGCGTCGCGCAGCACGGCGCGGCCGGCGAAGGCGGCGGGCAGCACGATCTGCACCTGCCGGAGCGGGCGGGCGGGCGCGGCTCCGGGCTTCGGCGCCGGCGCGGGGCGAAACACGATCGGTGCGGCGAGATCCACGGGCATCTTGGGGACCTGCGGGTAGTCCTTGCCGGCGGTCATCGCGGGCACGCGGGCGTTGACGTAGTTGGCGAGGCTCGTGGTGTTGATCTCGCCGGTGACGGGATCGATGGCGGCGCCGCGGAGGCCCTCGAGCAGCGCCTGGGTGAAGTAGCTGCGCGCCTCGTTGGGATCCGCGCCACCGACGGGCTCGTAGGCGGCGTCGCCCTGCTGGGTGGCGAAACCGAAGAACGTATTCACGCGCCCGATATTCGTGCCGCCGTCGCAGTTGAACGGCGGACCGAGGAACTCGGCCGACTCGCGGAGGCGGCAGCAGTCGGCGAAGATCACGACCTCGGCGAAATACTGGCACTTCTCGTAGCGGCGCAGATAGGCGTGGCACGGGATGTTCTCGCCCCAGGCGTCGCTGCCCGCGTTGGCCATGAGGAGCGCGGCCTCGGAGCCGTCGGGCGCGATCCCGTGGCCCGAGACGTAGATGTAGAGGCGGCTCTCCTTCCACCGCAGCGGGTCCGGTGCGATCGCCTGCTGCAGCCGCTGGTGGAGGGAGCGCAGGGCGTTGTTGAATTCCGTCCGCGTCGGCCGCGCGTCCCACAGCGCGGGTGCCGGCTGCGCGGCGATCACCTTCTCGATGTTCGCCGCGGGCACGCCGGCATCCTGCACCAGCCAGTCGTAGAAGGACGCGGCGTCCCGCCCGGCCGATTGCAGATCGCTGATCCCCGGGTAGTGGGGGATGCCCATCACGATCGCGAAGTGGAACGCGGGATTCATCCGGCGCGGCTCAGGGGCCGATGAGCTGCGCGAGGCTGGCGCGCGTCGCCGGGTCGTTGTCGAAGTCGCCGTGCTTGCGGGCCTGAGTGTCGAGGCCCGGGCCGCCCGGCGGCGTCACCGGAGACCAGATACGGCTGTGCGGGACGCCCTCGAGGAAGGCCAGGGCCGCATCGATGGCGGGAAACTTCCCCGGCACGTAGGGCGCGGCGTAGTTGCGCTGGAGGCCGACGAGCGGCCGGTCGAAATCGGTGCCGCCGTCCGGGCCCGGCTCCAGGACGCCGGAAATGAAATACAGCAGCGAACGCGTGTAGAGATAGGGCACGAGCGTGTCCTGGCTCTCGGCGGCATCCGTCATGGTGAACATCCGGAAATTCCGGAAGAGGCCGCGGTGCTCCGTGATCGACGGGAGGAAGTGCTCGAAGGTGCAGGCGGGGGCGAGGAGGAGCAGGTTTTCAAACGCGAAGTCCGCCGGGAGCGGATCGACCGGCCGGGTGCGCATCGCTGAGAGATGCGCGAGGAGGTGATTGATGTAGACGGAGCCGGCGCTGTGGCCGACGAGCGTGATCTGCGGGCGCCGACCGGTGGCGAGCAGCGCCTGCAGTTTGTCCGAGAAGTAGCGGCCGCCGCGGGTGGCGCCGGGCGAGCCGGCCTCGAACGCCTGGGCGGTTTCCGTCTTCATCGCGGTCCAGATCTTCTCGCCGACATTCGCGACGTAGAACTGCCGCAGGACGAGCGGGAGACCAATCTGGTGTGGGTCCGTCGCGAGATCGAAGACGTTCGCGGCGCCCTCGATAATCTGGAGCGCGAACTGGCGAAGGAATTCGACTGATGGCGGTACGGAAGGCGTGGAACGGCGGCAGCATAGAAGCCGCCATGGAATACGCAAGGCAACAGCGAGACGAGATGATCAGGCAAGGCGCATGGCTGTGCGATGAGTGTGGCGGCGAAGGCGGGACCATACTTGCTGGCGTGTGCCAGCAGTGTCACGGCGTCGGCTGCATCATTCC
>CAZENI010000410.1:0-6124 GCA_964513055.1 uncultured Opitutus sp.
CTTGTTCTTCACGACGCACGCGGCGCAATGGCCGGAGCAGTGGCGGACGTGGGTCGCTTCGGGCGACCGGAGCGGCGCCGCGTGGACGAAGCCAGCGCCGCTCGGCGGCCGACTGGCGGAGCGCACCTTTGTCCGCAACGCCATCGTCACGCGCGACGGCCGGCTGATGGCGCCGTTCCAGCATTACGCGTCGGCCGACACCGAACTTTCCGATCCGCGTTGCGGCGTGATCGTCAGTGCCGACGGGGGCCGGACGTGGACGGAGCACGGCAACATCCGGCTCGCGCCGGTCACGCGCCGTTTCGGCTGGGAGGAGAGCAATCTCGTCGAACTCGGGGGCGGCCGCTTCGTGATGTTGATCCGTGCGACCGGGTTGATGGCCACGACCTACCGGGCCGATTCGACGGACGGCGGGAAAACGTGGTCAG
Source organism: uncultured Opitutus sp. (assembly GCA_964513055.1). Classification (GTDB taxonomy): domain Bacteria; phylum Verrucomicrobiota; class Verrucomicrobiia; order Opitutales; family Opitutaceae; genus ER46. Next base: position 429 of record CAZENI010000410.1, read on the forward strand.
AGGTCGCGACGTTGTTCCGCGCTCCGGCGCCGGGCTCATTGACGTTCTACAGCCTGGGCGGCGAGTCGGTCGCGATGATTCACAACCCCGGCGGCAGGCTGGCGCTTTGGGTGAGTTTCGACGGTATGAAGACCTGGCCGTATCAACGCCTCCTCGCGAAAACCACGAGCGTGGGGCCGAAGGAGTCCATGAGTCATGCGCACGGCTTCGTCAGCGCGGACAAGACGTGGCTGCATTTCGCCTACGTGGACAAGCAGCAGCGCGCGGTGCACACCAGCGTGAAGCTGCCGGCGCGGAAGTGAACGGGGCTTACTTCGCGGCCTTGGCGGCGGCCTTCTTCGCCCGGTCCGCGAGCATGCCGCGCACGCGGGCTTCCTCCTTGGCGAGGGCAGCGGGCGGCACGGGCAGCGGCTGGAAGTTCGGATCGGGCGGGAGTTTCTCCGCGGCGGGGATCGCGCGCATCCGCAGATTCCGGAACCACACTTCCTGGCCGTGATCCTGCAGGAGGAGCTTGCCGCCGCGACCGGTGAGATCGCCGCCGCGGATGGCGAGCAGTTCGACTTCCTTCGCCCATTTGGGGTCGGTGTAGTCGAAGGAGAGGACGCGCTCCTCGTTGAGCCAGTGTTCGATCACGGTGCCCTTGCAGAGGATGCGGGCGGTGTTCCATTCGCCGACCGGACGCGTGGCGCGCTTGCTCGGGCCCATGCAGAAGAAGACCGAGGCGGCGGACTGGCGGGGGTTGTCGCCGTGGCCCGGATGGTCGTCATCGAGAACCTGATACTCGACCTGGCCCGGCCGGTAGTAGACGCCGCTGTTGCAGTGTTTCGTGACCTTCCATTCGAAGCGCAGCTCGAAGTCATCCGGCACGGGCGCGACTTCGTAGGTGAGGTTGCCGCCGCGTTTGACGCAGGCGAACGCGCCGTCCTGCACCTCCCAATTGCCGCTGTGCTTCCAGCCGCTGAAGGTTTTTCCGTCGGAGAGGGCGGTGAAGCCGAGCCGCGCTTCGGCGGGGTCCATCGCGAGGGCCGACGTCGGCAGCAGGGCGAGAGTGAGGAGAGCGAGCGTGAGTTTCATGGGGGCGCGGGAAGGGAAGAGGAGGGAGCGCGGGCGGTTCAGCGGGCCTTGGAAACCTTCACGAGGAAGGCGACGAGTGCGTCGAGCTGCTGTTCGGTGAAGGTGGCACCGACGGGCGGCATGAGGTTTTCGGCGTAGCCGTCGACGATGAGCGCGTTCGGTTCGAGGATGGACTCGCGCAGATAGGCGGCGTCGGCCTTCACCTCGCGCAGCTCGCCCGTGGCAGGGTCGCGGACTTTGCGCTGGGCGCCCGCCAGGCCGCGGAAGCCGGGGCCGACCAGCCGGGTTTCGTCGAGGCTGTGACAGGCCGCGCAGAAGGTCTGGTAGAGCCCGCGACCGGCTTCGCCGCCCGAGAAGCGGAAGGCTGGCTGCGCTGCTACGTGCGCCCCGACCGGAGCCGCGCGCACGGTGCCGGACTGATTCGCGGGGATCCGGTTGACCGTATACCACAGCTCGCCCGCCCACAGCGGCTCGCCGCTTTCGGATGGCAGCGACTCCGGCAGGCGCACGTGGACGATTTCGCCGGCGACCAGGCCCGGCAACTCGAGGAAAACGCGGCGCCGATCCGGGGCGACGGTGGCGGAGCGGACCTCGGCGCGGCGGTGACGGATTTTGGCGCCGCCGTAGGTCTGCGTCGCCTGATAGCCCCACTGGGTGACGTAGTAGCTTTCTGGATTCCAGCCGTGGCCAGCCGCGAGCGGGAGTGTGAATTCGAGCTCGAGCCCGTTCGAGCGGAGGCGCGCGGCGAGTGGTTCGAACACCGGCCGGCCCGTGTAGCGGACGCGCGTGAGTCCGCTGACGCGTTCGATCAAATTCCAGTCCTGCCCGCGCGCGATCGCGCCCGCATACAAGTCGCCTCCGGGCGTGAGGGCCAGGCGGTGGAACAGATGGCGGAAGCCCTGCGAGAACGGAAACGCCGCGCCCTGCAGCGCGCCGTCGATCTCCTCGAGAAACACGCGTTGCAGGCCGCCGAAGGTCACGTCGCCGAATACGACGTGCCCGCGGTAGGGCCCCCAGTTGGACGGCAACACGAGCGGCTGCGAGGGCGACGCGGCGATCTCGCCTTGCGGCAGCCAGACCGCCGGCGGCGTGGACGGCGCGCGGTCGAACGGATGCCACGGGGCGCGGCTGCGGAAATTATAGAATGCCTCCGGCTGCACGTGGACGAGCTTGTTGGCGGGGAGCCACTCGCCCTGGTTGTCCGTCACGAGGATTGCGCCCTGCGGGCCGGGACCGATGCCATCCGGCGAACGCAGCCCGCCCGCGACGATCTCGGTCCGGCCCGTGTCGAGGTGCACCTTGACCACGCTGCCGCGCAGCGGCGCCTGGCGGTTGTCGTCGCCGCGGTAGCCCATCGCGACGCTGGTGCAGAAATAGAGATGTCCGTCCTGCACGACCGCGCCGAACAGATATTCGTGGTAGTCCAGCGAGCAGGGCCAGTCGTGGGAGACGCAGCGGTAGGTCTCGAAGGTGCCGTCGCCGTCCGCGTCGATCAGTTCGGTGGCCTCGTTCTTCTCGGTCACGAAAATGCGGCCGTCGGACACGGCCAGGCCCATCGGCTCCGACAGGCCCTGCGCGATGCGCCGAAACGGCGGCGGTCCGGCGTCCGGAAGCGCGGCGAGATCGAGGGAGAACAGATCGCCCTCCCACGTGGTGAACAGCAGTTCGCGCGGTCCGCGCATCGCCAGGCCGCTGATGCGCTGCGTGGTGCCATCGGATCGGAGGTCCCGCGCCGCGAGCGCGGGGTGGATGCGTTCCAGTTTCTTTCCGAAACCGGGTGTGGCGTCCGGCGCGGCGGGTTCGGGCGGGGCGCTGGCCAGCGCGAGGTTGCCGGGAGTGGCACCCTCCAGGATGAGTTTTCGAAAGCGAAGCGGCTGCGGATATTTCCGGCCGGAGGGCGGCACCAGTTGCACCCACACTGGCAAGCCGGCCCGCAGGCGAAACGTGCCGAGCGTCGCGCGTCCCCACGCGCCGGCTGGCGTGGGCAGGACGGTCCAGAAACGATCCAGGCCGTCGAACGACAACTGGTAGTCCTGATTCAGCGGCTCGGCACACGCATACTCGATGGAGACGGTCACGTCCTCGGCCTGCTGCGCCGCGACATACCACCCGAGGGTCGCGCCGCGGCCGCGGGTGATTTCCAGCACGTCGCCCGTCCACGTGTTCGGGCCTTTCGCGGGGATCGCGTGGGCGGGGAGATCGAGCGTGCGCGATGGCGCGGCCTCCGCGGCCGCGGTCGGTCCGGGGCCAGTCGCGCCGAGCGCGAGCGAACAGAGCAGGGCGCGGGCGAATCTCATGGCAGCGTGAGCCGGTGCCACGCCGCGTCGGAAAGGGCGGGGGCGGCCGTGCCGTTGGACGCCGAGCGCCAGACGCTGCGCGCCGGGCGCGGCAGAAGCAGCGTCTCGCCCGCGCCGAGATTTTCCACCCGCAACTCGCGCACGGCGCGAGCCGGAGCGGCGGCGCCTGTGCGCGGGATGCGTTCGCGCAGCGTCAGCGTGCCGGAGTCGTGTCGCAGCTCCCACGTGAGTTCGAAATGCGTGTCGCGCTGCGTGCAGCCGAGATAACGGAGGGCGAGCGGCACGGTCTTCCCCTGCCGGTCCAACTGCCAGGTCTCGCCCGACGTGTCGTTGAACCACGCGGTGCCGGACGAGCGCGCGAGGAAGGCGGCCGTGAGCACGCCGGGTTTGCCCGCGGGCGCCTGCCAGACTTTGCGCAGGACGCCGCGCTCCAAATCGTAACCGAACCAGACGTCGTCGCCCTGCCGGATCGAGAGCGAGCGGGGAAGGCCGTCGAGGCTATAGCGGTTGATGACGGTGCGATCGAAGGGCAGGGCGGGGTCCGGGCCGGGCGTTGGCGGAGGGACCGGAGTGGCGCCCGCGGCGAGGACCGCGCTCGCGCAGAGCAGGGCGAGGAAGGAGCGGGGACGAAACATCGGAGGCAGGTGGGCTCAGGGGCGCGCGCTCAGGCTGAAGGCGATCGCAGCCGGGAACGGGTCAGCGCCGGAAGCAGGTGCAGCGGTTTCATGGGGTGGGGCCGTGTCAGATGATCCGTCGGAGCGCGCAAGGCGAATCCGGACGGCGGTTATGCTAACAGCGCGACGCCCCCGCGGCTGAATGCCGCGTCCCGAGGCTCGCCTGCGGCTGGCGCGTGCTGGCATATGACGGCATGTCCTTCCCGCGCTGGCCGGCCTTCCGCCTGGCTCTCTGTCTCGGCGTTGCGCCCATGCTTCGGGCGCAGGCGGACTCCGCGCTCCCGCCCGGCGAGCCGTTGCTCCCCGAGTCGGCGTTGCCCGACTACGAGCGGGATCTCGATCACGCGGCCCTGATCCGCAGCGGGCACCGCGCGGCGCTGCTCCGCGGCGCGGAAATCTACCGGCACGTCTGCCAGAACTGCCACGGCGATCTCACGGCCCCCGGCTCGCTGCCGGGCGCGTTGCGCTTCGGGACGGGAAAATTCCAGCACGGCAGCGATCCCTACACGATGTATCGCACGCTCACGCGCGGCTGGCGGTTGATGGCGCCGCAGGTGCAACTCGTGCCGCAGGAGAAGTATGACGTCATCCACTACATCCGGGAGACCTACCTGCGGGAGCACAACCGCAGCCAGTGGTTCGAGGTCACCGACCGCTATCTCGCCGGCCTGCCGCCGGGAAAGGGCCGCGGCCCGGCGCCGGTGAAACGCGAGCCGTGGCGCGAGATGGACTACGGCGACCTGCTGATCGGCACGTTCGAGATCATGTCGCCGGCCCGCCGGGCGGAGAAACCTCCCCTCGGCGGGCCGGCCGACGCCGTCGCGCCGGGGGCGAATCTCGCCTGCAAGGCGATCGCGCTGCGCCTCGATCCTGGCGACGGCGGCGTCGCGCGCGGCCGCACGTGGGCGGCGTTCGAGCACGACACGCTGCGCCTGGCGGGAGCGTGGACGGGCGAGGGTTTCATCGACTGGCACGGCATCAACTTCGATGGCCAGCATGGGGTGCGGCCGCGCACCGTGGGCACGCTCGCCGTCGAGACGGCGGACGTGCCCGGCTGGGCGAACCCCGCCACCGGCGACTTCGCCGACCTGCGCGTGCTCGGCCGCGACGGCCGCCGCTACGGTCCGCTGCCACGCGCGTGGGCGCGCTACCGCGGTCTCTACCGCCACGGCGCGCGCACGGTGATTTCCTACACGGTCGGCGACGCGGCGATCCTGGAGAGCTATGAGCTGGCACCGAAGGCTGCGGCGACCGTTGTGCGCACGCTGAACATCGGCCGGTCGTCGCGCGATCTCGCCTTTCGCGCCGCCAATGCCGGCAGCCGGTTAGCCCTCGCCGGCGGCGCGCGCGTGCAGCGGCGCCCCGAGGAAGGGTTCGAAGTCATTCGCATCCAGGCGGCGGCGACGCCCCTGCATCTCGCGGTGGCGTATGCGGCGGAGGGCGGCACGACGCCCCCGGCCGCTCCGATCGCGCCGCTCGACCTGCAGCCGTTCACGCGCGGCGGGCCGGCGCAGTGGCCGGCCGTCCTGCCGGCGGCGTTCGTGCGCGGGGCGAACGACGGTCCGTTCGCCGTGGATACGCTGGCGCTGCCGCGGGGGGCGGCGAATCCGTGGAAGAGCTGGATGCGGCTGAGCGGCCACGACTTCATGCC
>CAZENI010000410.1:6134-7760 GCA_964513055.1 uncultured Opitutus sp.
TTTTTGGTGAGCGTCAGCATCTCCAGCGAATTGCGGGCGCGGATGCGGCCGTCGTCTGCACGTGGGAGGGCGAGGTGTGGCGCGTGGATGGCATCGGCGGCGGCGCGGGCCCGCTGAAATGGCGGCGCATCGCGGCGGGGCTGTTCCAACCGCTCGGCCTCAAGGTGGTCGATGGCGCGGTGCTGGTGACCTGCCGCGACCAGATCGTGCGCCTGCGCGACCTGAATGGTGACGGCGAGACGGATTTCTACGAGAGCTTCAACAGCGACCACCAGGTCACGGAGCATTTCCACGAGTTTGCGATGGGCCTGCAGGCCGATGCGGCCGGCAATCTCTACTACGCGAAGAGCGCGCGCCACGGTCGCACTGCGCTCGTGCCGCAGCACGGCACCGTGCTCAAGGTCAGCGCCGACGGGACGCGCACGGAGATTCTCGCCAACGGTTTCCGCACCGCCAACGGCGTCTGCGTCAACCCGGACGGCAGCCTGTTCGTCACCGACCAGGAGGGCAATTGGGTGCCGATGAACCGGATCAACTGGATCCGGCCCGGGCCGCCGCGCTTCTACGGCAACATGTGGAGCTACGGGGCGCCGGCCGACAGCTCCGACGCCGCGATGGAGCCGCCGCTCGCCTGGGTCGGCAAGGGTTTCGATCGCTCGCCCGCGGAACTGCTCTGGGTGGACAGTCCCGCGTGGGGCGCGCTCAACGGCCGCCTGCTCAACCTCTCCTACGGCACGGGACGGATCGAACTCGTCGCGCACGAAACCGTCGGCGGCGCGCGGCAGGGCGGCCTCGTCGCGCTGCCGATGCCCAACTTGCCGACCGGCGTGATGCGCGGGCGTTTTCATCCGGCGAGCGGCCACCTCTACGTGAGCGGTCTCTCCGCGTGGGCGACGAACCAGACCGCCGATGAAGGCGGCTTTTACCGCATCCGCGCCACGGGCAAGCCCGTGCTGATGCCAATCGAGTTCCGGGCGCATCGCGGCGGCCTCGACCTGGTGTTTGCGGCGCCGCTCGATCCGGCAGCGGCCGGGGACGTGGCCCACTTTAGCGTCGTCTCCTGGTCCCTCGTCCGCAGCGAGAAGTATGGCTCGCCGAGCCTCGACCGGAAGAAACGGAAGGTCGCCGGTGCGCGGCTCGCCGATGATCGCCGGACGTTGCATCTCGCGCTGCCGGAGATTGCTCCGACCGCGCAAATCGAGGTCAGCTACACGCTGCGGGCCGCCGACGGCACCGCGGTGAACGGCGCGATTCACGGCACGATCCACGCGCTCGCGGACACGTCGCGCTGACGATCCGGAGCGTCGCCGCCGACCGAGCGCCACTCAGCGGGCGGCGGCGCGGCGGAGGCGGTCGTTGATGGCGTCGGCGAGTCCGCCGCCCGGCGCCAGCTCGACGTGAATCCGCGCGAAGCCTCGTGTATCCAGTTCGCGGAGCGCACCGAAGAGCCGGCGGGCGGCGGCGGCGAGCCCGCCCCGGGCGCTCAGCGTGAAGACGTTCGGGCCGGTCAGTCCCGCGGGCGGCGCGAAGAAAAGCCAGGCTTCGTCTCGGCCGTGGCGCGCGACGTCGCGCGGGTGCAGGCGGCGATGGAGCTCCACCGGCGTGCGCGGACTGTAGTGGCGCTCG
>CAZENI010000411.1:0-7736 GCA_964513055.1 uncultured Opitutus sp.
GTGCCGCCGGCATGCACGAAGGCCCAGCCATCGCCCGTGAGGCGCTGCATGATGAAGCCCTCGCCGCCAAACAGGCCGGCGCCGAGCCGTTTTTGGAAAGCGATGCCGATGCTGACGCCCTTTGCGGCACAGAGGAAGGAGTCCTTCTGCGTGATGAGCTCACCGCCGAGATCGCGGAGGTGCACCGCGATGATCTTGCCGGGGTAGGGGGCGCCGAAGGCCACGCGCCGCTTCCCCGCGCCCTGATTCTGAAACACCGTCATGAACAGCGACTCGCCCGTGAGGAGCCGCTTGCCGGCGCCGAGGAGCGCGCTCATGAAGCCGCTGCTGCGCTGCGCGCCATCGCCGAAGATGGTCTCCATCGCGATGCCGTCGTCCATGAACATCATCCCGCCCGCCTCGGCGACCACGGCCTCCTGCGGATCGAGTTCGATTTCGACGAACTGCATGTCGTCGCCGTGGATCTTGTAGTCGACGTCGTGCATTTGCGAAGGAGTGAGCGGAGGCGGGTTCATGGGGCGGAAACGTGGCGGGTTGACGGGGGAAATTCAATGCGCGGTTGGCGGACCGAAAAGCGCGTCGCGGAGAGCGAGGCGCTCAGGCGGCCAGCGGCATGTTCTCGGCGCGCGTGACGCGCACGTGCATAGGTAGGTCGGCGTAGCCGGGACGGCGGGCGTAGTCGCCGCTGGCGATCAGCAGGACCAGGGAACTCGCGCTGGCGGCGAAGAGGCCGAGGGCGAGGGCGTTGAAGGCGAGGCCGGTGGCGGTCGCGACAACGGCGACGGTGGCGATGCAGGACAGGATGGAGGTGAATTTCATGGCGTTGGTTGACGATTGAGTTGCGCCAAGAACACACCGCTTTCCGGAAAGTTGCAGCGGCCTGCATCCGCCGTGAAACCTCAGTCGCGCAGCGCCGGCTGCAACAGCCGCCCGTCGCCATCATTCGCCGCGGGCCGGAGCTTCAGCACCGCGCACATGAGCGCGTAGAGATGAATGTTCTCCACCTCGGGCAGCTCGACACCGCGGCGGAAAGCAGGGCCGTGCGCGATGAAGATCCCGCGCATGGTGGGCAGCGCCGGATCGTAGCCGTGGTCGCCGCCGAGATAGCCCTTCTCGGTGAAGCGGCGCTTGAGCCGTTCGAACACGGCGCGCGTCTCCACGTGCCAGCCTTCGTCTGGCAGCACCCAGACCGGGGAAATGCGCGGATTGCCGCTGAGGCGGAAATGCGCCGGCAGATCCTCGGCGCGATACGCCTTCAGATGCGGCACGTGGGCGAACGCCCGCACCAGCGCTGACGTATCACCATTCAAAGGACGGAGCGCGAGGGCGCTGCCATCTGACTCGATCTGCACGGTCTTCAGATCGATGAGATCGTCGAGGATCACGGTTCGCTCCGCGCTCGTCGCCGTCATCCCGTGGTCGGAGACGATCATCAGATTGGGCTCGATACCCTCCTGGCGCAGGCGCGACAGCAGGGCGGCGATGCGCTGGTCGGAGAGCTTCACCGCGGCGGCGACCTGCGGCGATTCGGGGCCGAAGCGATGGCCCGCGCTGTTGGTTTCCTCGAGGTAAAACGCGATCAGATCCGGCCGCTCGGCGGCGGGGAGCTTCAGCCAGCCGACCATTTCGTCGAGCCGCTTCTCGAACGGGATGCTGTAGTCGTAGGTCTTCCAGAAGGTCGGCCGGATGCCGCCCACGGCCGCCTCCGAGCCGACCCAGAACGAGGCCGCGGCTTTCCTGCCCTGCTTGATGGCCGTCACCCAGATCGGTTCGCCGCCCCACCAGGCCGCGTCGCGGACGGAGTTGGGCTGGTTGTAGTGGAAGAAGCGGCCGTCGCGGGGATCGAAGAAGTCGTTGTTCACGATCCCGTGGTTCGCGGGATAGCGGCCGGTGACGATCGAGTAGTGATTGGGAAACGTATTGCTGGGAAAGACAGGGATCAGGCCGCGAGTCGTGACACCTTCCTTGCGCAGGGCACGCAGGGTCGGTGCCTCGGCGGCGTAGAGTTCGCAGTAGTCCCAGCGAAATCCGTCGAGCGAAACAAGGATCAGCGGCGACGCTCGCTTCGATTCGGCGGCGGGCAGCGCCACCACCAGCAACAGGAAAAGCAGCACGCGCACGTTCATGCGCGCAGGGTGGCAATCGTCGCACCCCAGGAACCGCTGTGCTCGTCACCGCCGCGAAACCCCGCCACGAGCGGCGAGCGGCGCAGCAGCGCGTGCACGGTGGTGCGCAGCGTGCCGGTGCCCTTGCCGTGGACGATGCGGACTTCGCGCAGGCCCCGGGTGGCGCAGGCTGCGAGATAGGCGGGGATGAGTTCGCCCAGGTCGGCGGGGCGGAAGGTGTGCAGATCCAGTTCGCCGGTGATCGGGAGCGGGACGGGGGCGTCGTCGCAGTCGCGCGTCGCGGTCGGGGCGCTCACGGTTTTTCGGGATGCCCCGCCGCCGCCGGCACGGCGGGTGGCGGGGGAGCGACCGGTGCGGGTGCCGCGGGCTCCTTCACTTCCGCCGCCGGCGCGAGGGCGCTCGAAGGCGTGGCGGTGGCTTGGTCGGCGGGCGCACCAGCTGCAGCGGGCTGGGCGGCCGCTGCGGGGGCGGGTGCGGTGGCGGTGCCAGTTCCGGCAGCCGGTTCGCCGGTCGCGGGGGACGCCGGCGTCAGCGCGTCGTTCGGGTCGGCCTGGTAGTCGTGGTGATAATCGTGATACTCGTCGTGCGGTGGGACGCTGGCGCCCGGGCCCGCGGGATCGGGCGTCGCGTTGGGCGCGCTCTCCGCCGGGGGCGCCAGTTGCGGCGTGGCGTTCTTGCGCTCGTCCTCCTCGAGGGCGCGCTTGAACTCCTCCTCCACGCCGGCCGCCGCCTTCTTGAACTCCCGGATCGATTTGCCCAGCCCGCGGGCGAACTCCGGCAGCTTGTTGCCGCCGAAAAGCACCAGCACGATGATGAAAATCAGCACCATCTCGGGCGCGCCGAGCCCGTCGATGAAGGCCAGCGTGAGGCAAACCGTGTCCATGGCGGCAATGTGAACCATTTGGAGGAAAAAGGTAGTGTGAAATGCGGACCGCTCAACGCACGCTTACGGTCACGACGAATTTCTGGGTTTCGCCGGGCGCCACGTGATGCAGGCCGACCTTGTGCTCCGGGGCGTTGGCCGGGCCCATCCAGGGCTCGACGCAGTAGAACGGCGACGTCTCCGCCAGCGTCCACGTCACGAGCGTCGCGGCGGGGTGCGGCACCTTCTCGGTGCCGAGCCGCATGACCACGTCGCCCGGACGATCCTTCTCGCCGAACACGATCTCGTGGCTGCGCAGGCCCAGATGAAACGTGTCGACCAGCTCCGAGTTCGCCATGCTCTCGTCGGTCTGCAACGACGGTCCGCTGATGAGCGCGCCGGTCGCATCCTGGCGCAGGCGCCTGGTCGCGGGGATGCGGATGAGGTAATCGCGGCGCGCGGTGCCTTCGCTCCACGGCAGCGTGAAATAGAAGTGGTGTCCCGCCGACCACGGCAGCGGCTCGCGTCCGAGGTTGGTCAGGGCAAACTCACACGACAGCCCGACCGGCTCGAAGCGGTAGGTCACGGTGAATTCGTAGTCGAAGGGATAGCTCTGACGCGCTTCCTCGCCCGGCACGAAGAGCGCGACGAAACCGCGCGCATCCGCGCGCGTGACCTTGAATTCGCCCTGCCGCGCGATGCCGTGCATCGGCATGGGCCGCCGCACGCCGTCGGCCGCACGCCAGAAATGGATGTCGCCGCGATCGAACACGCGCGCGTTGAATGGAAACAGGATCGGATTCCCGCCGCGGACCTTGGCGAACTCGGCGAAGTTGGCGTCCTCGGGCCAGTAGAGGACGTCGCGGACGGTGCCGTCGCCGAGCGTGATGTTCCAGTTCATGAGCCGCGCGCCCTGCTCGGGCAGCGCGAGGAACGTCGAGTTGCCCACGCGCCATCGAGTGAGCGTCTGGCCTTGGTAGAGGACCTTTTCCATGCGGGCGCCGATTAACGACGGAGTGCGGCGGGCGCGCAAAGGTTTTGTGGGTCCAGGCATTTTCGTTCCGGCCGGCTGGAAAAGCGGCGGCGGATTCCGCCGTGCGCACGCTTGCGCGATGCGGGTGCGGCGCTACCGTCGGCCGTAATGCTGCGCCGGATTTTCCAGTGTCTCGCCAGTGTCGCGTGTCTCGCGGCGAACGCGTTCGCCGCGGACGCCGCGCCGACGCCGCCCGGTCCGGTGGAATCTCCGGCGATCGTGCGGCCGGTTCCGGCGGAACTGAGCAGTGCGCGGAAACGCGTCGTCGTCATCCCGGTGCGCGAGCAGGTGGATTCGCCCCTGCTCTTCATCATCCGGCGCGGCCTCAAGGAGGCGATCGAGGAGAAGGCCGATATCGTGGTGCTCGACATGAAGACGCCGGGCGGCGCGCTCGACGTGACGTTCGAGATCATGGAGGCGCTCGGGAAGTTTCCGGGCAAGACGATCACCTTCGTCAACGATCAGGCGATCTCGGCGGGCGCGTTCATCTCGGCGACGACCGAGGAGATTTGGTTCGCGCCGCGCGGGAAGATCGGCGCGGCCGCGCCGGTGCGCGCCACCGGCCAGGAGATCGACAAGTCGATGCGGCAAAAAGTCGTGAGCTACCTGCGCGCCGAGGTGCGCTCCATTTCCGAGGGCAAGGGCTACCGCGGCCGCGTCGTGTCGGCCATGATCGACGAGGACTACGTGCTCGAGATCGATGACACCGTGATCAAGCCGAAGGGCGAACTGCTCACGCTCACCGCGACGGAGGCGTTGAAGGCCTACGGCGATCCGCCGCAGCCGCTGCTCGCCGCGGGCATCGCGAAGAGCATCGACGATTTGCTCACGCAGAAGTTCGGCGCCGCCAATTTTACGGTGAAGACGCTCGAGGTCACGTGGTCGGAGCGGCTGGCCGTTTTCCTCAAGTCGCTCTCACCGCTGCTGCTGGGCGTCGGCCTGCTCGCACTCTACATGGAGTTCAAGACGCCGGGCTTCGGCGTCTTCGGCATCATCGGGCTTTCGTGCCTCGGGATCGTGTTTCTCAGCAACTTCGTCGCGGGCCTCTCGGGTCACGAGCCGATGCTGGTCTTCGGCCTCGGCATCACGCTGATCCTGGTGGAGCTGTTCTTCTTTCCTGGCGTGGTGATCTTCGCGCTGACCGGCCTCGTGCTGATGCTCGGTTCGCTGGTGTGGTCGATGGCCGATATCTGGCCCAATCAGCCGGTGACCTTCAGCGGCGATCTTTTCATCGCACCGCTCCAGGATCTGGGGCTGGGCGTCCTGATCGCGATCGCCCTCGTGCTGGCGCTCGCGCGCTTCATCCCGAAGGGCTGGTTCTTCACGCGCCTCGCGGTCTCGCACCCGGTGGCCGGTTCCGCGCAGGTGGCGGGAAGCGCCCCGGAGATCGGGGCCGCCGCGGGCAGTCTCGTCGGTCGTATCGGGATTGCGGTGACTGGGCTTTATCCGAGCGGCCAGGTGGAGATCGACCGGCGGCGCTTCGAGGCGCGGCTCGAGGTCGGCTCGGCTCCGCCGGGCGCGAGTGTCGTCGTGCGGCGCAAGACCGACTTCGGCCTGATCGTCGATCGCACCGACCAACCGGGACCCGCCACATGACGCTCATCGCCTTATTGTTTGCCGCCGGCGTGCTGCTGCTCGCGCTGGAAGTCGTGGTGCCGGGCGCGATTCTCGGCATCATCGGCGGCATCGCCCTCCTTGTGGGCGTCGTGGTCGCGTTCAACCAGTATGGCTTCGACGGCGGCGCGATCGCGACGGGCGTGGCCGCCGGGCTCGTGGCGGCGACGCTCTACCTCGAGTTTGTGCTGCTGCCGCGCAGCCGGCTCACGAAAGCGTTTTCGATGACGGCGACCGTGGCGGGCCAGAGCCAGCCGGCGGTGGCAGAGCGGGCGATCATCGGGCAGCGCGTGATCGCGGTCACGCCGCTCACGCCGAGCGGCGTGGTGGAACTGGACGGGCGCCGCTATGAGGCGTTCGCCCGCAGCGGGCACGCGGCCGTCGGCGCGCAACTCGAGGTCATCGACCTCGACAATTTTCGTCTCATCGTTTCCAAAGCCTCAACCTCACAAACCTAAATGACTACTCCTCTGCTTGGCGCAATCAACCCGATGATCTGGTGGGCGGTGATCGGCATAGCCGCGCTGATCGCACTCATCGTCGGTGCCATCATCTTCAGCCTGATCGGAGCCTACGTGAAGGCGTTGTTCAACGGCGCGCCCGTGCCGATGTCGAAGCTCGTGGCGCTGAAATTCGCGAGCATCCCCTACGGCCTGATCGTCGACGCCCGCATCACGGCGGTGCGCGCCGGCATCGAGGTCGATGCCGATCAGATCGCCTCGCACTACCAGGCGGGCGGCAACGTGGTCCCGACCGTGCAGGCGTTGATCGCCGCGCAGAAGGCCGGCATCGAACTCGGCTGGAATCGCGCGTGCGCGATCGACCTGGCGACGAAGGGTTCGGGCAAGAGCGTCGTCGAGGCGGTCCGCACCTCCGTCGATCCGAAGGTGATCGACTGCCCGAATCCCGAGGGCGGACGCACGACGATCGACGGCGTGGCGAAGGACGGCATCCAGGTGAAGGTGAAGGCGCGCGTGACGGTGCGCACGAACCTCGATCGTTTTGTCGGCGGCGCGAAGGAAGAGACCATCATCGCGCGCGTGGGCGAGGGCATCGTGACGACCATCGGCTCGGCCGAGACCTACAAGGTCGTGCTCGAGTCGCCGGACAGCATTTCCAAGACCGTGCTCGCGCGCGGCCTCGATGTCGGGTCGGCGTTCGAGATTCTCTCAATCGACATCGCCGACGTGGATGTCGGCGAGAACGTCGGCGCGAAGCTGCAGGAGGCGCAGGCCGAGGCGAACAAGAACATGGCGCAGGCCCAGGCGGAAATCCGCCGCGCCGCGGCCGTGGCGCTGGAGCAGGAAATGAAGGCGCGCGTGCAGGAGATGCAGGCGAAGGTCGTCGAGGCGCAGGCACAGGTGCCGCTCGCGATGGCCGAGGCGTTCCGGTCGGGCCGGCTCGGCGTGATGGACTATTACAAGATGGAGAACGTGCAGGCCGACACCTCGATGCGCTCCTCGATCGCGCACCCCGAGGGCAAGAAGTGAGTCCGCGCGGTTGTCGAAGCTGATTCCCGTGGCCGCCGTTCCCGAAAACATCCTTGAGTGGCTGATGGAGCGCAAAGGACTCGTCGTCTTTGTGCTCTTCATCGTGGTGCAGATCGTGCGCGGGCTTTTCCGCACCCGGCGCGACGCCGCGCCGCCGCCGGTGGCGAAGCCCGATGAGCTCGAGGAGCAGCGGCGCACGCAGGAGATCCAGGAGGAGATCCGGCGGCGCAAGGCCGAGCGGCGCGGGGCGTTTGCTCCGGCGGATACGCCGCCGCCGTTGCGCGAGGAGCCGGCGGCGCCGCCGTTGTCACGGCGCGCGGAGACGACGCAGATGCCCGAGCCGTTCGGCGGGCCGTTGCGCCGGGTGTTCGAGGAAATCGAGCGCGAAATGGGCCCGGCTTCCGCGCCCGCGGCTCCGCCGCCGCCTCCGCTGCCGACCGCAGCCGAACGGCGCAACGCCGAACTCGTCCGCCAGGAGCAGCTCGCCGAGGAGCTGCGCGTGCTCGAAGAATCGCGGATGCTGGCGAAACGCCGCGCGACGCAGCAGGCGGCGTCCAGCTATGCGCAGTCCCAGAGCGAGGGCGGGCTGCGCACGGCAGTGCAGGGAAAAC
>CAZENI010000412.1:0-7713 GCA_964513055.1 uncultured Opitutus sp.
CCATCGCGCTGTAGCGGTTCGTGCGGCTGAACGAGGGCTGCCGGACATACTCGTCCTCCTGGTAGATAACCATGCCGCGCACGGCGAGTTTGTTGCGGATGAGCGGGCGGTTGAGGTCGACCACCGTGCGGAGGCTGCCGAGGTTGTCGGTGCGGAGGGAGACGTTGCTGGCCTCACGCTGAAGATTGGCCGCGGAGGGGATCGCGTTGACCGTGCCGGAGCCGCTGCCGAGGCCCCAGATGTTGGAATTGGGGCCGCGGCTGATTTCCATGCTGTCGATCATCGCCGGATCGATTGGGACGGTGGTCTGGAAATTGCCGAACGCCTGGTTGGCGGCGCCGATGCCGCGGACGCGGTTGGCGTTGTTGGGATCGCGCGCGACGTTGTCGGTGGCGACGCCGTTGCGGTCGATGACGATGTCGGTGAACGTGCCCGTGCCCTCGGTGCTGGCCTCGTAGAGGAACACGTCGTTGATATCGAGCATCGCGAAGTCCTCCATCTGCTGCTTCGTCACGACGGTGATGGAGGCGCCGAGATCCTCGAGCTTGGTATTGATGCGGGTGCCGGAGAGGGTGTTGGCCGCGTAGTAACCTTTCTCGGCTTCGGCGCTGACCTGGAAGGGGGAGAGTTCGACGATGTCCCGCGCAGGGCCAGAGGGCGCGGCGGCTGAGGTCGCGGCGTTGGCGGCGCGCGCGTCATCGGCGGCCTTCGCGGAAAGCTCGTGGGGATCGAGGCGGCCGTTGGCGTTCTTGTCGTATTTCGCGAGGGCCGCGGCGTCGGCGGTGGCGGAGGCTGGCGCCGCTTGGGAGAACAACGCGGCGGGCGCGAGGGGGACCAGCAGGGCAAGGCGCAGCAGGTGACGCAGGGGAGGAGTCAGCATAGGGGAAAGGGGTGTTGAACTACAGGTAGAACGCTCCGCGCGTCGTCGTCGCCGCTGCTCGACGCTGACAGTCAACTTCGATCTCAGCCGGACGCCAGCGCGGAGCGGACTGTCCGTGGCGAAAGCCCGACAACCTCCGCGGCGGCGTCGCGTCTGGCTTGCCACGGCGGCGCTTCCCCATGCGCTGGCGCACGTGCGGCCCCAAAATTCCCTGATGAAACGAAACTCCCTGCGATTCCTTGTGCTCGGTAAGCTGGTGGTGGCGGCGACGCTGGTCGCGGCGCCACCGACAGTGGACGTTAACTGGCTCGGAGGGGCGCCGGCGCCCGCGGCGACGGCGGTGAGCTGGGGCGTGCCGTGGCCGAAGGGCGCGGTGCCGAAGGAGCAAAAATTCTCGCTGGCGGCGGCCGATGGAAAAGCGCTCCCGCTGCAGACATGGCCGCTGGCCTACTGGCCCGACGGTTCGTTGAAGTGGAGCGGGTTCGCGACGGTGGCGTCGCCGGAGCAGGCGGGGCCGTTCACGTTGAGTGGCGCGGAGGCGGCGCCAGCGTCTGGCGGGCCGGGGGTGCGCGTCCGGCGGAGCGACACGGGCATCGAGATCGACACCGGCAAGCTCAAGGCCCGGATCACGCACTGGGGCGCGAACCTGATCGATTCGCTCACAATCGACGGCCGGGAGGTGGCGCGGCACGGCCGGCTGGTCTGCATCCTGCAGCACGGTCCGGGCGGCGACGCCGACGAGGCGCCACGGCGCGAGCGCTTTGCGGGCAAGATCAACACCGTGACGGTCGAGCAGAACGGCCCGGTGCGCGCGGTGGTGAAACTCGAGGGCGTGCACAAGGCCGCGACGGGATCGCGCGAGTGGCTGCCATTTGTCGTGCGGCTGTATTTCCACGCGGGGCAGGAGAGCGTGCGGCTCGTGCACACGATGATCTACGATGGCGACGATCAGAAGGACTTCATCCGCGGGCTCGGCCTGGAGTTTGGCGTGCCGATGCGAGAGGAAATCCAAAACCGCCATGTGCGCTTCTCCGGACAGGACGGCGGCCTCTGGGCCGAGCCGATCCAGCCGGCAGTGGGCCGGGGCAACGCGATCGTGAACCACCCGGTCGCCGGCGGCGGCAACGTCTATCCCGACCAACTGCAGGGCCGGCGCATCCCGAACAAGGCCGAGCTCAGCGAACGCAGCCAGGGCTGGCTCGCGGATTGGGCGATCTGGGATTCGTTCAAGCTCGTGCAGCCGAACGCGGACGGCTTCTCCGTCGTGAAGCGCACGAATGCGCAGAGTGCGTGGATTCCCTGCGGCGCGGGCCAGCGGGCGTCGGGCCTGGTCTTCGTCGGCGACGTGAGCGGCGGTCTCGGGGTGAGCGTGAAGAACTTCTGGCAGTCGCATCCGGCGTCGCTCGAAGTGGCCGGGGCCGCGAGCGGCGAGGCCACGTTGCGCGTGTGGCTCTGGTCGCCCGATGCCGACGCTATGGACATGCGGCACTACGACACCCGCGCGCACGGGCTCATCGCGGTGTATGAGGACGTGCAGCCGGGCCTCAGCACGCCGCTGGGCGTGGCGCGCACGAGCGAGCTGACGCTCTTTCCGAGTGGCGCGGTGCCCGCGCGCGAGGAGACGGTGAAACAGGCCCAGCTCGGCGCGCAGCTCCCGCTCTTCGCGTGCACGCCGCAATATCTGCACTCCGTCCGCGCCCTCGGTCTCTGGAGCCTGCCGGACAAGTCGACGCCCTTCAAACGCGCGGTCGAGGAGCAGCTCGAGAGCACGCTCGCGTTTTACCAGAAGCAGATCGAGCAGCAGCGCTGGTATGGCTTCTGGGATTTCGGTGACGTGATGCACTCCTACGACCGCGAGCGCCACGTGTGGAACTACGACCTCGGCGGCATGGCGTGGGACAATACCGAACTCGGCACCGACATGTGGCTCTGGCTGAGTTTCCTCCGCACGGGGCGCGCGGATCTCTTCCGGATGGCGGAGGCGATGACGCGGCACACGAGCGAGGTGGACTGCTATCATACCGGTCCGCTGGCCGGACTGGGCTCGCGGCACAATGTCCGGCACTGGGGCTGCGGCGCCAAGGAGGCGCGCATCAGCATGGCGTATCTCAAACGCTACTACTACTACCTCACGACCGACGAGCGCACCGGCGATCTCATGCGCGAGGTGGCGAACGCCGACTACCGCACGCTCGATTTCGATCCGATGCGCCTCGCGCAGCCGATCAGCGAGGCGGAGAAGAAACATCCCGCTCGCCTCCGCGCCGGACCGGACTGGTTTGCGTTTGTGGGAAACTGGGCGACCGAGTGGGAGCGCACCGGAGACACGAAATGGCGCGACAAGATTGTGGCGGGCGTCGAGTCGCTGCTTGCGATGCCCTACTGGCTGAAGTCGGGCCGGAATCTCGTCTACGGCTACGATCCGAAGACGGGAAAGCTCTTCCAGGTGTCCGACGCCGTCGGCACCTACAACCTCAGCACCATCCAGGGCGGGTCGCAGGTGGTGTTCGAGTTGAACGAGTTTTTCGATCACCCGGGCTGGCACCGGATGTGGCTGCAATACTGCCGCCTCGGCAACGCCCCGGCCGACGTGCTGCTCAGGGACAAGGAGACGGGCAACGAGGGCGCCGACGGGCGTTACCTGGGCGAGCAGGGCGCCAACAGCCAGGGCACGCCGCGGCTCGCGGCGTATGCGTATTGGAAAACCAAGAACGCGGCGTTCGCGAAGCCCGCGGTCGCCTCGCTCCTGCGCTTCGGGGGCGGGCCGGTGACCACGACGCGCGTGGCCGGCGCGCTCGTGCTGAATCCGGTTGACGAGGCGCCGCGCATCAGCACCAACGGTGCCGCGCAGGGCGGCCTCTCCGCCATCGAGATCCTCGAGCTGTGCCGGGACCAGCTTCCGACCGAGGTGCCGCCGCCGGAGGCTTTGCCAGGCGGCGGCCGGGGTGGACGCGGCGGTCGCGGCGGACCTCAGGCCGGGCCGGGCGGGCAACCGCTGCCGAATCCGGCCGCGGCCGGCGGGGACGTGCGCAACAGCCTGCTGGCGCCGGAGGCCACGCCGCCGCCGGCGAAATCGGCGACGCCCCCGCGTTGAGGGACGCGCGACGCAGCGAACCAGCGGCTTGAGTCGAGCCGCTGCCTCCTTACGAAGCCACGCGTCGCCCGACGATCACGAGATCGCGGGCGACGCCGTCGAGGACGGCGACCTGCGGCAGATGCGCCCAGCGTGCGAAGCCGTGCGACTCGAAGAGGCGAAGGCTCGGCTCGTTGTGGCCGAAGATGTAGCCCAGCAGCGTATGCAGGCCGAGGCCGGGCGCGCGCGTGACGGCAAGTTCGAGGAGGTGACGGCCCAGGCCGCGCCGCCGCGCTTCCGGCGCCACGTAGATCGCGATCATCGCCGTGCCGTCGTAGGCGGCGCGCGGGTAGAATGTGTCGAAACTCAGCCACGCCTCCACGCGCCCGCCGGCGTCGCAGAGCACCCAGATCGGTCGCGTGGGATTCTGATGCGCGGCGAGCCAGGGCTTGCGCGCCTCGACCGTCACGGGCTCGAGATCCGCGGTGACCAGGCGGCTCGGGATGGTGGCGTTGTAGATCGCGACGATGGCCGGCAGGTCGGCCTCGGTGGCGTTGCGGAGGATGAGATCGGTCGGAGGCATTTCTGAGAAACCGCTGATTGGCGCTAAGCGACGCGGATGCCGAGCCAATGATGTTTGAAATTGGCGAGCATCAGCGTTCCTCACCGGTTTTCTTTCCCGAGTTCCGATCCGCCGAAAAATCGAAACCGATCCGGCCCACCGGCGTGAAACCCTGCCATTTGAGGAGTTCGCCGCTCTTGGTGTCGAAGGTGAGGTGCATGTCGAACACACCCGCGCGCGATTCCTTTGTCGCGGGGACGTAGCGATAACGCACGACGGTGTTTGCACCTTCCTCGCGTTCCTCACTCGGCACGCCGAGCAGTTTGTCAATGGCCGGGAGCTTGGGGCGGGCGGCGGAGATTTCCGCGGCCGAGACGGTCGAGTCGATGCGCTTGGAGGACTTGTCGATGCGGCCCTTGCCGACGCTCTTGATCACCCCGATGAGAAACGGCTTCGGCATCACGGCGAAGTAGCGCTCGGGAATCGCCACGCGGGTCAACTTGTCGGCGGCGAAACCGAGTTCGAGCACGATGTCGAACGCCACCTTCTCCGTGACGCCGTCGGGGAGCTGCTTCACCCAGCGCACCTGCCAGTGTTCGGCCTGGCCGAGTTTCCGCGTCGTCTCCGGACTGAGTCCGATCCAGCGGACATCGGCGGTGCGCAGGACGGGCGTGTGGCAGATCAGGGCGAGACCATCCTGGGTCTGCAGGCCGAAGAACTGATCGAACTTGCCGAGTTGCTGCTTCACCTCGAGCAGCCGGAGGTAGACACACCCGCCGAGCAGCAGCGAGAGGCCCGCGATGACGCCCGCCAGCCAACGCCGCGACAGGCTGCGCGGCGCCGCGGTCATTTCTTTGCGGGTTCCGCCGCCGGCGGTTTGGCGAACGTCATCTTGGCCACGATGTCGTTCAGCCGGTTGCGCAGAATCTCGTCCTCCTCGGCGGTGGTCTTCGTGTAGAGCCGGCCCTCGATCGCGCGCTCGGCGAGTTCGATGCTGATCACGAAGACGTGGCCGTTGCGGACGAAGAGCAGGTTGCCGCGTTTGGCGACCGGCACCTGGCCCGCCGCGACGACCGGCACGCGGTCGCCGAACATCGTGCCGCCCGGCACGAGAAAATAGGTGAGCAACGAACCCTCGAGCATGCCCGGCAAGAACTTCGCGCTTTCCATCTGCACGCCCTGGAAGGCCTGCTTGAAATCGCGCAGCACGAAATTGCTGAAGAAATAGACCAGGTAGTCCTTGGCGCCCCGCGTGGACAGCTCCCAGCGTTGGGTCGCATCCTGCGGGAAGGCGGCGATGCTCACGTGGACGTTGAAGTCGTCCTGGAACGTCACGACGTTGGGCGTATCCGTGATTTCCCCACCCAGCTCGGCGAGCACGGGGACGGTGACCTTGAAGATGCCGGTGGGCGAAACGTAGGTGCGGCCCTCGAGCTTGCCCGCGAGCCCCTGGGCATGGGTGACGGTGGTGACGGTGGCGAAGAGGAGCGCGAGCGTGAGGCGGAGCATGGATAGGGGGCTAAACTGAGTATCCGGACCGCGGACGCTTTCAAGCCAACGGTGGCAGTAGCGCGGAAAGTTGCCGCCATGCCTCCACGGTAATCGCCTCGGGCCGGGTCTGCTCTGAGAGCCCGTGAGCCGGCAGAAGTTCCCGCCAGCCGGTGACGCCGGGCGGCAGATGGCTGCGGAGGAGCGCGCCGATCTGTTTGCGACGTTGCTGGAAGCACGCCCGGATGAGCGCCTTCGCCGGAGGCGCGAAGACAAAGGGCTCCGGCCGGCGCACGAGATTCAGCAGATGCGACTCGACGTCCGGCCGCGGAAAGAAGCAGGCCGCGGCCACCTTGTGCCCCGGAGCGATCGCATAGGCGGCCTGCAGGAAGACCGAGATGGCGCCGAAGGATTTGGAGCCCGGCTGCGCGGCGTAGCGCTGTGCGGCTTCCTGCTGCAGCATGAGCACCAGACGCGCCGGCAGCGGCCCCGCGAGCACCGCGTCGAGCCAGGGCGTGGCGATGGCGTAGGGCAGGTTGGCGACGATCTTGAAATCCGTCGTGGGCGCCAGCCCGGCGAGCGGGACCTCGACGGCGTCGCCCTCGACCAGGTGAAACGTCTGCGGAAACCGCGGCGCGAGTGTCAACTCGAGGTGGGCGTGCAAGGTGCGATCTTTCTCGACCGCCCAGACGTCGGCCCCGGCCTCGAGGAGCGCCGTCGTCAGCGTGCCGAGGCCGGGCCCGACCTCCACCACGGTGTCACCGGGGCCGACGCCCGCGAGCTCGAGGGACTTGCGGACGATGTTGCCGTCGACGAGGAAGTTCTGCCCGAGAAAACGCTTTGGCGAGTGCCCGAGCTGGGCGAGCAACTCGCGCGTGGCGGTCGGCGACAGCGGCATGGCTCAGCGCGGCGCGCGGCCTTCGTCGACCTCGTAGTAGTCGAAGAACGTGACGAGGTCCGTGCGGTGGGCGAGGCCGCTGTCGGCCTTGTTCTTCTCGAGGCCGGGTGTCGCTTCGTCGCGCCAGCCGCGCTTGGACGCGAAGCCGTTCCAGATCATCACATCGACCTCCGTCAGCTTGCGGCCGTGCTGCTGGATCCACGCGAGAATCTCCTCGTCCGTGCCGCCGGCCAGGGTGCGTTCCTTGAGCGCGGCGTAGTCGATCCCGAGGAAATGGCAGAGCCGGCCGTCGTAGGCCTTGCCGAGATACTCGTGATGCTCGGCGTGCAGCTCGCCGCGGGCGTGCTTGCGGATCTTGTCCAGCGTGCGCGGCAGGAAATAAAGGCCGCCGAGTTTCTGGAAGGCGCTGATGGGTCGTTGGCTCATGGTGGGAGATGGACTCAGGCGGCGCGAAACGCGGCGATGAGCGCCGCCGGCTCCGCCGCGCGCATCAGGGCCTCGCCGACGAGCACGGCCTGTGCGCCCGCGGCGCGGACCCGCGCGGCGTCGGCGGCGGTGTGAATCCCGCTCTCGCTCACCGCAATCACGTCGCGTGGAAACTTCGGGATCAGGCGCTCGCTCAGGCCGAGGTCGGTCTTGAAGATCGCGAGGTCGCGGTTGTTCACGCCGATCACCCGCGCACCGTGGCGCACGGCCCGCTCGATCTCGGGCTCGGTGTGAATCTCGAAGAGCGCGTCGAGGCCGGCGGCGTGTGCGGCGGCGTGCAGCACGGTGATTTCCTCGTCCGTGAGCGCGCGCACGATGATCAGGAT
>CAZENI010000413.1:0-7679 GCA_964513055.1 uncultured Opitutus sp.
TCGCCCGCGACGGCCTCATCCCGATCTCGATCGAGCCGGACGGCAAGACGTGGGCCTCCGTGCGCGTGAAGCCGAACCGCGAGTGGTTCGTCACGAATACGTTCTCCTTCTAAACCGACTTGTCAGGGCAAAGGTCAAACAGCGCCGCCGCGAAGGGGTTCGCGGCGGCGCTTCTGTTTTTCAGCTTCCCGGCCTCACCGCGCACTCGCGTCACGGCCCCGTGCCGCCCAGGGTCAAGCCCGTGCACGTGCGCCTCCTCGCCCTCGCTCTCATCGTCGCTCCCGGCCTCGCCGCCGGCGCCGAAAACTGGCCGCAGTTCCGCGGTCCGCTCGGCCGCGGGATCTCCGCGGGCGCCGCGCCCACGACGTGGAAAGTGGAATCCCGCGAGAATGTCCGCTGGATCACGGAGCTTCCCGGCCTGGGTCACTCGAGCCCGATCCTCTGGGGCCCGCACCTCTACCTCACGACGGCCGACCGGCCCGGCCCCCGGGCCACCATCAAGACCGGCGTCTTCGGCTCGGGTGACTCGTATCCGGAACAGGACATCCACCAGTGGCGGCTGCTCTGCGTTGATCGCGTCACCGGAAAGATCGTGTGGAACCGGACGGGGCACGAGGGTGTGCCCTCGCAGGAACGCCACCTGAAGGCGACGCACTGCAACTCCACGCCCGCGACCGACGGGCAGTGCCTCGTCGCCATCTTCGGCTCGGAGGGTCTCTTCTGTTTCGAGATGGACGGCACGCCGCGGTGGCGCCGGGCCCTCGGCAAGATGGACGCCGGCCCGTGGAACGCGCCGACGCTGCAGTGGAGCTTTGCGAGCTCGCCGATCCTCCACGAAGGCAAGGTCATCGTGCAGTGCGATGTGCTCAGCGAACAGTTTGTCGCGGTGTTCGACGCGCGCGACGGCCGCGAGCTCTGGCGCACCGCGCGCACCGAGGTTGCGAACTGGTGCACGCCGGCGATCGCCGAAGTCGGCGGCCGCACGCAGATCGTCCTGAACGGCTGGAAACAGATCGGCGGATACGACTTCGCGACCGGACGCCAGGTCTGGACCCTCTCCGGCGGCGGCGACATCCCGGTGCCCGCGCCGCTGATTGTCGACGACTGGGCCTATCTCACCACGGCGCACGGCACGCACCGTCCGCTGCGCGGCCTGCGGCTCGCGGCCGCGCACGGCGACATCACGCCACCCGAGATCAGCGAAACCAATGCCGCCGTCGCGTGGTGCCATCCGAAACTGGGCAGCTACATGCAGACCCCGCTTTTGCTGGGCGATCTCCTGTGGAGCTGCGACTGGCAGGGCATTCTCACCTGCGTGAACCGGATCACCGGGGAAATCTACTACAGCGAGCGCCTGCAACGCGCCGGCCAGGCCTTCACCGCCTCCGGCGTGGCCGCGGCCGGCCACCTCTACTTTTCGAACGAAGGCGGCGAGGTCTTCGTCGTCGCCGCGAACCGCCAGTTCTCCGTCGTCGCGCAAAACTCGCTCGCCGGCCTCAGCCTCGCCACGCCCGCCATCGCGGACGGCACGATCTACTTCCGCACGACCGAGAAGCTCCTAGCCATCGGCCGGCGTTAGGCCCGCTCTCCTCCCGGAACCAGGCCCGCCGGCGCCGGCGTCAGTTCTTCTTTGCACCGGCGCTGGGATCGCCCGTGGGCGGCGGCGCCTGGTCCGTCGCGGCGGGCGGTCCGAGCAACTCCGTGAAGATGGGTTTCAGCCCGTCGGCCCAGACCTGGTAACCCCGGAGCGAGAGGTGGAGTTTGTCGACGGTCATGCCGTCGAGGAGCCGCCCGTCCGCGTCGGCCAGCTTGTCGTTGATATTCAGATACAGGATCGCTTTTCCGTCGGCGAGCCGGGCGAGGTTCTGATTGATCCGCTCGATGCCCGGCACGACCGCCGGATTGTCGTTTCGCGGAAAAATCGCCGTGAGCACGATCGTGGCCGCGGGCGCCTTCTGCCGGCACGCCTCGACGATGGCCTTCACGCCGCGCGTGATCTCGGCGACCTTCGCCTCGTCGGGCGGCGTGCGGCCGACGTTGTTCGTCCCCGCGAGGATCACGATCACCCTGGGCGCCACGCCATCCATCTCACCATTCTGCAGCCGCCAGAGAATGTGCTGGGTCGAGTCGGCGCCCCAGCCGAAGTTGGCGGCGTTCCAGCCGTGGAAATTGCTTTTCCAATGGGCGAGAAACTCGGGGTAGTCGGTCGCGCCCCAGCGGCGCGTGATCGAATCGCCGACGAAGTAGACGTCGATCCGTCCCTGCTTCGCCTTGGCGAGCAACTGCTCGTGCGCGAGCCGCGAGTTCGCATCGGTGCGGGGCGCCGGCCGGTCGGCCGGCTGCGCGGGCGCGGTCGCGACCAGCAGCGTCGCGCCGAAGAGGAAAGCCGTCGTCTTCATGGGCGGGACGGCGGGGTGTGACCGATGAGCGGGTTGGCCCAGGCGATGAAATGCTTCATGTTCGTGCGATCCTCGTGCCCGCCGTCGTGCTGGCGCCACGCGAGTTCGCCGGCGAGCAGCCCGTGGTTCACGGGCGGTTTCTGCGCCGTGCGGTAGTCCTCCGTCACGCCGAGATCGCGCGCGCCGAGCAGTCGAAACGCGGGCCCGGCCGCGACCGCGGCCATGTAGCTTCCCTGCTGATCGAGCCAGTTCGCGTCGCCGCGTTCGGGGATGCCGTAGCTGATGAAGGTCGGGCGCGGCGCGCACAGCGCGATGAGCTGGTGCGCATCCACGGGAATGTCGCCCGCATTCCTGCCGCCAAACGTCGACTCCGCCGCGCCGTATTTCAGGAAGTTGCCAGCCATCCAGTGGTATTGGCCGGAGCCCGTGAGGTTCTCCACCGCCTCGCCGAAATTGCGGCGGTGCAGCTTGGCGCCGCCCTCACCGCTCGAGCCCACTAGGACCAGCGCGAAGCGCGGCTCGAACGCCATCGTCACCAGCGCCGCCTTGCCGTAGCGCGACACGCCTTCGATGCCGACGCGCTTCGCGTCCACCGCCGGATCCGTTTCAAGATAGTCGAGCCCCCGCGCCGCGCCCCACGCCCACGCGCGCAGCGCGCCCCAGTCGTCGGGCCGGCGCGGCTGGCCCTGGTTGACGAGGCCGATGATGCCCTGCGTGAGCCCGGCGCCGTTGTCGGCCTGGATGCTGGCGGGGCTGATCGAAACGTAGCCCCAACCGGCCGCGATGAGCTGCTCTGTCGACGGCGGATCGGCGAATGTCGGCGCGGCCTTCGCCGCCTTCGGCGCTGCGCCATCGGGCGCCTTCTTCGCGGCCCCGCCGCCGCCCCCGCGCCCGGGCGGCGCTTCGCCCGGCAGCCCGCCGAAGCCAAACATCATCAGCACCGGCACGGCCGCCTTCGCGTTCGCCGGCACGACGACCGCCATCCGGATATCGACCGCAATCGCCGGATACGCGGCGTTGTCGACGTGGCCGATGACTTGTTTCGCCACCACCGGAATGCCGCCGACATCGGTGCTGACGGTCTTGGTCACCGCCCACGTCACCTTTGGCACCTGCTTCGGCACGCGCCCGATCACCTCCCGCTCGAACGCTTCGGCGATCTCCGGGCGGCGCACCTTCCACCACTGCTCGGCCGTGGTGACCTTGGCGCCGTTGTTCGTGACGAGCAGTTCGGGCAGATCGGGAAACGGGTTGGCCTTCGCTGGATCGTAGTTGGCCGGATTGGTGACGTCGGGTCCCGTCCGCCCGCTCGGGCCCGGCCGCAGCTTGGTGATGCCGAGCTGCTGCAGCATGTTCTGATGATCCTGCGCCGCGGTCCAGGCGGCGGGGCTGGCCGGCGCCGCCGCCTGGCCAGCGAGTCGCGACACACCGGAAGTAAACGCGAGGACGGCGGCGAGGCCGGACGTCAGCGGAAAAAGCACACGGGGTGGGAAGTGCATGGGGTGAACGGGAGGCAATCTCATGCGGCAGCACCCGCAATGAGGATGTGAATCTCACTATGGACCGCCGCGCCGCTCCCACGGCTGCGGCTCTAACGTTAGCGCCATCGATGCTTTTATTTTCCGCCGGAGCTGGCGACGATCGGGAGCACCCCGCCATGCGCCCCCTCCGCTGCCTCGTCGCTGCCGCCATCCTTGCCGTCGGCCTCCACGCCCAGACCGCCCTGCCGCCCGCGGAGCCGCTCGTTTCCGACCCGCCGCTCGCTGCGTTCAAACTCAATCCCATGCCGGGTCACGCCGACGCGGCCGACTTCCGCGTGGTGGACGCGACCGGCCCCGGCTTCGGGCGGGCCTGGCGCGTATCCACCCTTCGCGATACGAGCCCGATGGCGGCGATCGAACTGCGCGCGCTGAACCGTCGCGCGATTGCGAAAGGCGAGGTGCTGATGGTCCGCTTCTTCGCGCGCAGCGTGGCGTCGAACGACGAGACCGGCAAAGCCCGCGTGCAGCTCGTGGTCCGGCGCAACGGCGTCGATTTCAACAGCAGCATCGAGACGGCCGTGAGCGTGGGCCGCGACTGGACGGAGTTCCTCTTCCCCTTCCCCGCCGGTCGCGACTTCGCCGTCGAGGAATGCGCGTTCATGTTTCGCTTCGGCTTCAAGCGGCAGACGATCGAGATCGGCGGCCTCGACGTGCTCTTCTACGGCACGTCCCTCCCCCTCGCCGCGCTGCCCCGCACGCGCTTCACCTACGCGGGCCGCGAGGCCGGCGCACCGTGGCGCCAGGCGGCTCTCGCGCGCATCGAGCAGCTCCGCAAAGGCGACTTCGCCGTGCGCGTCACCGACGCCGCCGGCCGGTCGCTGTCCGGCGCCACCGTGCGGATCGATCAGCGCAAGGCGGCGTTCCAGTTCGGTTCGGCCCTGCAGTTCGAGCGGCTCGTGAAAGACACGCCGGAGAATCTCCTCTACCGGCAGAAGGCCCTCGAACTCTTCAACGCCGCGAGCCCGGAGAACGACTGGAAGGCCGTGACGCTCGCCGGCGACTGGGGCCCGGGTTTCAACCTCGAGCAGTCGCTCGCCGGCGTCCGCTGGCTGCGCGCGCACGGCCTCCACGCGCGCGGCCATGTGCTCGTCTGGCCCGGCTGGAAGAACCACCCGAAGTCGCTCGGCGATCTCCGCGGCACGCCGCGCGAGAAGGAGATGCCGCGCCTCGTCCTCGATCACGTGCGCGAAGTCGCGCGGCTCACCCGGGACCTGTTCGACGAGTGGGATGTGCTCAACGAGCCGTTCACCAATCACGATCTCATGGATCTCTTCGGCCGCGAGATCATGCCCGACTGGTTCAAGGTCGCGCGCGCCGGGATGCCGGACGCCAAGCTCTACTTCAACGATTTCAGCAATCACGACGCCACGACCGACGCCGACCACGTCGCGCACTTCGAGGAGACGACGCGTTTCCTGCTGGCCAATGGCGCGCCGGTCGACGGCCTCGGGCTGCAGGCCCACATCAGCAACTACCCGAACGCGCCCGAGAACGTCCTCGCCGTGCTCGATCGCTACTGGGCGCAGTTCAAGCTGCCGGTGCGCATCACCGAGTTCGACGTGTGGACCGACGACGAGGAGCTGCAGGCCGACTACACGCGCGACTTCTTCATCCTGTGCCTGAGCCATCCCTCCGTCGTCGGCATCCAAGTGTGGGGGTTCTGGGAAAAGACGCACTGGCGCCCGAACGCCGCGATGTATCGCACCGACTGGTCGGAGAAGCCCAATGGCAAAGTCTATCGCGACCTCGTCCTCAAGCAGTGGCGCACGCACCTCGTCGGCCTCACCGCCGACGACGGTCGCTACGCCGCCCGCGGCTTCCACGGCGAGTATGTCGTGACGGCGGAGCGAGACGGGAAGCGCGCGGAGAAGACGTTTGTCGTCGCGGCCGGCCAAACGCCCGAGACCATCGTGCTCGCGCTGCCGTGAACGACGGTGCTGCGGGACCACGGGTCCCGCACCTTCGTTCGGGCTGAATCAGCCCCGCCCCGCCCGATTCAAACCCGGGCGAGGTCCGCGAAAAACGACGTCTCCAGGTCCAGCGGCGGCCCGACCTTGCGGATGGTCTTTCCCGCCATCCACGAGCCCGCCACCAGGTAGTGCATGGCGTGCGCCGGCGGACCGGATTCGCCGCGGTGCATCTGCGAGACGACCAGTTCCACCGCGGCCGCACCTGTGTGCTCACTATTCCCATACACGCCCGCGATCCGCTTGTATTCCGGCAGCCAGTCGAGATGCACCCAACCGACATCCTCCGGCACTCGCCAGCCTGCGGCGATCACCCAGTCCAGCAGCCGCCGGCCGGTCGCGAGGATCGCGTCGGGCCGGTGCCGTTTCAGCCAGGCGCCAAACGTCCGCTCGTCGTCCCCCTCGATCCGGCAAATCGGCACGCGCTCCACGCCCGCGATGTATTCCTGCACCGCCCAGAATCCCGCGGAGCAGCGATGCGCCATCGCGCTGTCAAAGGCGTCCACCACGACCAGACCCAGCCGCCGGTAGCCCAGCGCCAGCAACTCCCGCGCGGCCACCACCGCGCGCATGTATTGATCGTTGGCCACGTAGTGCAGGGGCGGCGCCGCCAGCGGCACCCCCAGCGAGGCCGAGGCAAACGGCGTCACGTCGAACGGCAGGCGCCGCCCCGGGCACAACGGCCCCGGCACGTGCTCGATCACCAGGCCCGCGATGCTGCGCGCATCGAGCATTCGCGCCAGTTGCTTCCCGCTCGCAGGGTCCGCGGTCAGATAGAATTCGTCGAGATTGTAGCCGAGGTCCATCGCGCGACTGCGCGCGCCCGCCACGAAATTGCGGTGGACCTGCCCGGCCAGCTTGGGCGTCTCCCGCGGCACCGTGTGCACGTAGCCGATCGTGCCGCGATAACCCGCATTCCGCCGCCGCACCCGCGACATCAGCAGCGACACCAGCGGATTGGGCGCGTATCCGAGTTTCTGTGCCACCGCCTGGATGCGCTGCCGCGTCGCCAGCGGCAGCCGGGAATCGTTGCGCAGCGCCAGCGACACGGTCGACAGGTGCACGCCCACCGCGTCGGCCACCATCTGCTGCGTCACCGTGTTCTGCCCGATTTTGTTCAACGGCTCGAACCGTGCGAACGCCCCGCGCCCGCGCAACACGAATTCGCCGCGGGCCGCCGGCCTGCGCTCAGCGCGGGCTCGTCGCCCGGCCTTCCGCCGTGATCTCCGGATCGTTCGTCTCCCGGAACCAGCCGTCCAGGGCCGCGCGCAGCCGCTTCAGCGCGGCGACATGTTCCGGCTTCGAAGACGCCACCAGATTCGAAAGCTGATCCGGATCCGACTGCAGATCGAACAACTGCTCTTCCGGCTGGCGCGGCGCGACGAGGAACGCCTGCGCGGGCGTGAGTTTTCCCTGCGCGTGCAGCTCCTTGAGCAGGGTCCACACCGGGTATTGCGTCTCCTTGTATTTGTTGGGCGCAAGCACGGGGACCTCCGGGGTGAGCGTGCGGATGTAGCGATAGCGCGCATCGCGCGCCGTGCGGATCGTCATCGCGGTCTCGTCGCAGCGATCGCGGCCGCCAAAGACGAACTCGCGCGCCGGCGCCGCCTTCTCCCCGAGGAACGCCCGGCCCTGCATCTTCGCCGGCACCGCCGCGCCCGCCACCGTCAGCATCGTCGGCGCCAGGTCGATGGCCGAGAGGAGCTGGCTGCTCACCCGCCCCGCCTGGAAGCCGCGCGGCGCCGGGAAGTTCTTTGGCCAGCGCACCAGGG
>CAZENI010000414.1:0-7626 GCA_964513055.1 uncultured Opitutus sp.
GGGATTCACCGGAAACACGCCGCCGGCGAAATCCCGCAGGTTCTCCAGCAGGGCCCGCCCCACGCTCCCCTCGTCCGCACTCGCGCCGATCACGGCGATGTTGGCGGGCGCGAAGAAATGGCCCAGCGGCCGCCGGCGCGCCTCGCGCCGGGCGGGAGACTCGGGGGGAGCGTCGGCGCGCGTGGTCGTCATCGAAATTCGTCGTGCCGGCCGGCCGCCGGGCGGGCTCACTCCTCCGGCCGGCGGATCACCAGCAGCGGCCGCCGGATCTGCTTCAGCACCGCCTTCGCCACCGAGCCGTGCCAGGCGCGGGACAGGCCGCGCCCGTGCGACGCCAGGCAGACGAGATCGGCGCCGAAGCGCGCGGCCTCGGCGCAGATCGCGCCGGCGACATCGCGCGCCTCGAGCACCGCGACCTCGGCCGGTTGTCCCCGCGCGCCCAGCTCGTTCGGCACGCGCTCCTGCAACTGCCGCCGCAGCTCCGCGCCGCGGCTGCCTCCCGTCCGGCGCGACACCGGGACCACGTGGACCAGCCGCAACCGCCCGCCGACGCTGCAGGCCGCGGCGGCAAACGGCACCGCCGCGTCACCCTCCGGCGAGAAATCCGTGGCCACGAGCACCCGCCGGAAGTCCGGAATGTGCGCCTCGCGTGGATCGGACTGCGCCGCGACCGGCACGCACACGAGGTTCGTCCCCGTTTCATGCAGGAGCGCGCGCGAGACGGAGAACTGCGCCAGGCGCCGCAGGCCGTGCCGCTGATGCGTGCCGACCGCGATCACCTGCGCCTTCATCTCCGCGGCGACCTCCACGAGGCACGGGCCCGGCTCGCCGAAAAAGGGCCGGACGACGACGGTGCCAGCATCATCCCCGATCTGGTCGCGGACCTTCTTCCGCAGCTCGCGCTCCAGCCGCGCCTGGAGTTCGGGTGGGTTCACCGGCCGGCCCGGCGCGATCGCCGCCTGCTCGGCCGTCGGCATGCGCCAGTTGATCGTGCAGGAGACGAGATCGCACGGCCCCGCCCGCCGGAAATCCCGCGCCCAGCGCAGCACCACGTCGGACGACGGATAGCGGTCGAGCGCGAGCAGCACGGTGAGGCGGTCCTTCGTCCAATCCCAGTTCGCGAACGCCGCCGGGTGCCGCACCACCAGGGTCGGCACCGGGGAGGACTCCGCGAGCTGTTCCGCGAAACTGCCCAGCGCCCAGCGATCGAGCGGCCCCTTCACGCCCGACGC
Organism: uncultured Opitutus sp.; assembly: GCA_964513055.1. Classification (GTDB taxonomy): domain Bacteria; phylum Verrucomicrobiota; class Verrucomicrobiia; order Opitutales; family Opitutaceae; genus ER46. Next base: position 1,233 of record CAZENI010000414.1, read on the forward strand.
GACCACGACGAGCGACGGCATGCTGGAACGGATACACGCGAGCACCGCGGCGCAGAGCCGCGCACTCTCGAGCAGCACGGGCTCCACTTCGGGCCCGAACTTGCCCAGCCGCCGGGCCTCGGCGCCGAGGCGCTCGTGCGCCCGGGCGAGCACGCGGGCGGACGCGGGGTCGCAGGCGTGCACCAGCCGCAAGCGCGCCGCCCGCGCACCGGCGAGCTGCGCGGCCACGGCGGCCGCCGCGCCCGCGGCGGGGGAGAAATCAGTCGCGCACAGGATGCAGGCATCGTCGGTTTTCATGGGCGTTCTCCTTTCGGGCGGGGGCCGGCTCCGTTTCCAGGAAGGCGGCCGTGGTTTTTCAGGACGGTGCCGGGCGTCGGCGAGGCGCGGTCGACGTCCCCGGCGGCAGAGGCGCGCAGCCATCCGCCCAGCGGGGTGTTCTTCCCTCCGGTCACCGGAACGTCACCGATTCCGATACCGGAGAACCAGCAAAGGCAGTGGTTCATGGATCGAGGCATGGGCCCGCGGCCAACATGCCACAGCTCGCCGGCGGCGGCTGCGCACTTTGGGAAAAATCCAGCGCATCCATTGACCCGCGACGGTGCGCCCGCGCGCCGGCATCGGCCTCAGGCGGCAAAGCCGAAACGATGCCGCTCCTCGTCCGCCTTGATGTTGAGCGACGCGCAGATGAGCTTCGAGGCAGCCCGGGCCGCGGCGAGCTTCACGAGGCGATCAAACTCAAGCTTCGGCAGATCGACGCCCTCGTGCTTGATCGCCAGCAGGGCCATGCGGTGTTCGAGAAGATTCTCGACGAACTCTTCGACGGCCACCGGATCGTCGGTGAAATAGACGAGCCGCTCGGGCGGCGTGTGCCGGCGGAAGTGCAGACTGTATTCGATGGAGTAGTTTTTCAGCATGACGGGTTTCCTCCTGGGCCGGCGGCGGCAACCGCCGCGGGCGTTGCCACGCACGCTACGCCTCCGGCGCGCGCCGCGCTCGGCATCTCTTGTCCATCATGGACTGGTTCTTGGTCGGCCGCCCGCCGACGCGGCGCAGAAACTCCGTCGGCGCCCGGGCGCACGGGTAAAAACACTGGCGGAGAGGGAGGGATTCGAACCCCCGGTGACCTTTCGGCCACACCTGATTTCGAGTCAGGCGCGTTAGACCACTCTGCCACCTCTCCGGCGCAGAACGCGAAAACGTAGGCCGCGCTTCCCAAAACGGAAGCCGAAAATCAACGCGCCCGCGGATCCCGCGCTTCAGACGTTGTCGTCCTCGCCGCCGCGACCCTTGCCGCCGTTGGCGGGGAGGTGATGCGGAAACAGGAAATAGTAGTTCATCAGCCACCAACTCCGCGACGACCGGTAAAACAGCGCGGGAAATCCCACCGCCCCCACGCCCGCGAGCGCAATCGCGACCCCGTCGCCGATCACCTTGAAATACCACAGCAGCAGCACCGGCAGCAGGAAGCACACGAGCGTCACGCCATAGTTCAGCGACATCGATCCGAGGAAGAAGCCCTCGTCGTTGTTGCGCTCGAACTGGAAATGGCACGCCGGGCACTCACGGTTGATCTGAAAGAGCGTGCCCGGCTTGAACAAGGTGCGCGCCCCGCAATTGGGGCAGCAATTCGTGAGACCACGGACGACGATGTGGGCGCGGGTGACGTGCATAAAAAAAGGGCGCTCCACTCAGAGAGTGCAGCGCCCCGGAAACGGCAACCGGTTTTGCTCAGGAGCCGAGCTGGTAGCGCACGAAGCGGCGCACCTGGATGTTCTCGCCGATCTTCGCGATCTGATCGGCCAGCAACTCCTTCACGGTCTTCTCCGGCGTCTTCACAAACGGCTGATCGATCAGGCACACGGTCGAGTAGTGCTTGTCGAGCTTGCCCTCGATGATCTTCTGCACGGCCGCCGGCGGCTTGCCCGCGACCTGCGCCGCGGCGATCTCGCGCTCCTTGGCGAGTTCGGCCTCCGGCACCTCTTCGCGCGAGACGTAGAGAGGCGCGGCGGCGGCGATCTGCAGGCAGAGGTCCTTCACGAAGGCGCGGAAGCCGTCGTTGCGCGCGACGAAATCCGTCTCGCAATTGACCTCGATCAGCACGCCGACTTTGCCGCCGACGTGGATGTAGCTCTCGATCACGCCTTCCTTGGTCGCGCGGCTCGACAGCTTGTCCAGCTTCGAACCGAGCTTCTTGCGGAGAAGCGTGACAGCTTCCTCGATGTTGCCCTTGGCTTCATCGAGGGCCTTCTTGCAGTCCAGCAGGCCGGCGCCGGTTTTGGCGCGCAGGTCGCTGACCATTTGAGCGGTGACAGGTGAGCTCATTCAGAGTGGTGGCAGTGGGTGGAAATTACTCGGCCTTGACCGCCGGGCGCTTGGCGCGGAGCGGCTTCTTCTTGGCGAGCGCGGCGGCGCCCTCGACTTCGCCCTCGACCACCGCGGCGACATCGGCCGGGAGATCGACCTTGGCGAGCACGTCGTCGTCACCCGCAAGGGCGGCGACGGCGGCCTCGGGGGCCGCGGGCTCGACCCCGGCGGTCGTGGCCTTCAGGTCGGCCTGGCCGCGCTGGGCGCGACGCGTGTCGCGCAGGGCGAGTCCGCTCTGGACCGCGGCGGTAATCGCCTCGACGATGATGCGGATCGACTTCACGGCGTCGTCGTTGCCCGGGATGGGGTGCGAGACGGTGGTCGGGTCGGAATTGGTGTCGACGATGCCGACGCACGGGATGCCGGCGCGGGAACCTTCGGCGACGGCGATCTTGTGGTGATTCACGTCGACCACGAACATGGCGGACGGGAGGCCGCCCATGTCGGAGATGCCGGCGAAATTCTTCTGCATGCGCGTCATCTCGCGCTTGATGGCGGACTCTTCCTTGCGGGGCAGCTTCGCCATCTCGCCGGAGGTTTCCATCGCCTGATACTTCTTAAACTTGGCGATCGATTTCTTGACCGTCTCGTAATTCGTGAGCGTGCCGCCGAGCCAGCGGTCGACGCACATCGGCATGTTGACGGAGGTCGCGGCCTCGCGGACGATTTCCTTGGCCTGGCGCTTGGTGCCGACGAAGAGCACGTTGCCGCCGTTGGCGACGGTATCCTCGAGGAACTGACACGCCTTGGTGAGGGCCTCGTGGGTCTTGCCCAGATCGATGATCGTCACGCCCTGGCGGTGATCGAAGATGAAGGGCTTGGAACGCGGGTTCCAACGCTTGGTCTGGTGGCCGAAGTGGACGCCTGCATCGAGCAGGTCCTTGGGAGTTACACTGATGCTCATATGATCTGATGTATCTGGCGACACACAGGTCGGCCAATGGGCCGCCTTGCGATCGATGGATGTTGGTTGGTTAGCGGTTGACGGTGATTTCTGACGAAGAGCCCGCCAACACACCGGGGGCACGAGCGGCTGGCAAGTTCGAATTCGAGCGGAAAGGAGAGGAAATGGAAAAAGGCGTTGACAGCACCCGGAGCGGTGAGGACCTTCCGCGTCCCATTCGTTGCAGGGTGGAGCAGCCTGGTAGCTCGTCAGGCTCATAACCTGAAGGTCGTTGGTTCAAATCCAACCCCTGCACCCAATTTGAAACGCCTCCCACTGCTCGGGAGGCGTTTTGCTTCCCGAGGTTGCGCGATCGACGGAGTGTCCGCTCTGGCGCCGCTCGAACTCGATTCGGCGGGAAAAGCCGGCACTCCGTTCGCAATAATCCCGGCCTCCGCCGCGCCCGGCAGACCGCCTACAGCAACATGAAGCAGACGGCCATGACGGCCGTCGGCATCAGTGCGCCGGCCAGCAGACCCAGCGGCGACACGCCTTCGGGAAAAAAGCGCTGGAGAATCGTCTGCCCCGCCGGGTTCGGCGCGTTTGCGATCACGGTGAGGCCCCCGCCCGTGACCGCACCCGCGACGACGGCGTATTTCAACGGCTCGGTGAACCCCGGCACCAGGGTCGCGAGGTAGGTGATCGCGGCGTTGTCGTTGAACGCCGTGAGGATCGTCGCGCCGAGAAAGAGCGGCCCTTCGTCGAGCCGCCGCAGCACCGGCTCGATCCACCAGCCCTGCAATCCGCCGTGCACGACGAGGCCGGCCAGAAAGAAGCCCACGAGCATCGGCGGCCTTAGATCGAGGCGGCCTTGGTGGTGCGCCGTCGCCTGGGAGAAGGCCAGGAAGAACAGGAAGCCGCCGATGAAGAGCGGTGGATAGTGCGCGACCAGCACCGTGAACGCCATGAACAGCAGCTGCACCGTGGTGATCCACGCGGGCACCGGCACCTCGCTGGGAGCCGTCGCACCCGCCGCGGCGGCCCGCCGGGTCTGGTCCAGCGCGGCCAGTTCGCGGCGAAACGCCAGGTAGTAAATCAATGTGGCCGCCACGATGCCGAGCACCGCCTTCCAGCCGAAGTGCAGGAACATGAACGGCGTGTCCCACTGCCACGGCGCCGCCACCATGAGCACGGGCGGCGCGGCAAAATGCGTGAGCGTGCCGCCGACCGAGATGTTGACGAAGAGCAGGCCCAGCGTCGCGTAGGCAAACCGCGGCGAGGGCTTCAGCGCGTAGAACTGCCGCGCCAGCAGCAGCGCGCCGATGGTCATGGCCGCCGGCTCCGTGATGAACGATCCCAGCACCGGCGCCACGATCAGGATGGCGAGCCACCAGGCCCCCGTCGTGGCTTTTCCGATACCAGCGATCCGCCGCAGGCAGATCTCCGCGAAACGCAGCACCGGGCGCGTGCCGGCGATCGCCATGATCACCACCACGAACATCGGCTCGGTGAAATTCACCGTGTGGCCTACGTAGTCCAGCACCGCCCCCCAGCCGAAGAACCAGCCGATGGCGCCGGCGAGCACCAGCACCCAGGTCCCGAACACCGCCTCCACCTCGCCGAGGAAATGCAGAATCTGTCCCTTGAAGCTGACCTCATCCGGCGTGCCGTCATCGTCGACGTCGGGGCGTTCGTGCGGCCGCATTCCCCGCTTCGCCGCGTGCGCCGCTTCGGCCCGGTGGGCCCAGTGGCGGAATTTCGCCGTCAGGAACGTGTGACCGATCGCCAGCAGGAAAATGACGAGCGCGACGAGGTTGAACGGTTCCGCCTCCACCCGGTGCCGCAACACCGCCCACAGCGAGGCGCCGCCGGACTCGGCATAGCTTTCCAGCGGCCGCGGCAGCACCGCATCGCCGCCCGCCGCCGCTTGCGCGGAGGCGGCGAGCAGGAACCAGACGACACAACGAAGGAACACTCGGGAGACGGCCATGGGCATATCGGAAACAACGCAGACGGAGCGCATCGCTCCCCTGGACTGAAGTGCGAGACGGCGGCCCGACCGTCCCAATCGCCTTCGGAAAAGGAATCTCTCCGAACCCGACGCAAAGGACGCAGCGCACTGCGCCCAAAGCAAGTCGAACATGCGCCCCCTCCCCTTCACTTTCCGTCCGGCGACTCGATGCGCAAATCCTCGATCACGAGGTGGCTCTTCACGGTGCGCAGCGCGAACCAGCCCGAGGTCAGCGGCGCGGTGTCGTCGAAACTGAAGATCAGCTCGCCATCGCGCCAGAACTCCGCCCGCCCGTTCCGCGCCACGAGCCGGATCTGGTAAGTGTGGTTCGGCTTCAGCAGAAAGCGCGCAGCCGACAAATCGTGCTCCGGCCGGAGCGGCCGCGCCGCGGTGCCATCGTAGCGGCGAAAACGGGTCGTCGAGTTGTTGTTGCCACCATAGCCCACGTAGTAGGTCAGCAACGAATCGTAGTCGGAGAATTTCCCGCTGCGCGCCTGCCCCGGCGCGAAGGGCGCCGCCGTCGAGCGCGGATCGCTGGCCATCCAGAAACAGTTCACATCCGAGACGCGATCGAGCGGCCCGCCCCGCGCGACGACCGTGACCTTGTAGCTGATGGCCACGGGTGCCGTGAGTTTCTCCCGCCACCACACCGTGCAGCCGGCTTGATCCTCAATCTCGAGCCTGCCGTCGCGCACCCTGACGCTGCCGCCCGGCATCTGTTCGACCGCCCACGGCGCGAGATCCGCAAACGGCCGCGCCGCATCCGCCGCTCGGCCGGCGCCAGCCGCGAGCAACCCCGCCGCAACGAGAACCGCTCCGACCATGACGTGCGCCCTCATTTCGCCTTTTTCTTCTTCGCGCCCTTCCCCGCCTTTCCCGCGCGCTGTGGCACCCACTTCGGCTCGACCAGTTCGCCGTTCCACGTCGTCCACGCCGCGGCGAGTTCGCGGACTTTCTCCGGATTCGCCGAAGCCAGATTCGTTTTCTCGCCGATATCGCCTTTCAGATTGTAGAGTTCCGCACCGGCGAGCGTCGCGCGCGCGGCTTCCTCGATGCCCGCACCGGTGCCCGGCCCCTTCACCAGTTTCCAGTCGCCCATCCGCACCGCCATCTGCGCGCCAAAGCGCCAGAACAAC
>CAZENI010000415.1:0-7614 GCA_964513055.1 uncultured Opitutus sp.
CTTGCCGAGCTCGAGCACGATTTCGATGTCATCATCGTCACGCAGAACGTCGACGACCTCCACGAGCGCGCCGGCAGCACGCGCGTGCTTCACCTGCACGGCGAACTCACCAAGGCGCGCAGCACGGTGGATCCGCGGCTCGTGTATCCGATCGCGGGCTGGGAGCTGAAATCCGGCGACCGGTGCGAACGCGGGTCGCAGCTCCGCCCGCACATCGTCTGGTTCGGCGAGCCGGTGCCGCTGCTCGACGCCGCGATCGAGGCCGTGCGCGCGGCCGATGTGCTCGCGATCATCGGCACCTCCCTGACCGTCTACCCCGCCGCGTCGTTGATCGATTTCGTGCGGAGCGAGGCGCGCATCTTCCTGATCGATCCGGCGCCGCCGGAGATCGCGGATCCGCGCGTGACGGTGATTCGCGCCGGCGCGAGCGAAGGCGTGGCGCGGCTGAATTCGTTGTTGTGATGTCAGCCGGACGCCCGCACGCCTTGCCTCCCATGTCCAACGCCCGCTACGGCGCCCTCGCCGTTTTCCTCCTCGCGACCTTCGCCGCCGGCGCGATCGGATCGGCAGCGACGTTCCCGAGCGTCACGACCTGGTATCCGACGCTGGCCAAGCCGTCGTGGACTCCTCCCGGCTGGCTCTTCGGCCCCGTCTGGAGCGCCCTTTACGTCGCGATGGCCGTCGCGGCCTGGCGCGTCTGGCGGCGGCAGTCCGGCCCGGCGGCCCGCGGCGTCCTGCGCCTCTACGGCGCCCAGCTCGCCCTCAACGCCCTGTGGTCCATCTGCTTCTTCGCCTGGCACCGCCCCGATCTCGCGCTGGTCGACATCGCCGGCCTGTGGATCCTGCTCGTGCTCGCCCTCGTGCGCTTCTGGCGCGCCGATCGCCTCGCCGGCGCGCTCTGGGCGCCGTATGTGGCGTGGGTGACGTTCGCCTCCGCGCTCAACGCGGCGATCGTGTGGCTCAACCGCTGACCCGCCCGCGTCGCGGGGCGCGCCCTCCCCGCGGTCACCGCCCGGCAATCCGGCTGGCATTCCGGCGGGGCGTGGCACATCAAACCTGCCCGTGACTCCCGCCCGCCGTGAACCATGACGAGACGCGCCGAGCGTCTCGGATTTCTCGATACTCTCCGGGGCGGCGCCATCCTCGGCGTGGCGATCTTCCATGCGCTCGGCCTGGCCTTCGGCGTCGATGAGCTGCCCTGGGCCGGGAGGATCCGTGACGTTGCCGGCGCCGGGGCCTCCCGGCTGCTCCTGCCCGCCTACTTCGGTTACCTCGGCGTGGCGGTTTTCTTCGTGGTCAGCGGCTTTTGCATCCACCTCAGTCATGCCCGCTCGGGCGAGGCGTCCTTCGGTGCGTTCTTTGTCCGCCGGTTCTTCCGCATCTATCCGCCCTATCTGGCGAGCCTGCTGCTTTTCTCGTTCCTCTCTCCGTGGGGCAAGGTCGACCTGGGCCACGGGGCGGGGCTCGCGGATTTCGGAAGCCACGTCGCCCTGCTGCACAACCTGGTCGACGACCACTTCTTCAGCATCAATCCCTCGTTCTGGAGCATCGCCGTCGAAGTCCAGCTCTACGCCCTGTATCCCATCCTGTGGACTTACGCGCAGCGCCGCGGCTGGGCGCGCACGCTGGCAATCACCGCCGCCGTCGAGTTCGTCATCCGGGTGGCGGGAGAACTCGCCTCCGCCGGTCCCGGCTCCCTCCCGCTCCCGCGCTGGGCCGGATACAACCCTTTTGCCTTCTGGTTTTGCTGGTGCCTCGGCGCCGCGATTGCCGAGGGCCACCTCGCGCGGCGCCTGCCCGCCGTGAAGCCGGGAAGTCTGTGCCTGGCAGCCGGCGCGCTCTTCGCCGCCTATTTTTTCCGTCCGGCCGTCGCCTTCCTGTTCCCGCTCACCGCCCTCGTCACCGGCGGGCTCATCATTCACCTGCTCGCGCGGCCGCAGGCGCTCCGGCCCGTCCCGTCCCAGCCCCGGCCCGCCGGGATGCTCGCGCGGCTGGGCGTGGTGAGCTACAGCTTCTACCTGCTGCATCAGCCGGTCCTCGCCCTCGTGCCGCGCGGCGCGCGGATGGTCTTCCCCGATCGGAACCATCCCTATCTGTGTTTCATCGTGATTTTGGCGCTCCTGGTTCCGGTCTACTATCTGTCCTTGTTTTTTTACCGTTGGGTGGAGTTGCCCAGCGTCGCCGCCGGCCAGCGGCTGCTGGCACGAAGACGAGGAACGGTATCGGTGCTCCCGCCGGCGGAAGCCCTCGCCGCCGGCGGACCGAATTCTCCAGCGGAGTCCGGCGCCCGGACGCCCGGGACCTGACCGGCGCCGCCCGACGGCTTAGTGGCCGCGGTCGCCGCGCTGCCGGCCCCAGCGGGCCGCGGCGTCGCCACCCCACGGAAACAACCACCGGGCCAGTTGCAGATAAAAGCGGCGGTTGCGCCAGATCGAGACCGGCGGCCGGCCGGCGGCGCGCGCCAGCCGGTTGAACACCCGCGTGCGCCGCCAGGTCAGCTTGAGGAGGTAACTGCGTGAGGCTCCCGCGCCCAGCGTGAGGGCCCTCCCATGCCGGCGCCACGCCGTCAGCGGCTCGTCCAGGCTGACGATTCGCCCGGCCAGCAGGGCGGCACACGTCAGCCGCACGTCGCTCCAGACCCCGATCCCGTCGGACGTGTCCAGCGGCAACGCCCGGCTCAGAAACTCCCGGGAAAAAACCAGCGCACTCGTCGGAAAGAACAAATCGGGATCGTGCCGCGCGTAGACGGCGGCCAGCGGGTCCGGCGCGAGTCGGAACGCCTCCCGGGCGTAGGGCCGCCGCCGGTCGCATTCGTCGACCTGATACACCGGCGCCTGCACCAGCACCGGCGACGCCCCGGACGCAAACGCCGCGGCATGGCGGGCGATTTTCTCCGGCAGGAAATAGTCGTCGCCATCGAGCAGAAACACGAGCTCGCCGGTGGCGCGGACGAACGCCTGATGGATGGCGTGCGCCTGGTTTTCCTGGCTGCTCCGCCCGGCGACCTTCGGTCCTGCGATCAGCGTGAAGCGCTCCTTCCGGCTGCGCAGAAGTTCCACGCTGCCATCCGCGCTGCCGTCGTCGTAGACGATGACTTCATCCGGCGGCTGCGTCTGACCAAACACCGAGTCGAGGCACGTCCCCAGATACCGCCGGTGCTCGAAGGTGTTGATCAGAACGGAAGTCTTCATGCCCGACGCCCACCGCCGGGGGCCGTCGTCGCGCCCGGCTCGGGGCGGCGCAGGACAAAGCACGCCTGGTCGCCCTGACCGCGCCAGTTGAGCCAGCGGGCCCAGAGATGCCAGGCCACCAGCGCGCCGCTGCGCGCCAGCAGCCCGGCGCGGCGTTGCATCACAGGCGAGCCCGCCGCATCCATCCGGCCATCCCGGCGATAAACGCGGCTCGCCCAAACCTGATACCCCGTCGAATCGTGCACGATGCGCTCCAGCACGAGGCCGGACCCGGCCGCGAGGGCGCGGATGGCCGCCACCGTCGGCACCCACAGGTGCCGCGGCGGATCCCAGGCGACCCAGTGAATCCCGAAATGCCGGCGCGCCCATGAGTCGGCGAGCGGCACCCGCACCATCAGGGCTCCGCCCGGTCGCAACCGCGCCGCCGCCGCCGCCATCTCCTCACGCGGATCCGCGACGTGTTCGAGCACGTGGTGATACATGATCACGTCCCAGCCGCCCTCGCATTCCCGGATGCCTTTCCGCGACAGGGGAAACGGCTGCGTGTGCTCCTGCTCCGCCGGCAGCAGCGGATCCACGCCGCAGAGGCCCCGGTAACCGTCGGCGAACAGCTCGTGCAACAACCGCCCGTTGCCGCAGCCCACATCGAGCACGCGCGCGTCGCGGTCGCCGACCACCGCCTTGACTAGGGCCCGGCCGTTCGGACTAAACCCGAACAGCAGCACCACCCGCCAGTCGATGGAGCCCAGCCGCGACCGGGCGCGCTCGAAACGGTGATACGCCACCGGGTAAAACCGCCCCAGATCGTCCGGCACCACACGGATGCTCAGCGCGCCGCAGCGCGCGCACTCGCCATACTCGAACACCCCGGGCAGCCCGTGCAGCCTGTCCTGCTGCTCCCAATACCGCGTGGCGGTGGCATGGCCGCAGGCGCGGCAGGCAAAAGCCGGACCCTTCCGGGCGATCGGTGATGCAGGGGGCGTTGTCATGACTTTTCGCGCGCCTGCCGCCAGATGGCCAGCCGGGCATACCATTCGATCCGGCGCAGCCGGGGCCCGAGCCAGTGCCAGCCGAACCAGAGTTCGCGCACCCCCACCCAGGCCGGCCACAGCTCGCGCAGGATCTTCAGGGCGAATCGCACCTCGCCGCGGGTCAGGGGCTGCGTCACGTAGCGGAACTGCCGGCAGAAATAGTCGAGCTGCAGCCCGGCCGGAATCGCCCCCTCGGCGCCGCGCTCCGCGCCCAGGCGCCGCAGCTCGAGCAGCATCCGCTGCATCGCCAGCAGCATCGGGACCTTGTCTCCGCGGCCATGATACACATCCGTCGTGATGGCGGCCGCATGCCGGCGGTAATAGACCCGCCCGCGGGCCAGCGTCTCCAGGCCGCCCACCCGCGCGAACTTCGCCCAGGAGACGAGGTCCGTCCCGAAGCCCAGCGGGAAATCACAGAAGCCTCCCTCCGCCTGGTAGACGGACCGCCGGAAAATGACGTTCTGCAGCACGATCCAGGTGTCGGCCCGCAGCAGCCGCTGCGTGTAGTCGCCCCAGCTTTCCCGGTCGCGATACGCCGTCGCCCCGTCCAGTTCGCGGTCGTCGGCATCGATCGGCGTCACCTGAAAGCGGAACAGCGCCTGCGTTTCCCCCGCCTCCGCCAGCCGCGTCAGGAACGCGGCCACGCAGTCCGGCGCCGCGATGTCGTCGTCCGAAAACACCCACAGCCACGGCTCGTCGCTGAGCGCTATCGCGCGATCCCAATGCCGCGCCAGCGATTGCCGGCCAAAGTTCTCTTCGAAGCGCCGGTAAACCACCTCCAGCCGATCGTGAAACGCGGCCACGATCCCGCCGAGCTCCTCCGGACTCGCGTCATCGCCCACATAAACCCGAAACCGGCGATCGGTCTGCCGCGCGAACGACTCCAGCGTGCGCGCCAGGTGTCGCCCCTTGTAGGCCGGAATTATCACCGCCAGCAGCGGCGCAGACGGCAGGGCCGGCCTCATCATGTCAGCCAGTGCGGCCCGCGCCCGACCTCAGCCTCGCTGCCGGCCCGACCCGCGGCGGGCACGGTCGAAACTGCATCGAGTCGCGCGCCCATTTCCATCGCCGGCGCAGGGAGCCGCTGTCCCGGCACAACTCCGTCTCCCGGGGCCCGCCGCTGGAGATCGAGATGCACACGTTGAAGCATGAAATTCGGACTATCCGCGCCGCCCGCCGCCCCGTCGACCTCATAACCACACCCAAGTCCGCGTTTCCGCCGATGCCCCTGCGTCGCCAGGCTTGCGCGCACCGCGCGCCCTCCGTTCGCTGGTTCGCATGCACGTCGCGCGCCCCGGCCGTTCGCCAGACCTCATCCGCTGGGGCATCCTCGGCTGCGGCGACGTCACCGAGGTCAAGAGCGGCCCCGGCCTCCAGCAGGCCCGCGGCTCCGCCCTCGTCGCCGTGATGCGCCGCCAGGGTGCGCTCGCCGCCGACTACGCGCGCCGCCACGGCGTGCCGCGCTGGTATGACGACGCGCGCGCCTTGGTGAACGACGCCGAGGTCGACGCCGTCTATGTGGCGACGCCACCCGGCGCGCACCTCGAGGGCGTGCTGCTCGCCGCCGCCGCCGGCAAGCCCGTCTACGTCGAGAAACCGATGGGGCGTCACACGCGCGAATGCGACGCGATGATCGCCGCCTGCGCCGCCGCCCACCAGCCCCTCTTCGTCGCCTACTACCGCCGCGCGCTGCCGCGCTTCGTGAAGGCGAAGGCGCTCCTCGACGCCGGCGCCATCGGCCGGCTCACCGGGCTCCATCACCGGTTCTCGTCGCCCGGCCACGCCGGCGTCGGCGCCCTTCCCGTCGCCCACGGCGGTCCGGTGCAGCCCGCGTGGCGCACCGACCCGATCACGTCCGGCGGCGGCCTGCTCCTCGACCTCGGCTCGCACGCGCTCGACCTGCTCGATTTCTTCGGCGGCCCGTTGGAAGACGTCGCCGGCCATGCCGCACGGCTCGCGACGCCCGGCGCCGTCGAGGATGTCGTGACTCTCACCTTCCGCTCCGCCACCGGCGCGCCCGGCACCGCCGCCTACAATTTTGCGAGCCACGTGAAGGAAGACGTGATGGAACTCGCCGGCCCCGCGGGTCGGATCACGTTCTCCGTCTTCGGTCACGAGCCCGTCCGCCTCGAGACGGTGCGCGGCGTCGAGATCTTCGAGTTCGCTCCGCCGCCGCACATCGCGCAGCCGCTCATCCAGACCGTCGTCGACGATCTGCTCGGCCGCGGCACCTGCCCCAGCACCGGCGCATCCGCCCGCCGCACCAACGCCGTGATGGACCGCGCGCTCGCCGCCTACTACGGCGGCCGCGAGGACGAATTCTGGACGCGCCCGCAAACCTGGCCCGGCCGCGCCTGACCGCGGAGAATTCTCCGGCCGAATCCCCGCGCCCCGCGCCGTGCCCCCGGGCTCTTTCATCTCGCCACGTCCGACGGCGTTGCGGCACAAACCTCCCTCGTCTCCGTCATGATCAATCGCCGAACGATCGCGCTGGTGAGTGGACTGTTGCTGGCAGGAATCCTCTCCGGATGCGTGACGCCGCCGGTCAGCTACAAAACCCGGCCGGAGGCCGCCGCGAAGATCCGCGAACTGCGGCGCATCGTCGTCGCCCCACCCGACGTGGAGGTCCGTGAAATCAGCGCCGGCGGCGTTTCCGAGCGGCGCGATGACTGGAGCCGGCAGGTCGCCGCCAACCTCACGACCGCGCTCGTCGCCGCGACCGGTTACACCGCCACCACGGCGCCGGACGCCGCGCCCAAGGACGAACTCGCCGAGGTGCGCGCGCTCGTCCGCCTCGTCAGCCTCAATCACGTGAGCTTCCTTTTCGCGCCGGAGCAGCTCTCCTCGTCGGCGCGCCCCCTCACCTACTCGCTAGGCGCGCTCGATGCGCTGGCGGATGCCTGGCAGGCCGACGCCGTGCTCTTCGTGTTCGCGCGCGACGCCTACTCCTCCGCCGGCCGCAAGGCGCTCGTCGCCCTCGGCTTCGCCCAGCCCGCCCCCGCGATCGCGAGCGCCCTGCTCGTCGAACGCGACGGCACCGCGCAGTGGTTCAATTACCACTTCGCGCAAAACACCGATCTCCGCGATCCTCCGGGCGCGGCGGTCATCGCGAAGGGCCTGCTCGAGGGCCTGCCGCGGCGCTGACCGCGCGCCGCCTCCGCCCATGAAGCCGCGCGCCCCGCTGACCCTCGCGACCGCCCTGCTCCTCGCCGCCTGCGAATCGACCAACGTCGCCCCCGCGACGAGCCCGGCGGCGCGCGTGGACGACGACGAGCGCCGCATGTGGACGCGGGCGCGCGAGGAGAAAGTCGTGCTCGAACGCAGCGGCTTCCTCCTGCGCGACGACGCCGTCGAGGCCTACCTGAACGGCGTGCTCACGCGGCTGCGCGCGC
>CAZENI010000416.1:0-7566 GCA_964513055.1 uncultured Opitutus sp.
CCGCAAATACCTCGGCAGCGGCCTCGTCCCCGGCATCGGCAAGGTTTACGCCAACAAGATCGTCGACGCCTTCGGCACCGACACCTTCCGCATCCTGAGCGAGGAGTCGGGCCGCCTGCGCGACGTCGACGGCATCGGCAAGAAGCGCGCCACCGCCATCAAGCAGGCCTGGGACTCGAAGAAGACGGAGCGCGAGCTCTACATTTTCCTCCAGACCTACGGCGTCACGCCCTCACAGTGCGTGAAGCTCGTGAAACACTTCGGCGTCGACGCGAAACGCATCCTCACGACGGAGCCCTACAAGGTCGCGCGCGAGATCGACGGCATCGGCTTCAAGACCGCCGACCGCATCGCGATCAACATCGGCTTCGCCAACGACGCGCCGCCGCGCCTCGACGCCGGCATCATCTATGCGCTCGAGACGCTGCAGGAGGAGGGCCACACCGCCTTCCGCGAAGCCGATCTCATCGACTACACCGCCGCGCTCCTCGAGACCGACTCCAAGCTCCTCGCCGCCCGCATCGCCGCGCTGGTCGATAGCAAGGCCCTCATCAGCCAGTCCGCCACCGTCTCTCCACCCGCACCACTCAACGCTCAACTCTCCAGCCCCCTCCCCGGCTCCGCGCTGCTCCAGCTTCCGCACAACTCCCGCGCCGAGGAACGTATCGCCTCCACCGTGACGCGCCTCGTGCGCGTCCCGAGCGGACTCCCGCCGATCAAGATCGACGCCGCCGTGCACTGGGCCGAGCAGAAGGCCGGCTTCGCCTTTCACGAACTCCAGCGCGTCGCCGTCCGCGCCGCCCTCGGCAGCAAGCTCTCGATCCTCACCGGCGGCCCCGGCACGGGAAAGACCACCATCCTCCGCGCGCTCGTCGAGATCCTGAAGGCCAAGAAGGTCCGCGTGCACCTCGCCGCCCCCACCGGCCGCGCCGCCCAGCGTCTGTCCGAAACCACCGGCGGCTTCGCCTCCACGATTCACCGCCTGCTCAAATACGACGCCACCAAGGGCGGCTTCACCGCCAACGAGGGCGCGCCGCTCGCCACCGATTTCCTGATCCTCGACGAGGCCTCGATGCTCGACACGCGCCTCGCCGCCGCCCTTTTCCAGGCCGTCCCCTCGCGCGCCCACCTCCTCCTCGTCGGCGACACCGACCAGCTCCCCAGCGTCGGCGCCGGCAACGTGCTCAAGGATCTCATCGCGGTCAGCTCGACCGAGCCATTCGGCCATCGGCAATCGGCCATCGGCATTCCCACCACCCGCTTGAGCGTCATCTACCGTCAGCAAGGCCAGAGCCAGATCGTCTCCACCGCCCACGCCATCAACTCCGGCGATCCGTCCGTGCCGCCGGTTTTTCAAAACGTCGCCGACGCACAGGTCTGGTCCGATCTTAATTTCATCGAGGCGCGCGACGCCGAGGACTGCGTGCGCAAGGTCGCGCAGCTCGTCACCGAGTTCATCCCGCGCGTGCTGAAATGGCCGCACCCGGTCAACGACGTGCAGATCCTCGCGCCGATGCACAAGGGCGTCGCCGGCGTCGGCAATTTCAACGCCCAGCTCCAGGCCACGCTCAATCCCACCGGCCCCGAGCGCGGCCTGCGCGCCCCCGGCGGCGAGTTCCGCCGCGGCGACAAGGTCATCCAGCTCCGCAACAACTACGACAAGAACCTCTTCAACGGCGACATCGGCTCGGTGGTCGGCGTTGATGCCGACGCCGGCAAGCTCGAGGCGGACTTCGACGGCAACCGCCAGGAGTTCGAGCGCGGCGAGCTGGGCGACCTCGCGCTCGCGTATGCCATCAGCATCCACAAGTCGCAGGGAAGTGAATACCCGGTCGTGATCGTGCCGCTGCTGAAGGCGCACTTCATGATGCTCCAGCGCAACCTGCTCTACACCGCGATCACGCGCGGCAAGAAGAAGGTCTTCATCGTCGGCGAGCCCGTCGCCTACGCCATGGCCGTCCGCAACAACGAGTCGAAGCAGCGCGTCACGCACCTGCGGGAGAAGATCGCCGCCGGCTAGTGCAGGTCGCCGGAGATTGCAGAACCTAACCCGAAGCGGCCCTAGGTAGGGCGAGGCGTCCCCGCCGAACCGTCGCGGTTCAAGGGTTACACTACTCGGCGTGGACGCCTCGCCCGACCACATCGGCCGTGAAGTGCCAGGATTCGCAGCGGACCACAGCAAATTCCTCGAATCCGAAGGAAGGAAACCGCTCATGCGCGCTGATGAGCGCTGATTTCCAAGCAAAGCTGTCACCACTAATCCAAGCCACCATCGGAGGGAATTTCTTGGGAATACGGACTCGGCCGCCTCTATTCCCAAAATTCCCAGCGATGAGCGTCCATCGGCAATTTCTCTGGAATTTCATTTCTCCGAATGAGCGAGCATCAGCGCCCATCAGCGGTTTCGCCGACCTCAGCAGCTCTGGCCTCTCCTCGCCCTCCTTACGCGTCGGACACCGTCTCCACCCGCACGCCCGCCCGACACAACGGGCACTCCGCGGGTTTCCACAGATTGAACTCCGTCCGCGCGATGGCTTCGAGCGCGAGTTCATGCTGGGCGGCAAATCGCCCCGCCGCGTCGCCAAACACCACCAGCGCCCCCATCGCCACCGGCCGCGCCCCGCACGCGATCAGATCGGCATACGTCCCGCGCACCGCCGAGCCCGCGCTGATCGCGTCGTCGACGATCGCGACCGTCTTGCCGCGGATCGTCTCACGCTGCGCTGCCGGCACTTCGTAGCGCACGGGAAACAGACCCGCCGCCATCGTCGCCGGCGGCGCGAAGCGCTCGGTCCGCACGGCGCGCACGCCCAGCTCCGCCGCGATCCGTTCCGCCAGCTCCGCCCCACCCGTCATCGGACCGCACACGACGTCGACGCGATGCGCCGCCACCCGCCGCGCCAGCTCCGCCACGAAGGGCTGCAGCCGTTCGCGCTGCGCCAGCAGCCGATCCAGTTCGAACCACTGCTCGACGTGGTAACCTGACTCCATCTGAAAGTGCCCGCGGCGGCCCGCCAGCAGT
Source organism: uncultured Opitutus sp. (assembly GCA_964513055.1). Lineage (GTDB taxonomy): Bacteria > Verrucomicrobiota > Verrucomicrobiia > Opitutales > Opitutaceae > ER46. Next base: position 3,023 of record CAZENI010000416.1, read on the forward strand.
CGGATGAGTTCGTTCATCATGGGGCGATCCGTTTCACCCCGCGATTCCGCATGAGGGAGCGGTCCGCCTCAAATGCATTTCCCGCCCAATCTCCTCGCCGGCTGGCTCGGCTTTCTCGCCGGCGCCGCCACCGGCGCCCTGATCGGCCTTTTCTTCCATCGCGACGACTGGCTCGGCGGCTACGGCTCGTTTTCGCGCCGCATGCTCCGGCTGGGCCACATCGCCTGCTTCGGGCTCGGCTTGATCAACATCCTTTTCGCCCTCACCGCGGTCCACCTGCCGCCGGGCCCGGCTGCGCGCGCGGCTTCCGTCCTCCTGATCGTCGGCCTGATCACGATGCCGCTGACCTGTTTCCTCACCGCGTGGAAAAAGCCGTTTCGCCACGCCTTCTTCGTCCCCGCCGGCTCCACCCTTGTCGGCATCGCCTGCCTGCTCCTCTGCCTGCCATGAAAATCGGCTTTCTCGCGCTCTCCGGCATTCGCGTCATCGATCCCGACCTCGCCACGATCGGACTCAACCTGCCGGGCTTCGTCGAGCGCAGCAAAGTCATCGCGTCCCTCCCGAGCCTTGGCCTGCTCACCCTCGCGGGCCTCACGCCCGAGGAGCACGAACTCCGCTACATCGACATCCCGGACGTCGACGCCCCCGACATCGCCGCCCAGTTGCCCGGCCCCTTCGACGTCGTGGCGATCTCGAGTTTCACCGCGATGATCAAGGACGCCTACCGCCTCGCCGCCCGCTATCGCGCCGCGGGCACGAAGGTGATTCTCGGCGGCCTGCACGTCGCGCTCTGTCCCGACGAAGCCGCGCAACACGCCGACGCCATCGTCGTCGGCGAGGGCGAGCCCGCCTGGCCGCACGTGCTCGCCGACCTCGCGCGCGGCCAGTTGCGCCCGCGCTACCAGACGACCGCGCCCTACGATCTGGCCGACGCTCCGATGCCGCGCTTCGATCTCCTCGACGTGTCGAAATACAACCGCCTCACGATCCAGACGGCACGAGGCTGCCCGTGGAGCTGCGAGTTCTGCGCCGCGTCGATCCGCCTCAACCCGAAATATCGCACCAAGCCGATCCCGAAGGTCATCGCCGAGCTGCACCGCATCAAGGAGCTCTGGCCGGTGCCGTTCATCGAGTTCGCCGACGACAACACCTTCGCCGACAAACGCCACGGCCACGCCCTCTGTGAAGCGCTCGCCGGCGAGCACGTGCGCTGGTTCACGGAGACCGACATCTCCGTCGCCCAGGACGACGCGCTGCTCCGCAAGATGCGCCAGGCCGGCTGCGCGCAGATCCTGATCGGCCTCGAGGATCCCGCCGAGGGACTCGAGGGCATGGAGCTGAAGACCAACTGGAAGGCCCGCCAGCGCGGGCACTATCTCGAGAGCATCCGCCGTATCCAGGATCACGGTATCACCGTGAACGGCTGCTTCGTGCTCGGCCTCGACACGCATACGGAAGCCTCGTTCGACCGAATCTGGGAATTCATCCGGCAAAGCGAACTCTACGAAATCCAGCTTACCGTCCTGACACCGTTTCCCGGCACGCCGCTCTACGATCGCTTCGCCCGCGACGGCCGCCTCATCGAGCCGCTGGCGTGGGAGAAACGCACGCTCTTCGACATCACGTATCAACCCGCGCAGCTCTCGGTCGAGGCGCTGCGCAAGGGCCTGCTCAACCTCGCCGAAAAAGTCTACAGCGCCGAGTTCACCGACCTCCGCCGCCGCCAGTTCATCCGCCGCAAACTCGCCGCCGATGATCGCGCGGCGTGACAGAAAACCACTTTGAAATTTCGCCAATGGGCGAAATTTCAAAGTGCGCTCCGGCTAATCGCCTCCGCCTCAAAGATGGGGCTGCCAATGGCAGCCGGCCATTGGCCGGCCCACTCTTGCTGTCGTGGCGATTAGCCACGGCTCTCCTCCAAAGATTCATCCATTGATGAATCTCATCAGCGGTTAATCTCCTTTTCGAAAAACCACTGATGGATTTTGCCAATGGGCGAAGCTTCAAAGGGCGCTCCGGCTAATCGCCTCCGCGGCAAAGATGGGGCTGCCAATAGCAGCCTGCCGGCCATTGGCCGGCCCACTCTTGCTGTCGTGGCGATTAGCCACGGCTCACCTCCAAAGATTCGGCCATTGCCGAATCCCATCAGTGGTCATCTTCCCTAACCCCGGCTCCGTTCTTTTCCTGCTTTCCTGATTTCCACATTCAATCAGCTCATTTTCCGTTTCTCATTTCTTCAAATACCCTTCCAGCCATTCGAAGATCGTCTTGTGCCACAGCTCGCTGTTCTGCGGCTTCAGCACCCAGTGACCTTCGTCGGGGAAGTAGAGCAGCTTCGACGGAATGCCCTTCCGTTGCAGCGTCGTGAAGAGGCTCAGCCCCTGACCGATCGGCACGCGGAAATCCAGTTCGTTGTGGATGACCAGATTCGGCGTCTTGAACTTCGCCGCGTGCTTGTGCGGCGAGAATTTTTCGAAGTCCGGATTCTCCCACGGAATCCCGTGATCCCACTCGTCGAACCACACCTCCTCCGTCGTGCCATACATGCTCACGAAATCATACACGCCGCAGTGCGTGACCAGCGTCTTGAATTTGTCCGTGTGCCCCTGGAACCAGTTCATCATGTAGCCGCCGTAGCTCGCGCCCGCCGCGGCCATCTTGTTCGTGTCGATGTAGGCCTGCTTCTCCAGGTGCGCGAGGCACGCCATCAAGTCGTCGAACACCTTCCCGCCCCAGTCGCGCGAGATCTCGTCGGTGAACTTCTGGCCGAAGCCCGTCGACCCGCGCGGATTCGGCATCGCGAGCACGTAGCCCTGCGCCGCCCAGACCTGCGCGTTCCAGCGCGTCGACCACGAATCGAGAAACGCGCCCTGCGGCCCGCCGTGCACCCAGAACACCAGCGGATACTTCTTCGCCGGATCGAACCCCGGCGGCTTCAAGATCCACATCTGCACCGGCGTGCCGCCCGCGCCCGCCACCGTCACCGACTCCGGCTCGCGCAGCGCGATCTTGCCGAGCGCCTCGCCGTTCGTGAGCGACAGCGGCTGCAACGCCGTTGTCCCGATCGTATGCCGCCGGATCTCCGGAGGCCGGTTCATCCGCTGGTGCGTGACCGACAGCCAGCGCCCGTCCGGCGCAATCGAGATTTCGTGGTTCACGCCTTCGTTCACCAGCGCCTTCACTTCCCCGCCGCCCGCCGCGACGCTCCAGATCGGGCTCCGGCCCTTCGATTGCGCCTCGAGGAAAAGCGTCTGGCTGTCCGGCGACCACGCAAACGTATCGACTGATTCCGCCCACGCCGCCGTGAGATTCCGCCGCTGGCCCGTCGCGCGATCGAGCAGCCACAGGTCCCACTTGTCCGCCTCGAAGCCGCTGCGCGCCTGCGCGCGATAGGCGACCGTCTTGCCATCCGGCGAATAACGCGGAAATCCATCCGCGCCCTGGTTCTGCGCCGTGAGATTCTTCTTCTCGCCCGTCGCCAGGTTCACGCTCCACACATCGTGATTCGTCCGCCACGCCTGCTCGCGGATCGGCACCGGCGGCGCGGTGAACGCGAGTTCCTTCCCGTCCGGCGAGAACCCGAAGTCATCGCCCGCGCTAAAGGTGCTCGAGGTCGGCACGGCGTCGTTCTCGCCCGGCGTCACGTTGCGCGGGTCGCCGTCGGCGGTGCCGTCCGGCTTCACCTTCACCACGAAGAGATGCTGCCGCTTGTCGTCCACCCACGAGTCCCAGTGCCGGAAGAGCAGCTTGTCGATCGTGCGCGCCTTCACTTTCGACTTCTCGCGCGCCTCCTCCTTTTCCTTGTTCAGCTTGTCCGCCTCCGCGAAGGGCTTCGCGGAAAACTCGGGGAACACTGCCGACACAAACGCGATTGCCTTGCCGTCCGGCGACCACATCGGCTGCCCCGCGCCCGTCGAGATTGTCGTCAGTTTCTTCGCCTCGCCGCCGTCGACCGGCAGCAGGTAAATCTGCCCCGTGCCGTCGCGCGTCGACTCGAACGCGATCCACTTGCCGTCCGGCGACCAGCGCGGGTGGCGATCGTGCTTCGGCGAGCTCGTGAGCTTGCGCGGCTCGCCGGAACCATCGGCCGCGATCAGCCAGAGATCGCTGTTGGTGCGGTTCTCATCCTTGAGGACCTCCGTGACGACGTAGACCACTCGCTTGCCGTCCGGCGCGATCTGCGAGTCGCCGACGCGTTTCAGCCGGAACAGATCCTCGAGTTCCATCGGCCGCGCCTGCGCGCGGAGGGACGGGAGCAGCAACGTGAAGCCAATCGCGAGCGCGCCCGCGACCAGGGAAGTTGAGTGACGCATCCCCCACCTTTGAAGGTGGAGCGGCCCGACCTCAAGCCACTGGTTTGAGGGCTCACAGCCATTCATCCCTCCCCCGCGCCACTCGCCGCAAACGGCTTGGCGGCCCCGCGCCGCGCCGCCACAGTCCGCCGCAAATGCTCTCCCGCGTTCCCCTCGTCCGCCTCGCCCGCCTGGCGCTGGCCGTTGCCACCGCCACCGCCGCCCCCCCCCCGGGCCCGCGCCCCGCACGGC
>CAZENI010000417.1:0-7538 GCA_964513055.1 uncultured Opitutus sp.
ACGACGCTGGGGCCGGTGAGGACGCGGGCGCGGGCGAAGGTGTCGTTCACCGGGACGGAGATGAGGCTGAAGGTGATGAGGCCCTCGGCGCCGGCCTTCCCGGCGATGGCGAAGTGGTAAGTGACGCCGGCGGTGGCGTCGAAGGTGACGCTACTGGCGGTGGCGCCGGCGGCGTCGTCGTTGAAGGCGACGCGCTGGAGGGAGCCGAGGGCCGGGGGCGCGGCCGATGCGGGCGCGGTGTAGACGGCGAGGACGGTGTCGATGCCGCTGGCGGCGGTGGAGAGCGTGACCTTGCCGGTGCTGGCGGGGGCGGTCCAGGTCCACCAGAGGGAGCGGGAGGCGCCGGGGACGCCGTGGTCGGGCTCGCCGGCCTCGGCGGTGGCAAACTGGTTGGAGCCGCGGGCGGCGTTGAAGTCGCCGGTGATGGTGGCGCGGCGGGCGAAGTCGTCGTTGAAGGGGCGGGTGTCGGTGCTGTTGAGGGCGCGGAGGAGGTTGAGGCGGCCGTTGGTGTGGACCTTGTGGTCCAGGGCCGGGAGGATATCGACGGCGCCGAGGAGGCGGTTGATGAGGGCGCGGTAGTTGTCGTTGGGAAATTTCTGTTTGAGCAACGCGAGCGCGCCGGCGACGTGCGGGGCGGCCATCGAGGTGCCGCTGAGGGTGACGTAGGGCGCGGTGACGGAGGTGCCGAGGGAGAGGATGGAAGAGCCGGGGGCGGCGAGCTCGACGAGGCCGGAGCCGAAGGTGGAATAGCTGGCGAGCTTGTCCTGCCGCGTGGTGGAGGCGACGGCGACGATGTTGTCGAGGGCGTAGGCGGCGGGATACTCGGGGAGGTCGCTGATCTCCTGGCTGTCGTTGCCGGCGGAGGCGACGAAGATGATGCCGGCGTCGCGGGCGCGCTTGATGGCGTCGTATTCGGCCTGCGAGGCCTGGAGGGAGCCGTAGCTGCCGTTGATGATGTGAGCCTTTTTCGCGATGGCGTAGTCGATGCAGGCGACGGCGGCGGAGACGGTGCCGCCGCGCTGGCCGATGAATTTCAACGGCATGATCCGGACCTTCCAGGCGACGCCGGAGACGCCCTTGTCGTTGTCGCCGACGGCGCCGATGATGCCGGCGACGTGGGTGCCGTGGCCGTCCTCATCGGACGGATCGCCGGCGAGAAAGGAGGTGCGGGCGACGAGGGCGTTGATGCCGTGGAGGTCATCGATGTAGGTGTTGTTGTCGTCGTCGATCGCGGGGCGCGCGCCGAGTTCGTCGGGGTTGGCCCAGAGGTTGGCGGCGATGTCCTCGTGGATGGTGCGCAGGCCGGTGTCCATGACGGCGACGATGACATCGGGCGCCTCTCGCTGGATTTCCCAGGCGGCGGCGGCCTTGATGTCGGCGCCGGCGGTGCCGCCGGACTGGCCGGTGTTGGCGAGCGACCACTGGTCGGCGGCGAAGCGCGGGTCGTTGGGGACGACGTGAATCTTGCGGATGTAGTCGGGCTCGACGTAGGCGTAGAGGCCGGTGGCCTGGAGGCGGGCGATGACGTCCTTCACGTCCACGGTGCCGTCGGCCTCGAGAGTGCGGAGGCCGCCGAGGCGCGGGTGGGCGCGGACGAGTTTCACCTGCGCGGCGGCTTCGGCGCGCTCGATGGCGCCGAGGTCGGCGCGCGGTTTCGCGAGGAGCGTGCGGGCGCGAAAGCCGCGCGTCGCTTCCTCGGTCGTGATGGGTTCACCCTCGGCCGCGGCGAGGCGGGAGCCGGGGGCGAGCAGGGCGAGCGCGAGGAGCGCGGCGCGGAGCGGGAAGGAACGGTGCGAGGTGCGAGACGAAGGCGAGGCGCGCATGGACGGTGAAGCGCCACGGAGCGTGGCGGCGGACCGGTCTCACGCGAACGCCTTCTCTACCGGGATTCCGGTAGCAGGCGGCGCTAACGCGGGGAATCAGGGCACCTCATAGACCTCGACGAGGGCGACGCCGGTGGTGTTGCCGACGCCGCTGACCTGGGCGGTGTAGCTGCCGGGCTGGAGCGTGACGAGGACGGCGGCGTCGCGGGAATTGTCGTCGGCGAAGGCAAAGGCACCGACGGGGCCGAAGGCGGCCTTCAGGGCCGGGGCGCCACCCCAGTTGTCGTTTTCGGCGACGGTCGCGGTGGACGTGCTGATCGTGAGCCGCGGATCGGCGAGCACACCGCCGACGCCGAAGGCGCCCAGGGTGGGGCCAACGGCGCGGACGAGCACGCGGACGGGCGTGGAGCCGCCGACGACGAAGCCGGCGATGAGGATGTTGTCGCCGGTGCCGACGGAGGTGCGGGCGGCGACGTTGACGAGGCGCGGCGTCGAAGCGGTGAAGCTGGCGGACGGGGTGGCGTCATAGATCTCGGCGAGGGCGACGCCGGTGGCGTTGTTCTTGCCGACGATCTGGATCGAGTAGGAGGCGGGGACGATGGCGGGGCCGTAGATGGCGGAGTCGCGGCTCGGGTGCGTGATGGGGAAGGCGCCGAGCGGGCCGAAGTTGGCGCCGGTGGCGAGGTCCCAGTCGTCGTTCTGCGCGACCTGCGCGGTGCCCTGGAAGACGGTCATGACGGGATCGAGGAGGGCGCCGCCGACGCCGAAGGCGCCGAGGGTGGGGCCGACGGCGCGGAGGAGGACGGCCTTGTCGCCGCTGGTGCCGGCGCCGCCGAGGCCGATGCCGACGATGAGGGTGTTGTCACCGGTGCCGGCGTTGGTGCGGATCGACATGTTGATGAGGCGGCCGGGATTGTTGTTGGCGTTGGCGTCGAGGGCGACGACGGGGAGGGCGGGGCCCCACTCGATCGGGTAGGCGCCGAAGAGGACGCCGCGGGCCTGCAGCGCCACGCTGCCGGCGGCGGCGGGCTGGTAGGAGAACGTCGCGCCGCTGGCGACGCGCACGGGGGCGTCGGCGGTGACGGTCTGGACGTCGCTCAGCGCGATGTTGTCGATGAACCAGCCGACTTCCTGGGCGGGATTGGTCTGCGGGAAGGCCGAGCCGCCCGGCGGGACGGTGTAGATGAAACGCAGGCGCAGCGTGCGGCCGGCGAAGGCGGCGAGCGAGACGCGGCGGGTGGTGAAGGCGGTCTCGGTCGGGAGATTGGGCGGGGTCGACGTGGTGGTGCCGGCCTGGGTGAAGACATCGAGCCAGGAGACGTTGTCATCGGTGGACACCTGGACGCGGGCGACCTGGTTGGCGGTGGCGAAGCCGAGGCGGCTGGCGAAGGTGAGGGCGGCGTTGGTGCTGCCGACGAAGAGCGTATCCGGAATCTGGAGAATCTGGTGCGCGCGCGGGTCGGGGTGGGCGAGGTAGAACGCGGCGTTGCCGCCGGCCTTGAAGGCGGTCTGGACGATGCTGTAGCCGCTGCTGGTCGTGGCGAGGAGATCGTCGACGCCGGTCTCGGCGTTGTAGGTGCGGGTGTAGGGCGAGAGCCGGAGCGTGCGCCAGTCGAAGCCGGCGGCGAAGGCGGGCTTGGCGACGGCGTAGGCGTTGGCGGCGCCGACGGCGGGCGAGGCGGAGCCGCTGACGGCGGTGGGGGTGGAGTCGGCGGTCCGGACGTCGGGGTCGAAGACGGTGACGTTGTAGACGATCGGCGGGAGCATGGTGGCGCCGACGCGGACGCCGGTGGCGGTGACGGTGTAGGTGGTGTCGGCGGCGGGGCGGACGTGCGGGGCGTCGACGGTGGAGTCGAGATTGTTGTAGACCCAGACGATGGTGGGTTCGCCGGTGACGGCGGCGTTGGCGAGGGGCTCGAGCGTGACGGGGATGCTCTGGCCGGCGCGGGTCATGGTGATGGTGGTGGTGGAGAAATCGGCGCCGGGGTAGGAGAGGGACCAGCGGGGCCAGACGAGTTGAAACGGAACGTATCCGGCGGGCGGATAGGAGACGTGGGTGGTGCGCGTGGCGGGGCGGGGAGAGGTGAGGGTGCCAGGCGGGGTGGTGTCCTTGATCCAGAGGGCGTTGGCGGCGGCGCGCTCGAGGGAGCCGTCGCCGGGGACGTCGCCGGTGCCCATCAGGCGGGTCTGGGGGACGAAGAGCCAGCGGCGGTGGCCGACGGCGCGGTTGTTGTCACCGTGGTCGGCGACGTAGCTGTTGATCGCCTCGGGGCCGACAGTGCGGAAACTGAGGTTGGAGGATTCGGAGGCCTCGGCGCCGGCGGCGGTGTAGAAGCGCCAGGAGGCGGGCGGCACGTGGTTGAGGACGATCTCGGAGCCGGTGAAGGCGTTCACGCTCTGCATGAAGGCGCCCTGCTGGGCCTTCTGGCTGTAGGTGGCGTCGAAGACGATGCCGGCGGGCACGCCGACGAGGGCGCGGAAGAAGTTCACGCGGAGGCGCGTGGCTTCCTTGAAGGCGGCGGAGGTGTCGCCGGCGTTGCCGGAGCCGTAGTTGCCGGTCCAGGCGATGGGCACGTTCTCCGACGCGCTGTAGATCGCGTGATAGGCCTGGCGGATTTCCTCGCGCGAAGCGGTGTTGAGCGAGAGGGCCACGGGCTGCGCGAAGGCGGCGCACGCGGTCAGGAGCACCCAGGAGACCTGGGAGAGGAGGCGGGACATGGGGGGAGAATCAGAACTTTGAGGGGGAGGGCGACGATGGAGAACGACGTAAATCACTCGTGATCAGAAGCGGGAATTTGCGCGCGAAAGGGCCACGCGGCCGGGCGATTCCGGAGCGACTGGCGATCAACCGCGGACGGAGGCGCCGCGGGCTTCGAGCAGTTCGCGGATCCGCTCCATGCGATACGAGCGGGCGAGCGCGTGGAGGGAATCGGCGAAGGGATCGCCGCGATGCTCCTCGAGGCGCTGGCGGAGCGTGGTGATCTCGCCGCGCTGGGCGATGGCGAGGAGGTCCTGGAGTTCGGCGGCGCCGAGGCGGGTGGTGACGGCGAAGGGGCTGGCGGAATCGGTGCGCGACGCGGCGCGGTGGCTGTCGCCGATCCACTCGAGGTGGAGCGCGAGCCCGAGGCGCGCGAGGAGATCGTCCTCGCGGAAGGGCTTCGGGAGGAAGTCGTCGCAGCCGGCGGCGAAGGCGTCGGCGCGGTTGAAGGAGAGCACGGACGCGGACATCGCGATGATCTTGAGCGTGGCGCCGCCGGCCTGCGCGCGGAGGCGGCGGGCGAGTTCGAGGCCGTCGATGCCGGGCATGCGCAGATCGAGGAAAACGAGATCCGGGCGCACGCCGGGCAGGGCGCCGAGGGCGGCGGCGCCGCTGGCGGCCTCGCTGATCTCGAAGCCGAGGGGCGTGAGCAGATCGCGCAGCACGTGGCGGTTGGTGGCGATGTCGTCGACGACGAGCAGGCGGCGGCGGCGGCCGTGGTAACCGGTGATGATGCTGGCGGTGTTGCGCGACTCGGTGGCGTCGACGGCGAGGACGGGCAGGGGAATCGTGAAATGGAAACGGCTGCCGTGGCCGCGGCGGCTCTCGACCTCGAGGGTGCCGCCCATCAGCTCGACCATGCGGTGGCTGATCGCGAGCCCGAGACCGGTGCCGGGCTCGGGCGGGCGGCCGTCGACGGCCTGCTGGAAGGGCTGGAAGAGCTTCGCGCGATCGGCGTCGCTGAGGCCGACGCCGGTGTCGGTGACGCTGAAGAGCACGCGCTCGTGATCCATGATCTGCGCGGCGAAGCGGACGCTGCCGGCGGGCGTGAACTTGATCGCGTTGCCGAGGAGGTTGTCGATCACCTGGCGGAGCTTGAGCGAGTCGCCGAGGACGATGTCGGGCAGCTCGGGGGCGGCGTCGAAGATGAACTCGAGTTCCTTCTGCTGGGCGCGCGGCTGGAGGGCGGCGGCGATGTCGCGCAGGAGCTGGGGCAGGTGGAACGGCGCGGTGGCGAGCTCCATGCGGCCGGCCTCGATCTTGGAGAAATCGAGCACCTCGTTGATCATGCGCAGGAGGTGCTCGCCGCTGGTCTGCACGATGCGGAGGCGTTCGCGGTTCTTGCCGGTGAGATCCGGGTCCTTCATCAGGACCTGGGCGTAGCCGATCACGCCGTTGAGCGGCGTGCGGAGCTCGTGGCTCATGGCCGCGAGGAAGGCGCTCTTGGCGCGGTTGGCGGCGTCGGCGGCGTCCTTGGCGAGCTGCAGCTCGGCGGTGCGCTCGGCGACGATGCGCTCGAGGCGGGCGCGCTCGCGGGCGCCGGCGCGGAGGCGCCAGCGGACGAAGCCGGCGACGGCGCCGACCGCGAAAAGTGAATACACCGCGTAGGCGAGCGGCGAGCGCGGCCAGGGCGGGGCGACGCGGAAGGTGAAGGCGGCGGCGGGGCCGGGCTGGCCCTGGCGGTCGACGGCGCGGACCTCGAAGCGGAAGGGGCCGCCCTCGAGGTTGGTGAACGCGATGTCGTTGCGCGCGGTCGGGGCGGACCAGGTGTCGTTGAAGCCGACGAGCCGGGTCTGGAAGCGCTCGGACTCGTGGCGGCGGAACAGGCCCGAGACCCACGCGATGGTCATCGGCTCGCGCGAGTAGCGGAGGGCGAGCACGCCCGGGCCGTCGCGGGGGAAAACGAGTTCGCGGCCCTCGGCGGAGATCGAGCGCACGAGGGGCGCGACCTGGAACGGGGGCGCGACGTAGCGCGCGAGATCGATGCGGAGGAGGCCCTGGTCGCCTTTCGCCCAGACGACGCCGGGGTGGCCCGCCTCGCCGGGCTCCCAGGCGATCCGGTAGGGCGCGCCGGGCGAGAAGTAATCCTGGATCTCGGGCGGCGGATTCTCGGCGGCGAAGGTGCCGTTGGCGAGGGCGCGGAGGTGGAGAAGTGGATACGGCGACTCCTTCGTCTTGATGTCGGTGGCGAGGCCGTTGGTCCAGAGCTCGCCGGGCGCGCCGCGGGCGACGGGGTTGAGCACGAGGGGGCGCGCATCGAAGGCGGTGAGTTCGCGGTAGAAGACGAAACGGCCGGCCGCGGGATCGAAGCGATAGAGGCCGTGCGCGGTGTCGAAGAGGATGCCGAGAGAGGTGTCCCAGAGGAAAATCGAGCCGTGGCCCTCGGGGAGGCCCTCGGCCGGGCCGAAGCGCGTCACGGTCGCGGCGCGCCAGTCGGTGGCGCCGGCGGGGCGCGTCGCGCGGAAGACGCCCTTGCTGGTGGTGCCGATCCAGAGCGCGCCGGCGGCATCCTCGAACACGTCGTAGCAGTCGGCGTCGACGCCCGGGAGGTCGCCGTCGTCGCGCCACGCGCCGTCGGCGGCGAAGACGCCGGTGCCGATGCCGCGCGGGTGCGCGAAGAAGACGCGGGCGGGATCCGTTTTGGCGGCGCTGAGGCCGAGCAGACCGTCGGGGCGGGGCGCGAGCAGCTCGAGGCCGCTGGCGGTGACGCGTTGCAGGCCGCGGCCGCCGGCGACGAGCAGTCCGCCGGCCGGATGGCTGAGGAGGGACGAGAGGCGCGTCTGCACGTCGACGCGGGAGTCGCGTTCGAAGCGGGCGGGCACGCGCGGATCGGCGGAGGGCACGAGGCGGTAGAGACCGTCGTTGCTGAGGTAGTGCAGGACGCCGCGGTGGCGCTCGAAATCGCTGGCGCGCGCATCGGAGATGCCGCTCTGCACGTGATCGAAGACAGTGGCGGC
>CAZENI010000418.1:0-7527 GCA_964513055.1 uncultured Opitutus sp.
GGTTGGTGGCGTTGCGCTGCGCGGTGATGGCGGCGGCGTTGCCCTCGCGCTCGCTGGTGACGGTGAAGGCCTGCAACTGATAGATCGCGGTGGTGAGATCGAAATTGCGCGTGGCGGGCCGGCCGGCGGTGACGACGACCTGATCGCGGACGACGTCGAGGCCGGTGTAGGAGGCGACGATGTCGTGGGTGCCGGGCGGAACGTCGGCGAGGACGAAGCGGCCGGTGTTGTCGGTGAACGTGGAGACGCCGAGCGCGGGGAGTTCGACGCGAGCGCCCTCGAGGAGGTTGCCGGTGCCGGCGTTGCTGACGCTGCCGGTGATGCTGCCAACGGAATCCGCGGCGGCGGCGCGCGCCGGGAAGACCGCGGCGAGAGCGAGCAAGGTGGCGAGGAGCCGCGCGAGCGGCGCAAAACGATGCGACCGGCAGGAACGGAGCCGACGGGAGATGGGAGGGGGCGTCATGGGGTGAACGCGAGGGGTTGCGCCCAGCCGATCGTCAGGCCCCGTGCCGCGAGGATCGAGTGGGACGGCGGACGTTGATCCGCTTTGCGCGGAGCCGCAAGCGCGCGCCGCGCTACGCCAGGCCGCCGCAGAACTTCAACTGGGCGATCAGCCGGTGGACGTTTTCCGGCGCGATCCGGTCGGTGATGACGGAGCGCGGGAAATTCGGCTCCACGTCGAGCCGCACGCCGTCTTCGGCGCCGGGGCGGACGAAATCCTCGACAAAGTCCATCCCGCCGCGCTTGCGCATCCAGCGCCAGTAGGGGTCGGGATTCTCGGACTCGATGACGATCTCAGCGTGGAGGAAACAGTGACAGTAGAGAGTGAGGTCGCGAAACGAGGCGAACCACGTGGGGGGAGTGACCAGTTGATCTCGGATGATCAGGGGCATCGCACGAGTCGGTTTAGCAGGGTTGTTGCCAAGATCGGCACGAACACAAAAAAACTGAGGAGGGCGGCGAGGGGAGGAGTCGCGGCCCGAAGATGGAAGTTTTGCCTTTCGTGGCGAGAGCGGACGCGCAATGGTGGGGCCCTTTTCTTCATGAGCACCTCGCGCAAGCCCGTCCTCCTCGTCATCCGTGATGGCTGGGGCAAGAATCCCGATCCGTCGCTGGACTCGTCCAACGCGGTCGCCCTCGCGCAGAAGCCGTGCGACGATCGGCTGCACGCGACGTATCCATTTACCTTGGTCCGGGCCTCCGGCCTCGACGTGGGGCTGCCCGACGGCGTGATGGGCAACAGCGAGGTGGGCCACGAGAACATCGGCGCCGGCCGGATCGTGGACCAGGAACTGGTGCGGCTGAACAAGCTGTTCCTGGAAAAGAAGCTCGCGACCAACGCGGTCTGGCGGGCGGCGGTCGAGCGCGTGAAGACGCGGGCCGGGGCGCGGCTGCACCTGATGGGGATCGTGAGCGACGCCGGCGTGCACGGCATGCTCGAGCACCTCTACGGGATCCTGCGGCAGGCGAAGGAGGACGGGCTGCGCGCGGACCAGGTGTTCATCCATGCGTTCACGGATGGCCGCGACACGCCGCCGCACAGCGGGCGCGGCTACGTGGAGCAGGTCGACGCGCAGTGCCGCGCGATCGGCATCGGCGCGATCGCGAGCGTGTGCGGACGTTTCTGGGCGATGGATCGCGACAACCGCTGGGAGCGCGTGAGCAAGGCGTATCAGATGCTCACGGGCCGGAAGGCGGAAGGCACGGCGCCGAGCGCGGCCGCCGCGATTCAATCCTACTACGACAAGCCGCTGAACGATTCGCAGAAGGGCGACGAGTTTGTGCCGCCGACGTGGGTGACCGGCGCCGACGGCCGGCCGCTCGCGACGATTCGCGATGGCGACGCGGTGTTGTTCTACAACTACCGCGGCGATCGCCCGCGCGAGATCACGAAGGCCTTCGTGCTGGACAGCTTCAGCGAGTTCGACCGCGGTGCGAAGCTCGATCTCTATTTCGCCACGATGACGGAGTATGAGAAGGGTCTGCCGGTGAACGTGATTTCCGGAAAACCCGAGGCGCTGAAGAACATCCTCGGCAAGGTCGTGAGCGACGCCGGGCTCGGGCAGTTCCGCTGCGCGGAGACCGAGAAGAACCCGCATGTGACGTTCTTCTTTAACAACTACCGGAAGGATCCGTTTCCCGGCGAGGATCGGGCGTGTCCGGCGAGCCCGAAGGTGCCGACCTACGATCTGCAGCCCGAGATGTCGGCTGCGGAGGTGACGAAGGCGGCGAAGGACGCGATCCTGAGCGGCAAATACGGACTCATCGTCGTCAATTTCGCGAACCCCGACATGGTCGGGCATACGGGTTCGCTGCCGGCGACGGTCAAGGCCGTCGAGGCGACGGACCGCGGCGTGGGCGAGCTGCTCGCGGCGCTGGATACGGTCGGCGGCCGCGCGGTGATCTGCGCGGATCACGGCAACGCCGAGCAGATGTGGGACCCGACAGTGAACGGTCCGCACACGGCGCACACGTTGAACCTGGTGGAGGTGTTCGTCGTCGGTGACGGCTTCGCGGCGGGGAAGACGCGGATGCGCAGCGGCGGCCGGCTCGCGGACATCGCGCCGACGGTGCTCGCGCTGATGGGGCTGCCGAAGCCGGCGGAGATGACGGGCGAGAGTTTGATCGCACCCTAGTTTCTGTTTGCGCTGCGGTGCGGCGCTCCGTTCTCCTGTCCGACCTACGTTTCCATGAAGCGCACCCATCATTGTGCCCAGCTCACCTCTGCCGACATCGGCGCGACCGTCTCGCTCCTCGGTTGGGTCGACACGATCCGCGACCAGGGCGGGATCATCTTCGTCGACCTGCGCGATCGTCGCGGCGTCACGCAGATCAAACTCGAGCCGCACGACAATTCGAAGCTGGGTGAGCAGCTCAAGCACCTGAAGCCGGAGTCGGTCATCGGCATCACCGGGCAGGTCGTGCGCCGGCCCGCCGGGACGGAGAACAAGAATCTCCCGACGGGTGAGCTCGAGGTCGTCGCCAGCGAACTCGAGATCCACAACATCTCCGACACGCCGCCGTTCCCGCTCGACGATGCGGGCGGCGACAAGGTCAACGAGGACCTGCGCCTCACCTACCGCTACCTCGACCTGCGGCGGCCGAAGATGCGGAAGAATCTTCAGGTGCGGCACAAGGCCGCCAAGTCGATCCGCGATTACTTCGACTCGCAGGAGTTCATCGAGGTCGAGACGCCGGCGCTGTTCAAGAGCACGCCCGAGGGCGCGCGGGAGTATCTCGTGCCGTCGCGCATCCACGCCGGGCAGTTCTACGCGCTCTCGCAGTCGCCGCAGCAGTTCAAACAGATCCTGATGGTGGCGGGCGTCGAAAAGTATTTCCAGATCGCGCGCTGCTTCCGCGACGAGGATCTGCGGGCGGACCGGCAGATGGAGTTCACGCAGGTGGACGTCGAGGCGTCGTTCGTGACGCGCGAGGACATCTACGCGCTGTTCGAGGGCATGTTGAAGAAGCTGTGGAAGGACGTGCTCGGGACGGACATCCCGACGCCGTTTCCGCGGATGGCGTTCCACGACGCGATGAACCGCTACGGCGTCGACAAACCCGACGTGCGTTTCCCGCTCGAGCTGGTCGACCTGTCGGAGACGTTCAAGAACTCGGCGTTCAAGGTGTTTCAGGCGACCGTCGCCGGCGGCGGCGTGGTGAAGGCGATCAACGCCAAGGGCCTGGCCGATGTCTCGCAGGGCGAGCGGAAGCGCGGCGAGGAGATCGCAAAATCCCTCGGCGCGAAGGGCCTCGCCTTCATCAAGGTCGAGGGCGGCGAGTGGCGGTCGCCGATCGTGAAGTTCTTTTCCGAAGCGGAGAAGGCGGAGCTCACGGCGAAACTCAAGATCGAGGAAGGGGACATCATCTTCTTCGCGGCGGCGCCGTGGGAAAAGGCCTGCGCGATCCTCGGCCGGCTGCGGCTGGAGTCGGCGCAGCTCCTCGTGAAGCGCGGCAAGCTCACGATCCGGCACGACGACTGGCAGTTCCTCTGGGTGATCGATTTCCCGCTGATGTCGCATGACGAAGCGGAGAACCGCTACGTCGCGACGCACCATCCGTTCACGGCGCCGGTTCCGGAGGACGCGGCGTATCTCGATACGGATCCGAAGAAGGTCCGCGGCCAGCACTACGACGTCGTGCTCAACGGCATGGAGCTGGGCGGCGGCTCGATCCGCATTCACCAGCCGGCGCTGCAGAAAAAGGTGTTCGAGGATGTGCTGAAGATTCCGGCCGATGTCGTGGAGAGCCGTTTCGGCTACATGCTGAAGGCCTTCACGTATGGCGCGCCGCCGCATGGCGGCATCGCGTTCGGGCTCGATCGCATGTGCGCGTTGCTCTGCGGCACGACGAGCATCCGCGATGTGATTGCGTTTCCCAAGACGCAGAAGGGCCAGGATCTCATGGCCCAGAGTCCGACGCCGGTCACCGCCCGGCAGCTCAAGGACCTCCACATCGCCATCGTCCAGCCGGAATGAGGCACGTCGCGCAGTCGGGCGCTGGCAGCGTGCTGGTCGCGCGTGCGTCCAAGTCCGCGCGTCGCCCGTATCCGGTCCGATGAACTCACTTCGCGCTTCCTTCGTCGCGGCTTTCGCCGTGGCGGCACTTCCGGTTTGCGCCGCGCCCGCCGCGGCGCCGGGCTTCACGCTGTTCGACACGGTGACCGCGGCGTTCAGCGCCACGGCGGAAAACGATCTCCGCCGCGGCGCGGGGAAGCTCAGCGTGCAGCACTTCGAGTTCGAGGCGGGCGGGCGCAGCGTGCTCGCTGGCGGCGCGGCGGTGAGCCACGGGCTGGGGTTCGCGCGCACGGAACTTGACCGATCGGCGGCGAGCTTGTTGCCGGAGACGCTGCA
Organism: uncultured Opitutus sp.; assembly: GCA_964513055.1. Classification (GTDB taxonomy): domain Bacteria; phylum Verrucomicrobiota; class Verrucomicrobiia; order Opitutales; family Opitutaceae; genus ER46. The sequence continues at coordinate 4,854 of CAZENI010000418.1, forward strand.
GGAGTTGTCGCTGCGCCTCGGCTGGACCTATCAGCGCGGGCCACAGTGGCGTTTCCTGACCTCGCTGCGGCCGGGTTTCTACGGCGACGGTGGGGCCGTCGATTCCGACACGTTCAACGCGCCATTCCTCGGCCTCGCCTCCTACGCCGCGTCGCGCGAGCTGGTCTGGAGTTTCGGCGTGGTTGCGAACGCGTTCTCCGACAATCCGGTGCTGCCGGTCGCCGGCGTGCGCTGGGCCTGGGCGCCGGCGTGGGTCTTCAATCTCGGGCTGCCGCGCACCGGCGTCTCGTGGGAAATGAGTCCGACGGCGACGCTGCACGCCGGAGCGACGGTGCAGGGCGGGGCGTATCGCCTCACGCGCAACCCGGCCGGAGCCGCGCCCGGCGCGGCGGCGCTGGCGGGGGAGAAGCTGGACTATCGCGAGATCCGGGTGGGGGTGGGCGGCACGTTCAAGCTGTCGGCGACCATGACCCTGAGCGTGGACGCGGGCATCGCCGTGGACCAGCGGTTCGACTATCACGAGCGCGGTATTGAACAGCGCGGTGAATCCGCGGCTTTCGGGGCGGTGTCGTTGTCAGGACGGTTCTGAGTCGAGAAGCGGACGGCCAGGGCGGGATTCCGGAGCACACTGTCGTGCGGAAAGGGAGAACGATTGCTTGCTCCGGGTGCGCCTAAATCCCAGAACTGGGGCAGCCGCAATTCTCACTCGTATGAAACTCATCATCGCCGTCATCAAGCCGTTCAAACTCGAGGAAGTGAAGGAGGCGCTGGCCGCCGCCGGCATCGAGGGAATGACGGTGACCGAGGTCAAGGGCTTCGGCCGCCAGAAGGGCCACACCGAGATCTATCGCGGTAGCGAATACACGGTGGATTTCCTACCGAAGGTGAAGATCGAAGTCGCGGTGGGCGACGAGGTCGCCGGCAAAGCCATCGACGCCATCGCCAAGGCGGCGAAGACCGGGAAGATCGGCGACGGGAAGATTTTTGTCGTGCCGCTCGAGGAAGTGGTGCGGATCCGGACGGACGAGCGCGGCGAGTCGGCCGTCTGAGCCTCGGTCAGGGTGGGGGAGCGGAAGCGGCAGGGGCCGCGAGATCGCGAGTTCGCGGCGGCCGCCGCCTTCATCCGTGTCATGACGCACGTTTGCCGCGTTCATGCATTGAGTGTTTCGGATGAATTGGTCTCATGCGTGCCACCCCAGCATGCAACAATTCCCCCGGTTGGTCCGTGGCCTGATTCTGGCCGTCTGCCTCACGTGGACTGGAGCCACGTCGTCGTTTGCCCAAGCAACCCCGCCAGCCGCCGCACCGGCCCCGGCCCCGAGTGTCGAGCAGCGGCTTGCCAGCCTTGAAGCCTACCTCACCAACGGCGACCCCAGTGCGGCGCTGAAGGACAAGGCCGGGAACGTGCCGGCCGGACTGACGACGCCGTCGGTCGGCGTGGCCGGGCCTGGGCACAACACCTGGGTGATGGTCAGCGCGGCGCTGGTGCTGTTCATGACCCTGCCGGGGCTCGGGCTTTTTTACGGCGGCATGGTGCGCACGAAAAACGCGCTGTCCGTGATCGCGTGGTGCTTCGGGATCACGAGCCTCGTGACGGTGCTGTGGTGGGCGGTCGGCTACAGCCTGGTCTTCGGCAAGAGCTTCAACAGCCCGTTCCTCGGCGGCAGCGAGTTCTTCTTCCTTCGCGGCGTGGGCAGCGCGCCGAACCCCGACTACTCGTTCTGGGTTTCGCACAACGTCTTCGCGGTTTTCCAACTGGCGTTCGCGATCATCACGCCGGCGGTGCTGATCGGCGCGGTGGTCGAACGGATGAAATTCTCGGCCGTGCTCGCGGTCGTGGCGCTGTGGCTGCTCGTGGTGTATTGCCCGCTCGCGCACATGGTGTGGGGCGTCAACGGCTACATGAACGGCGTCTGGAACGCGGGCGCGTCGATCAAGGCGGTCGATTTCGCCGGCGGCATGGTGGTGGAGATGGCGTCGGGCTACTCGGCGTTGATCCTGTGCCTGTTCGTCGGCAAGCGGCTCGGCCACGGCAAGACCCCGATGCCACCGCACAGTCTCGTGCTGACGGTGATCGGGACCGGCATGCTCTGGATCGGCTGGTATGGCTTCAACGCCGGCTCGGCGGTGGCGGCGGACGGCATCGCGGCCAACGCGTTCATGACCACGACGCTCGCGGCGGCGGTGGCCGCGGGGACCTGGGCGGTTTTCGAGTATCTCGTGCGCGGCAAGGCCAGCGTGCTGGGCTTCTGCTCGGGCGCGGTGGCGGGACTCGTGACGATTACGCCGGCCTGCGGCTTCGTCGACGCCAGCGGGGCGATGATCGCGGGCGTGCTCGGCGGCGCGCTGCCGTTTTTCGCCTGCACCAAGCTGAAGGGCTGGCTCGGATACGACGACGCGCTCGACGTCATGGGCGTCCACGGGGTCGGCGGCACGGTCGGCCTGCTGATCACCGGCGTGTGCGCCACGGCGGCGGTGAATCCCAATCTCGGCACGCACCTGGCCGGCGTGGTCAGGAAATCGCTCTGGCTCGAACAGCTCAAGGGCATCGGCGTGACGCTGCTCTGGACGACGATCGGCACGGCGCTGATTGCGCTCGTGGTGCAGCGGGTGATGGGCCTCCGCACGACGATTGAAACCGAGACGGAGGGCCTCGATCTCGACGAGCACGGCG
>CAZENI010000419.1:0-7523 GCA_964513055.1 uncultured Opitutus sp.
CTCGATCTCCGTCCCGCTATATCATAATTTGACCCACGGAGAGCCCCGAAGAACCATAAAAGACCCGTGCCGCCCGAAGTAATCCGCGGAATCGCGCGATTCCACTATCCCGGGAAGAATGATACGCACGCCCCGCTCAGTCTGGATGGCATGACGCTGGTGACGCCCGCGACGATTCGGCCACCGCACAATTTTCTCGTCATCCTGAGCCTTTTTTCCGCCGAGACCGCGGAACCGGCGGAAACGTATACCTTCAAGTATCCGTGAGCCTGGCCAGAGAGTCCCAGTGCCCGGTACTCGGTAGAGCAAGCTTTCGCATCGCCCCTCGAACGCTCCGGTCTCGCTCTGTTACATCAGTGTCCGTGGGCGAGAGGAGTCGTTTGCGTGGCCGTGGCCAGCCCTCGCCGGCACGCCGGCCTCACAACTGCGACCGCAACAGTCCGCTGATGTGGTCAGCCATCCTGATGTAAACGGGCCGCGCCTCGAACTCTTCGCGGGTGAGTCGCTTCGATTTTGCCATATCGTCGGCGAAGGTGCGGAGATTGTCAGCCGCCACGGCGCGATCGAGAATGCTGAGCGTGACCTCGTCGTTAATGCTGAACGAACGATTGTCGAAATTCGCAGAGCCGATGACGACGAGCACTCCGTCGACGATCATCGTCTTGGGATGATACATCGCAGGCTGGTAACGGAAGAATTCGACATCGGCGGCCAGCAGCCGTCCCCAACGCGAACGCGACGCGGCGCGCCCGATACGTGAATCGTTGATTGCGGGGACGATCACCCGAATCCGCACGCCGCGGGTCCGCGCTTCCATTAACATCATGATCGCAAGATCGTCCGGGACGAAATACGCTTGGGCGATATCGATGGTCTTGCGGGCGGCAGCGATGGCTAAAAGATAATCGATCCCGATGCCCAAATGTAGTTCTCGAACGTAATCGTTTTTCTGGCTTCCCGGATTGCTTTTAGCATTGGCGGGAAGATGCCGTCGCCGTTCACGAGCGTCTCAACCGTATTTCCCTCGACGAAGTCCGCTCCCGTCATCGCACCCATGGCGTTGGCGAAAGGCGGTTCCAACGGCCCATAGTCGATTCGGATAGGTTCGGTGAGGAGCCGCTCCGAAGTTACCCCAAAATATAGGCCGAACAGCAGCGCGCTGCCGCTGATCGCGCCGACCGAAATCCAACGCTTGCTTCCTGACGCGGCTCTCTCTTTGCGCTGCGGTCTATGCGGTGAGCTTTGGCGAAAAAGCCGGGATTTATCACTCACGACAAGGAGGCGGCGTCATCCGCACTGTTGCGTGGGTTGGGCACACCCCACTTCCAATTTCGGATTTCCGGCAGGTCCTGGCCGAATTTTTGGATGTGTTGCTTGTGCTCGATCAGCTTCTCCTTGAGTTGCTGCTTCACGTAAGTGCCCTTGTCGCCCGTCTGCGGCAGGCGGTTGATCGTGTCCATCACGAGGTGGAACCGGTCCAAGTCGTTTAGCACCGTCATGTCGAATGGCGTGGTGATGGTGCCCTCTTCCTTGTAGCCGCGGACATGGATATTGTCGTGGTTGGCGCGTCGATACGTCAGCCGGTGGATTAACCACGGGTAACCATGGAAGGCGAAGATGACCGGCTTGTCCTTGGTGAAAAGCTCGTCGAAATCCATATCGCTCAACCCGTGCGGATGCTCACTTTGCGGCTGCAGCTTCATAAGGTCGATGACGTTGACCACCCGGATTTTCAGGTTAGGCAGAGACTCGCGCAAGATGGACACCGCGGCGAGCGTCTCGAGCGTGGGCACGTCGCCACAGCAGGCCATGACCACGTCGGGCGCCACACCCTGGTCGTTGCTGGCCCACTGCCAGATGCTGATGCCGGCGGTGCAGTGCTTGACGGCGGCGTCCATCGTCAGCCACTGGGGCGCAGGGTGTTTGCCCGCGATCACAACGTTGACGTAGTGGCGGCTGCGCAGGCAGTGGTCCATGACCGACAACAGGCAGTTTGCATCCGGCGGAAGGTAAACTCGCACGATCTCGGCCTTTTTGTTCATGACAACGTCGATGAAACCGGGATCTTGGTGCGTGAACCCGTTGTGATCCTGACGCCAGACATGCGACGCCAGCAGGTAGTTGAGCGATGCAATCTTGCGTCGCCACGGCAGGTGCAAGGTGACCTTCAGCCACTTCGCGTGCTGGTTAAACATCGAATCGACAATGTGGATGAACGCCTCGTAACAGTTGAAGAGTCCATGCCGCCCGGTGAGCAGGTAGCCCTCGAGCCAGCCTTCGCATTGGTGCTCGCTGAGCATTTCCACTGCGCGTCCGGTGGGCGCGAGAAATTCGTCGCTCGCCACAGTCGCCGCGGCCCACTGGCGGTTGGTTTCTTCAAAGAGCGCTCCCAGTCCGTTGGAGATAGTCTCGTCCGGGCCGAAGACCCGAAAGTTTCGCTGCTCGCTGTTCAATTTCGCTATATCGCGCAAGAAAGGCCCGAGCACACGCGTGTCGCCGATACCGCGCAGTCCAGGTGAAGCCACGTCGATTGCGTAGTCGCGGAAATCCGGCATCCGCAGGTCGCGGAGCAAAATGCCGCCGTTGGCGTGAGGATTCGCGCCCATGCGTCGTTGGCCCTTGGGCGGAAGTTCGGCCAATTCCGGTTTCAAGCGACCTTGCTCGTCGAAGAGTTCCTCCGGCCGGTAGCTCCTCAACCACTCTTCCAAGAGCTTGAGGTGTTCGGGATGAGCGGCGGGATCGGAGAGCGGCACTTGGTGCGAACGAAAATTGCCTTCAATCTGCCGACCATCGACCACTTTTGGTCCCGTCCAGCCCTTGGGTGAATTGAGAACTATCATTGGCCAGCGCGGACGCACGTTGTTGCCATGAACGCGGGCGTCCTGCTGGATTGTCTTAATCTGCTCGATAGCCGCATCGAGCGTTGCGGCCATCGCCTCGTGCATTGGCTCGGGCTCGTGTCCCTCGACGAAGTAGGGCGTCCAGCCGTAGCCGCGGAGCAACTGTTCCAATTCCTCGCGGGTGATGCGGGCGAGCAGGGTCGGGCTGGCGATCTTGTAGCCGTTGAGATGCAAGATCGGCAACACCGCGCCGTCGGTGGCCGGATCGAGGAACTTGTTCGAATGCCACGCCGTAGCGAGCGGACCGGTTTCCGCCTCGCCATCACCGATGACGCAGGCGACGACGAGATCGGGGTTGTCGAACACCGCCCCGAACGAATGACTGAGCGAATAGCCCAACTCGCCGCCTTCGTGGATCGAACCGGGGCACTCCGGCGATGCGTGGCTGGGAATTCCTCCAGGAAACGAGAACTGTAGAAAAAGTTTTCGGAGGCCGGCTTCGTCCCGACTGATGCTGGGATAAATCTCGCTGTAAGTCCCCTCGAGATACGTGTTGCTCACGACGGCCGGGCCGCCGTGCCCGGGACCGGAGACGTAGATCATGTCGAGGTCGTATTTCTTGATGACCCGGTTCAAGTGCACGTAGATGAAGTTCTGCCCCGGCGTCGTGCCCCAATGTCCCAGGAGCATGTGCTTCACGTCTGCGAGCGTGAGCGGTCGCTTCAGGAGCGGATTGTCGTAAAGATAAATCTGGCCGACCGACAGATAATTGGCTGCGCGCCAGTAGGCATCTACCTGATGGAGCGCGTCGGGCGTGAGAGTGTTGGTTTTTGTTTTCATGTTTCGCTCGGAAATTATTTCTCGCTCCTACGGCGGAAAGATCGGGCGCCGGCGCAATAATGCGTGGCCGTTTCGCGCAGTGACGCGTGCCATGCTGCATCAGCGGTTCAGCCGTCGTTTGGCTTCCTCATAGCCAGCCGTTCGTAAATCCCGCCCGTCGTAGTCCCGTGACGATATAGGGGCAACGCCGCGTCAGTCGCCAAAGCAAGCCCGAGCGGAAGTTTTCGCACATCAATACGACCGGCCCCAAGTTAATCCCGTAATGGTAGGGCGAGGTCCAGCCGGGCTTGCCCGGCGACTCGTGCGGAAAGCTCAAATTGAAGCTGCACTTGAGGCAATACTTGCCCGTGATTTCCGGATACACCTCCTTGAAATGCCGAACGGTCGGCAGCACGATCTCCGGAGCAAAGGGCAGCGAGGCGACCACTGCCCACGGGGCGACGGTCCCGTCGTCCGGGCCGTAAGGCACGCCGCGGGCCACATAATCGAAGAAGGGGCGCTCGATACCTCGGACCTGCCGCGCCACCCAGCCCGGCCCATCGCTCGCGGTCAGGCCCCAAAAGTATTGGCCGTAACCTACATATTCATGAGGGTTCCGGATCGCATACGCCTGCTGGACGTAAGTCGCGCGACGGCTGTTTTCGCAATAGTCGATGCCCTTGTCTCGCACAAAGGCATCTTGGATCCCGCGAAAGTCCACCCAGATGTGCGAATACTGATGGATGAAGAGCGGACCGCCGTAGAGCAATTCATAGCCGTAGATCTCCTTCCACTGATAGCTGGAGGTCCAAGCCGCGTAGCATTCCGCCGGCAGGGGATGCGTCGGAGAGCCGAGACCGAGCGCATACAAGAGCATGGCCTCGTCGTAGCCTTGCCAGCGGTAGGGCAGAAAGCCGCTCTCAGGCTTCCACCCATGGGTTACCGTCGCTCCTCCGTTGCACGCCCATTGCCAATCGGCGCGGCGGTAGAGCGCGTCGGCCAACCTGCGGATCTCCCGCTCTTCCGCACAATCCCGATCGAAATACACCGCGGCGGCCAGCATGCCAGCCAGCAGGAAACAGGTATCGACCGTCGACAACTCGCACCAGTCGGCGCGCTCTCCGGTCTTCATATCGAGAAAGTGATAGTAGAATCCTTTGTAGCCCGTTGCGCGCGGCGCCGTCCCGTGCGGGCTGGTCCAGAAGAACCGCAGCAGCGCCAACGTTCGCCCGATCGCGTCAGTGCGTGTCATCCACGATCGCTCGACGCCGACCGGATAGGCCGCGAGTGCAAACCCAACGGCGGCGATGCTCGCAGGCGCGCCCGGTTGAGTTTTGTCGAGCACCAAGCCGTTCGCCGGGTTGGTCTCGGTCAGGAAATAGTCGAAGGCATCCCGCTGGAGCGCGTCCAGCATCGCGTCGGTGCTCGCTGGCGGACTTGGGCGGTTTCCGAGCGCAGTCATCTCGGAGCGCGGAACCGGCGTGTGGACGCTGGGCTTCATGGTTTAAGTTTTCCGCGTGAAGCCGAGCTTGAGGACGCGGGTGACCGAACGTGCGATCATCAGCGCTTCGTCGGTGCGGATAACCCGCAGCTTCACACGCCCGGTCTTCGACGAAATCAGAGCCGCGCTCTTCGCATTACGTTTTCGATCCAGTTCAACGCCGAGAAACCCAAGCCCCTCACAAATGCGCGCCCGCACGCTCGGCGCATTTTCGCCGATGCCTCCCGCGAAGACGAGCGTGTCCAATCCACCGAGCACGGCGGCGAACGAACCGATCCATTTTTTCACATGATAACAAAATAGCTCCACCGCATCCGCCGCGCGAGCGTCACTGGTTTCGTGCGCGAGCAGGTCACGCACGTCGGAGCTGGTCCCGGAAATTCCGAGCAGCCCGGATTCGTGATTCACCATGTGCTGAAAATGCGACCCAGTCATCCGCTCGGTGCGCGCCAGAAAATAAACCAAGCCCGGATCGAGGTCTCCCGTCCGCGTGCTCATCACCAGTCCCGCGGTCGGCGTGAAACCCATGCTCGTGTCGATGCTTTTGCCATCGCGCACGGCGGCCAGGCTGGCGCCGTTGCCGAGATGCGCGAGAATCACCCTCCCCTTCGCCGCCGCAGGATCGATCCGGCGGAGTTCCTCCATCAAATAAGCATACGACAATCCGTGGAAGCCGTAGCGCTCGACGCCTTTGGCGGCATACCTTCGGGGGATCGGCAGGAGCTTCGCCACCCGCGGCATGGCACGGTGAAACGCGGTATCGAAGCACGCGACTTGGGGCAGTTTGGGATGCCGCTGGCGGATCGCCTCGATGAATTCGATCTCATGCGGCAAATGCTCGGGGTCATACGGCGTGATGCGGCGCAGTTCGGCAAGCAGCTTCGGCGTCACCCGCTCCGGCTCGGAATGCTTCATGCCGTGGACGACGCGGTGGCCGACCGCTTGGACGGACGCGAAGACCGGCTGCACGTCTAGCCAACCCACAAGGAAATTTACCGCAGCGCGGTGGTCGGCAGCGACGAGACGGCGGGGAGCCTCTGGTTTGCCTGAACGAGCGGTGACGACCAAATTCGTGCCGCTCAAACCCACGCGATCAATCTTCCCGGCGAGCAGCCGCTGCAAAGTTTCACCGGCCTCATACACGGCGAACCGGATGCTCGACGAACCGCCGTTGATCGTCAGGACGCAGGGCGCGGGCGATTTCACGGGGCAACTCCCGTGATCGAGTCAATCGTCGGAGTTTCCTTTTGACCGAAGCCGGCGTTCCAAAGAGAGATGGCCGGGGTTTCGTCGTTACGGTGTTCGTAGCCGAGGATGCTCAACGAGGCGGTATTCAAGGGAAAATGCCGGCCCTCCTGAACGGGCAGTCCGATCCAACGCACCGCGAGCGCGCGCAGGAAATGTCCGTGCGAAAAGAGGAGAATCGTTCCGTCCATCGCACGGAGCCCAGCCAGCACCCGATCCGCGCGTTGGGAAATTTGCTCCACCGATTCCCCACCCGGACTACCCTCTCCAAATAGATTCCACCCCGGTTGCCGCGCGCGAATATCCACACTCGTGCGACCCTCGTAGTCGCCGTAATCCCATTCCTGAAGGTCCGGCTCCACTTGCGCCGCGGTGCCGAACCCGGCGAGTTCACAGGTCCGTCGGGCGCGTTGGAGGGGGCTCGTGAGCACTTGGGTGAATTCTAAATTTTGCAGCACCCCGCGGAATTGAGCCGCGCGGCGTTCTCCGTTTGCGGTGAGCGGCACGTCGGTGCCCCCGGTGTGGCGGCCGGTGAGCGACCACTCCGTCTCCCCATGGCGAATAAGAAAAATCTGCGCGGCCATGCTTTGTTCTTTCGGCGTGACGGTTCTCAAGCGGTCTCGCTTTCCACATCCGCCGAATACTTTCCCTGCACCGCGAGCGCATTGCACTTGGCGCGGTGCAGAAGCGCCGCCTGCGCCGCCGCGACGTTGGCCGGCGAACCCTTCCAGATTTTCAACGCGGCATCCTGAAGCGCGCGGCCGAAAGAAAAAGTCAGGGTCCACGGCGCGCCGCCCACTGCGCAGATTGCGTTTAACCTCTCCGTCGCGGCTACGTCGCTTTGCCCACCCGAAAGAAATACGATCCCCGGAACCGCCGCCGGCACTCCCCGACGCAGGCAGCGCAGCGTCGCTTCCGATATTTCTCCGACCTCGGCCTGTTGTCGGCAGTCTTTGCCCGGCAGCACCATGCCCGTCTTCAGCAACATGTGCTCCAACCCGACGCGATGCTCGCAGAGGGCTCCAAAGACGGATTCGAGCGTCATGCGTGTGACCTCCTCGCACCGGGCGAGCGAATGGTCGCCGTCCATCAAAACCTCCGGCTCGACGATTGGCACC
>CAZENI010000420.1:0-7520 GCA_964513055.1 uncultured Opitutus sp.
GCCGGAGGACGGCGCGACGATATTGGGCGCCGAAGTGGCGGCGGGCGCGGACGCGGGCGCCGCCGGCTGCGACTGGGCGACGTTGGCCGGCACGAACGCCAGGCCCGCGACGAGGACGGCCAGGCGGAAAATGGAACGCCGCCGCTTCATTCGGTGCGGCGGACGGCCGGGCTGCCATCGAGCGGCGCCAAGAGATCGATGCGGCCGGGGCACACGCCGATCAGGAATTTCTTCCCCTCGTAGGAAGCGACGACGAGATACTGGCGGTTGCCGAGCGAGCGGGTCTCGTCGACCGCCAGCGCCCGCTGAGTCCGGCCCACCGGCGCGCCGCGGCGATGGCGGAGCACCATCCAGCCGCCGGCGGCGGCCAGCGCGAGGCCCAGGACGAGCGTGACGGAGTTCAGCGAGGAGGCCGCCCCCGGAGCGGGCGCCTCCACCCGCGAGGCGCCGGGGACGATGACGGTGTTGTCATCCGCGGCGACGGCGCGGCCCGCGAGCGCCGCGGCGAGGAGCAGCGTTGCAGCCCAACGGATCATGGCTTCGCGCTGCCGACCAGTTCGGTGATCTTGATGCCGAAGTTGTCCTCGACGACCACGACCTCGCCGTAGGCGACCAGCTTGTCGTTCACGAACAGCCCGACCGGATCGCTCGCGTGCTGCGTGAGCTGCACGATCGAGCCGGGGGCGAGTTCCAGCACCTCGCGCATGGGGAGGTGGACGGAGCCGAGCTGGACGGTCACCTTCACCTTCACGTCGAGCACGATATCAAGAGATTTTTCGTCCATCTGATTTGCCATGGGAGGTTTCTTCGCTGGGTAACTTGCGGGTCAGTTGCACGGCGACGCGGTCGGTATCGAGACCGACGGTGCCGACGAACTTCGGGGTGCCGTTGAGCAGGAGGCGCGTCTCGGCGCACAGCGTGGGCTGCATCTCGATCACGTCGCCGACGCGGAGGCTGCTGATCTCCCGGAGCGTGAGCTCAAACGCGTCCCACTCGGCGCGCACCGGCACCGAGATGCGATCGTAGGACGCCTGCCACTCGGCGCGGCGGGCGGTGGTCGTGACGGCGGTGTCCTTCTGGCGCCGCGCCTGCATCTTCTTCACGATCGGCTCGATCGTGTAGTAGGGCACGCCGATCTGGATCTGCTCGGAGCAGTCGCCAAAATTGCACTCGAGCGCCATCGCCAGCATGATCGCGTCGCGCGGCGAGGTCTGGAGGAAGCGGCCGTTGTTCTCGTGGCCGATGATCAAGGGCCGCAGCTCCTGCTCGGACTTCCACTGGCTGCACCACTCCTCGAGGAGGATGAGGATGACGTCCTCAATCAGCGCGATCTCGATCTCCGTGAGGTAGCGCTCGGCCTTGACCGAATGGCCGCGGCCGCCGAGGAGCCGGTCGGCGATCGTGAGCGCGAGGCGCGGGTTGATGTCGAGGATGCCGACGCCGACCAGCGGCTCCACCTTGAAGAGGCTGATGTGCGTCGGGTTCGGCAGCGCGTCGGTGAATTTCGAATACGTGACGGTCGTGAGCTTGGCCATCTTCAGGCCGAACTCCATGCGCAGGTAGAGCGAGAGGCGGGCGCTGAGGTAGCGGATGAAGTCCTCGTGCAGGAGGCGCAGCCGGCGCAGTTCCGCCTCGGAGAGGAAGGCGGGGTTGCGGAAGTCGTAGGCCTCGACCTTCCGCGCCACGGCGTCGGCCGACCCGCCGAGCACCCCGCCGGTCTTGCGCACCTGCGCCTCGGCGGTCTGCGCGAGAATCCGGTCGATCTCGGATTGATCGAGGAAGTCGGTGGCGGGCTTGTTCGGATCCTCGGCCATGGCTTATTGGATCACGAAGTCGGAGAAATAGACCTGCTCGGCGACCTTGCGGCCGAGGGCCTGGTTGTAGGCGGAGACGAGCTTCTCGCGGATGACGTTCTTCGCGCCCGGCTCCTCGAGGTCGGCGAGCGTCAGCGACGACAGCACGTTGAGCGTGACGTCGGTGAGCTTCGGCTTCGCGCCCTCGAAGATGGACTTGATGTTCGGGTCCGAGCCGGTGACCAGGAAACTGGTCTTCAGGTAGCGGGTGCCCATCGTGCCGGCGAGGTTCACGACCTGGTTCTGGAACTCGTAGCTCGGCGAGTTCTCCTTGCCGTCCTTGGCGTGCTTGCCGGGCTTGCCCCCCGCGGCGACCGCGGGGGCGGCCTCCGTGGCGGCGTCGGCCCCGGGGACGACCGCGAGCTTCTTCTGCAGCCGCGGCACGACCACGAACTCGACGGTGGCCCACGTCGCGACGGGCGCGAGCAGGAGCGCGGCGAAGGTCGGGATCCAGGCCTTGAGGCCGCGGGCCGGCGCGGGTGCGGCGGCGCCGCCGCCCGACCCGAACTCGGGCGCGCCCTCGGGCTTGGCGGGAGCCTTGGCGGCGGCGGGCGGCGCATCGGCTTTCGGAGGAGGAGGCATGGAGGAGTCGGGGGTTGGTGGTGGCGAGGTGCGCGAGCGGAGGCTGGGGCCGAATCGGTCGCCCGGCCCTCAACGCAGGGCGAATCCGCTTAGCGCTTCAGATTGACGATGTCCTCGAGGATGGTGTCGGAGACGGTGACGAGCCGGGAGCCGGCCTGGAAGCTGCGCTGGGTCGTGATCAGATTCGCGAACTGATCGGTGAGATCGACGTTCGAGAGTTCGAGCGTGCCGGCCTGGAGCGTGCCGAGGCCGTTCTTGCCGGGGGCGTTCACGTCGCCGACCTGCAGACCGGACTCGCCGGCGGCTGCGCCGATCGGGCCCGCGGCGATCAGGCCGGAGTAGAGATTGTTGCCCTCCTTCGTCAGCGCGGAGGGATCGTTGAAATTCTGGAGGAGAATGCGGTTCGTGGTCGCGGAGGTGCCGTCGGAGTAGAACTCCACGACGTTGCCCGAGCGATCGATCGTGACCGACTGGCGCTGCGTGCCGTCCGGCGGCGTGCCGAGCGTGATGTCACCGACCGTGCCGAGATCGTCGCCGGTGAGGCCCTGCACGCGGTAGCCCTGGGGCGAGACGAGGTAGCCCTGGTCGCTCCAGCGGAATTCGCCGGCGCGCGTCGCATACTCGGCGCCATCGACGGCGTTCCTCACGTGGAAGAAGCCGCCGCCGGAGATGCCGAGGTCCGTGTCGCGCCCGGTGCTGCTGAGCGAGCCCTGGGTGAAATTGGTGGTGACGCCCGCGAGTGTCACGCCGGTGCCCACGCCGGTCGACGGCGTGTTGGCCGTGTCGGCGCCGGACGGCGCGGAGCGCTGGAGGATGTTGCTGAAGCTGTCGGAGTATTTCGCCTGCGAGGCCTTGAAGCTCGTCGTATTCACGTTGGCGATATTGTTGCCGATGACTTCGAGCCCTTTCATGAACGTCCGCAGCGCGCTGACGCCGCTGCCCATAGTGCCGATGAGTGACATGTTAGTATATTTGCGGTTGGAGGATTAGGCTCCCCCGGCGTTCGCCGGCTGCGGAGCGGGAGCGGTGACATGGCCGGGCTCCACTCGGAGCACGGCGGAAAGCGGGTAGGACTTGCCGCCGACCACGAGCTTCGGCTCGGTGCCGGTGACATCGACGGCGGTGACGTCGTCGGTGGCGGTCTCGCCCTTGCCGGCGTCGACGGTGACGCGGTGGCCGAGATAGGAATTGGCGGCGGCGCGCTGCTGATCGCCGCGGAGCAGCGTCATGTCGCGGGCGAGCGCGCTGGACTGCTCGAGCGCCGAGAACTGCGCCATCTGCGCGATGAACGCGGTGTCTTCCATCGGCTTCAGCGGATCCTGGACCTGGAACTGCGTGGCGAGGAGCTTCAGGAAGTCATCCTGCCCGAGCGCCTTTTGCGGGACGCGGGCCGCGGTGCCCGTATCAGTCGCGGCGAAGGCGGCGTATTTTCCTGAGGTGACAGCGGAGACAGTGGACATGGGGATCAGGCGAGCGTGTGCAGGTGGCGCGAGGTGGCGGTGGCGACGAGGGTGCGAAGGGTGTCGGCAGCCGTGGCGACCAGGCCGGAGGCAGCGCGCGGCCGGCCGTGGCCGGTGAAAAACGGGGCAGCCTCGTGGGGGGCGTGGGCCGGGCGCTCGCGGGACGACGTGTCGCCTGGCGAGGATTGCAGGCCCGCATCCCCACCCGCCGCGAAGGTGGCCGGGGCGAGCCGGAAGCTGCGCTCGCCGGCGGGCGCGGGCGTGGCCACGGACTGCCATTCGTGCGCCAGGGCCGAGCGCAGGTCGGCGGAGTCGGTGCGGAATGTCGTGCGCACCTCGTCGGCGTGCAACTCGACGCGCACCCTCAATTCGGCCTCGCCGACGGAAAAGTGCAGATCCACGGAGCGGGTTTCGCGGGACGCGTGCTGGTCCACGGCGCGCAGCACGACTTCCACCGCCTCCCGGGCTGAACTGACGTCCACGGCCGCCGCCGCCACTGGATCCTGCGGTTCGATCCCGGCCGAAACCGACGGCGCCACGCCGGCGTATTCAGATGCCGGATGCTGCGGGACGGACGGAGGGAGGGACACAGGCATGACGGCGACAGAGTTAGCAACGCCGGTGCCAAGGTCCGGATGGTTCGTCGTAAGTGACTCGGCGCCCGTGCTTACAAATGTTTTCTCCCCGGGCGCCGCCCCGCCGGCCGGCCGTTCGCCGCGCCCGCGGAAGCCAGCGGCAGAAATTGCCGCCGTCCCGCCCGCCCATTGAAAGCCGCGCGGCAGCCGCGGCGCGGCGACCGGGGTCGCCGGCCCGGGTGCCAGCGTCGCGATCGCCGCCACCGGCGACCCTTCGGACGACAGCGCGACCGGCTCCGCGTCGGCCACCGGCGTGCTGGCCGCCATCGGCGCCCACGGGCGCGCGGGCGGCGGGGCAACGCGCGCGAGCGAAGGCTGCAGCTCGGCCGTCCACGCGGCTTCGCGGCCGGAGTCCGGGGCACGAGCCGGAGCGAGCGCGCTTTCGACCTGCGGTGCGTCCACTGGGAAAGAAAACCCGGAGCCGGCCGGCGCCGACGTATCCGCAAGCTCACGACTGACGGGACCGCGCCCGGCCGCTGGCGGGTTCCGCGCCGGCACCTGGGCCGAAACCGGCCCTGGGGCCAGGTCCGGCACCGAAACCGATACCGAAACCGGGGCGGCGCGGCGCGACTCCGGCCGGGATGCAAGGGAGGTCTGGGGCACCGCGAGCGATTCGAGCTCGAGGACGGCAGCGCGCATCGGCAAGGGCGTCGCCTCGGGGCGATCCAAGGGAGTCTCCGGCGGGCGTTCCGCGACGGCGCGCGGGGCGGTCTCACCGCTCGAAGGTGCGGGCAACGGGCGCGACGCGAAGGTGGACGTCGTCCGCGTCTCCGGCGTTGCAAGCGCGACCTGGGCGGCCGCACGGACGCTGGTCGAACCGGCTTCGGGCTGCGGCGCAGAACGGACATTTTCGCGGGCTCCGTCGACCGACTCGACGCGTGCGCGGGGCTCGTCCGGAGGAAGCGGCGTCGGTGCCGCCGTCACGAGGCCATCGACCACGACCGCCGGAGCCGGCGCGATGACCGGCAGCGCGGACTCGTTCGCGGCGCACCGCGGGCTGCGTCCGCTGCCCTCACGCTGGCGCGGCACCATGCGCGCGGAAGCGGGACGAGCGACCGAAGGTTCGATCGCGTTGTCCTCCGCGGAGAGCGATGCCCGTTCAGTTTCCACCCGGACGGCACGCAGCGTCGCCGGCAAAACCGCCACCTCCACGGCGCCCTCCTCCGCTGCTGGCTCTGGCATCGGCTCCGCGAGCAACGGGCGGCCGCCGACGGGAATCGGGGCGGGAACCGCGAGACCATCGGAGCGCACCGGCTCCGCTGCGCCCGGCCAGACGGCAGCCGGCGCCGGCGCCTCCGCGAGTGCGAGGGGCGCGACCGACGGCAACCCGAGTTCGGGAAAGAGGGAGCCAAAAGCCGCCACCTCTGTCGTCGGTGCGCCGGGCAGCGCCGCGGGTCCGCGGGCGGCGTGATCGACCGCGGACGGGAAGGCCGGCAGAAAGGAATCGATGGAGACGGAGGGTGACGGGAATTGCATGACAGGGCGCCCTCCGTGGCCTGCGCCCGCGTCGATCCGTGACGCGGGATTGGAATGATCAGGAAGGACCGGGCGCCTTGGTCGCCTTCATCAGGCGCAGCTTTTCGGACAGCAGGGCCGCCCGGCGGGCGAGCGACACGTCGGCGCCGGGAGCGCCGGCCGTGCGGCTCATCTCCTCGAAGATGGCCCCGACGATCTCGGGCTTCATCAACGAGAGGATCTTCACGGCGGTCGAGTCATCCATTTCGCGGAAGATCGCGACAGCGCCGCGCGGTGTGAGGCTTGTGTAAGTGGACGAGAGCGTGCGGAGGTTCTTCGCCTCGTCGACGGTGATCTCGATGACCTTGTCGGCGATCTGCTTGCGCAGCGCCTCGACCTCGGCGCGGAGCTTGGCGAACTCCTTCTCCTCGGCGACGAGCCGGGCCGAGCGTTGCTCGAGCATCTCCGCCTGCTTGCGCAGCCGGACGCGCTCCTCCTTCAGCTCGTTCGAGAGATTGTCGACTTCGATGGTCCAGAAGTCCCAGCCCTTCCGCTTCAGCTCGGACGGCTCCTTCTTCGGGACGGCGGCCAGGGCGCGGACGACGGCCGCGTCGAGCGCGCGCCAGCTCAGGCCGACGCCGAGCCCGATGCTCACCACCAGGCCGAGCGCGGCGGCCACCAGGGGATTCTGCAGTTTGGCGATCATGAGGAATACTGGGGCCGGCGCCCGGCGAAGCGGCGGCCGGCGAATTCGTCGAACGCGGCCTGTTCCTCGCGCCCGGCGGCGAGCCGGTGCGCGGTCTGCGCCTTCTGCTCGAGCCGCTTGATCACCTCGACCTTGCGGTGGGCATCGAGGTATTCGCCGCGGCGCTGCTCCATCGTCGCGCGGGCGGTGATGACGGCGCGCTCCGATTCGCCCTCGACCGTGCACTCGCGCCGGTAGGCGTTGAGGGAATGCGCCTCGTCCGCGGCGGAGAAACATTCCCGCCGGCCCGCAAACAGCGCAGCCTCGAACTGCGCCAGGCGCGCCCGCACGGCGGCGAGCGTCTCCTCGGCCTTGACATAGCGGTGCACGGCGGCCGCAAAGGCCTCCTGGGCCCGCATCTCGCGATGCGCGCGCAACACGGCCACCGAACGCAGGGGGAAGCGGAATCGTTTCATGCGAGGAGTTTTTTGAGGTTGGCGAACGTTTGCGCCCGGGCGGAATGCTCGTGCGTGGACTGGCGGAGAAAATGGCGCAGCGGCTCGTGCAGCGCGATCGCCTGATCGAGCGCGGCGTTGGAGCCCTTGGTGTAGGCGCCGATGGAAATCAGGTCCTCGTTTTTTCGATACAACGCGAGCTGCTCGCGCGCCCGGCCCGCGAGCGTCACCTCGTCCGCCGAGCAGACGTCGCGCGTGAGCCGGCTCACGCTCTCGAGCACGTCGATCGCCGGATAGTGGTTGAAGTGCGCGAGCTGGCGCGAGAGCACGATGTGCCCGTCGAGGATGCCGCGGACCGCGTCCGCCACGGGCTCGTTCATGTCGTCGCCCTCGAC
>CAZENI010000421.1:0-7492 GCA_964513055.1 uncultured Opitutus sp.
GCGCCACCATCGGCGAAGTCGGCAACGGCGATCACAATCAGCAGTCGCTGGGCAAGGCCGGACGCCGGCGCTGGCTCGGCGTCCGCCCGACGGTGCGCGGCGTCGCGATGAACCCGGTCGACCACCCGAACGGTGGCGGTCAGGGCAAATCCAAGGGTGGTGGCGGTCGCCAGCACCTCGTCTCGCCGTGGGGCCAGGTGGCCAAGGGCTATGTGACCCGCAAGCGGTCCAAGCTCTCCACGCGTCAGATCATCACCCATCACAACGGCCGCAAGCCCCGCAATAAGAAGTAAGCCGCCCCTTTCGCACCATGGCACGTTCCATCAAAAAAGGTTTCTTCGTCGACTACCACCTGCTCGAGAAAATCGAGAAGGCGACGAAGTCCGGCGCCAAGAAGCCGATTCAGACCTGGTCCCGCCGCTCGACGATCACGCCCGATTTCATCGGCCACACGTTCAGCGTCCACAACGGCAAGGCGTTCATCGCCGTCTACGTCACCGAGAACATGGTCGGCCACAAGCTGGGCGAGTTCTCCCCGACCCGCATCTTCAAGGGTCACGGTGGCATGACGCGCAAGGAAATCTAACGCTCGCTTCGCTCGCGCGAATGCCGATTGCCGAATTCCGAATTCCGAATGTCGAATTTCAAACCAGTTCAATTTCTCAGTCGTGGCGTCAAAGTCACGGCGCTGGTTGCGTTCGGCCTTCTTCATTCGGCACTCGGCATTGCCCACGCTGCGCCGGTTGCCGCGGTTGCCGCCGTCGAACCGACGCGCGTCGCCGATCTGGTCCTGCTCGACAGCGGCTTCAACGCCGGCCTGCGTCAGGGCATGGTCTGCCGTGTCACGCGCGGTGCGACCGAGATCGCCGAGGTCCTCCTCGTCGAACTCCGGCCCGCGGCCAGCGCCGCGCTCATCGTGAGCGTCGCGCCCGGCCAGTCGATCCGTGCCGGCGACACCGCCGCCATCAAAATTCTCAAATCTTAAACTCAGAGACCAAACCCAAAGGGTAGGGCAGCCGTCCCCGACGCGCCGCCACTATCGCCGACTTCTCCCTCGAGCCGTCGGAATCCTCACCACCACCATGGAAGTTCAAGCCCTGATGCGCAACGCGCGCATGTCACCGAAAAAAGTGCGGGAAGTCGCCCGCACCATCCAAGGCCGCAAGGCCGCGGAGGCCGTCGACTATTTGATGCTCGTGCCGCGCAAGAGCGCGAAGCTGATCGCGAAGACGCTGAAGAGCGCGATCGCGAACGCCGAGAACAACAACAACCTCTCGGCCGACAGCCTCCGGGTGAAGAGCGCCATCATCGAGAACGGTCCCGTCCTCAAGCGTTTCAAGGCCGGCGCCCGCGGTTCCGCGATGCCCCGCCGCAAGAAGATGTCCCACATCCGCATCATCCTCTCGGACGGCCAGACCAACTCCTAATCCTACTTCCATGGGCCAAAAAACCAACCCGATCGGCTTTCGTCTCGCCGTCCGCCGCAACTGGCAGTCCCGCTGGTATGCCAGCAAGAAGGATTTCCCGAAGCTCCTCGCCGAGGACCAGCTCATCCGCACCAAGCTGATGGAGAAGCTGAAGCAGGCCTCCGTGCCGCGCATCTTCATCGAGCGCGCGTCGAACCGCGTCCGCGTCAAGATTTACACCGCCCGCCCCGGCATCGTCATCGGCCGCAAGGGCCAGGAAATCGAGAAGATCAAGGAGGAGCTCGCGAAGCTCACCGGCAAGGAGATCCTCCTCGACATCCAGGAAGTGAAGAAGCCCGAGATCGAGGCCGCGCTCGTGGCCGAGAACGTCGCGCTCCAGCTCGAGCGCCGCATCGCTTTCCGCCGCGCCATGAAGAAGGCCGTGGAAATGGCCATGGCGCTCGGCGCCGAGGGCATCCGCATCCAGTGCTCGGGCCGCCTCGGCGGCGCCGACATCGCCCGCCGCGAGTGGCAGCGCAAGGGCCGCGTGCCGTTGCACACCCTCCGTGAGAACATCGACTACGGCTTCGCGGAAGCGCTGACCGTCTACGGCAAGATCGGCGTCAAGTGCTGGATCTGCAAAAAAGAGGCCGACAACAACTGAGCGCCCTCCGCTCGTATCAAACTTTAGGAGACACCTCCCATGGCAGCAATTTCACCCGCCCGCACCAAATACCGCAAGTCGATGAAGGGCTCGCGCGCTGGCAATGCCAAGCGCGGCAACACCCTCGCCTTCGGCGAATTCGGCCTGCAGTCGCTCACCCGCGGCCCCATGACGGGCCAGCAGATCGAAGCGGCCCGCGTCACCATCTCCCGCCACCTGAAGCGCAAGGGCAAGCTCTGGATCCGCGTGTTCCCGCACAAGCCCGTCACCAAGAAGCCCGCCGAGGTGCGCATGGGCCAGGGCAAGGGCCCGGTCGAATTCTACGTCGCCGTCATCAAGCCCGGCGCCGTGCTCTTCGAGCTCGCCGGCGTGCCGCTGACCGTCGCCAAGGAGGCCTTCCGCCTCGCCGACGCCAAGCTGCCGTTCCACTGCCGTTTCATCCAGCGCGAAGGTTCCGCGGCCTGAAGCCAACCCTCCACCACGCTCCGTCATGACTTCGAAAGAAATCCGCGACCTCTCGCCTGCCGAGATTACCACCAAGCTCCGCGAGATCCGCGAGCAGCTCCTCCAGCTCCGCCTGCGCAAGCAGACCGGCCAGGTGGAGAAGACCCACGAGTTGCGCACGCTCCGCAAGGACATCGCCCGCCTCGAGACCATCCTCAATCAAAAGAAATCCGCCGCTGCGCCGAAGGCCGCCTGAGCGCCCGCGCTGAAAAGGAACCCAAGCCATGTCCACCGCCACCGCAGGTAAGCGCACCACGCGCAAAACCCAAATCGGTTTCGTCTCCAGCCGCTCCGGCGACAAGTCGATCAAAGTCACGATCGACTACAAGACGCCGCACCCGCTCTACCACAAGGTCGTCAAGCGCCAGACCGTCCTCCACGTCCACGACGAGAAGAACGAGACCAAGGTCGGCGACAAGGTCGAGGTCATGGAGACCCGCCCCATCAGCCGCCTGAAGCGCTGGCGCGTGGTGTCCGTCCTCCAGAAGGCGATCGCCGCCGACGGCGCCGCCATCACCGAGACCGATGTCGCCGCCACCGTGCCGACCAAGACCACCAAGCCGATCGAGCCCGTCGCCCCCGCGACGCCGGCCAAGGCCTGATTCCTTTTACAACCAAACCATCCAGGGAGTCACGCCATGATCCAACTGCGCTCCATCCTCGAGGTCGCCGATAATACCGGTGCCCGCAAAGCCGCCCTCATCCAGGCCATGGGCCAGCTCACCCCCTATGCGCACGTCGGCGACATCGTCACCGTGCACATCAAGGAGAGCACCACCGACGCCACCGTGAAAAAGGGCGAGGTCGCCAAGGCCGTCGTCGTCCGCACCAAGGCCGCCGTGCGCCGTCCCGACGGCAGCTACCTGCGCTTCGACAGCAACGCCATCGTCATCATCGACGCCACCAACAATCCCCGCGGCACCCGCATCTTCGGACCGGTCGCCCGCGAACTGCGCGCGAAGAACTTCATGAAGATCATCTCGCTCGCCCCGGAGGTTCTTTAACATGCAGAAGTTTCACGTCAAACGCGGCGACCAGGTCGTCGTCCTCGCCGGCTCCCAGAAGGGCAAGTCCGGCAAAGTCCTCGAGATCCTCGCCGCCAAGCAGCGCGCACGCGTGGAAGGCCTCGCGATGATGAAGCGACACCTCAAGAAGTCGCAGGAGCATCCCCAGGGCACCATCGCCGAACGCGAAGGCTCGATTCACCTCAGCAACCTGATGCTCCAGTCGAATTTCGACGCGAGCACCCGGCGCAAGAAGACCAGCGAGAAGGCCACCGCCTGAGTTTTCGCTCAAAAGCGCGCTTGCCACCCGGTCGGCGCGCCTGCGTTACTCGCCCTTTTCTCCCGACACATTCACACTCAATCGCCACGCGGTCGGTAATCGCGGGCCCCTCCAATGAGCTACGTTCCCACTCTTAAGAAACTCTACCTCGAGCAGGTTGTGCCCGAGCTCGTCAAGAGCCGCGGCTATGCCAACAAGCACGAGGTGCCGAAGCTGGTTAAGATCAATCTTAACAGCGGCATCAATGCCGACGCCGACAAGAACCAGATCGCCGATGTCGCCCGCGACCTCGCGTCGATCGCCGGCCAGAAGCCGATCCTGAACCGCACCAAGCGCGCCATCGCCAACTTCAAGCTGAAGCCCAACCAGGTCACCGGTTGCAGCGTCACGCTCCGCGGTCCCGCGATGTGGGAGTTTCTTTACCGTCTGCTGGCCGTCGCCCTGCCGACCATCCGCGACTTCCGCGGCGTGCCCTCCAAGCTCGATGGCCAGGGCAACTACAGCCTCGGCATCACCGACTTCACGATCTTCCCCGAGATCACGGTGGAGAGCGTGAAGAAGTCCATGGGTCTCGACATCACGATTGTGACGTCCGCCAACACCGACGACGAGGCCCGCGAGCTCCTCAAACTCCTCGGCATGCCGTTCCGCCGCGCGGAGCAGCCGACCACGGCGCCCAAGGCGACCGCCGCCTAATTCCGATTTCCTACCGCCATGCCGAAGACCTCCGCCATCGAGCGCAACAAGAAGCGCATCCGCCTCTCCGCCCAGTTTGCCGCCAAGCGCGCCGAGCTGAAGGCGATCCTCATCAGTCCCACCACGACCGACGACGAGTTCCACGCGACCCAGAAGAAGCTGCAGAAGCTCCCGCGCAACTCCTCGCCGACCCGCATCCGCAACCGCTGCTCGCAGAGCGGCCGTCCGCGCGCCTACATCCGCAAATTCGGCGTGTCCCGCATCACGTTCCGCGAGCTCGCCCTCAACGGCAAGATCCCCGGCGTGATCAAATCCTCCTGGTAATTTCCCTCTGGCTCACGGGGGTTTATGCGCCCTTGGCGCATCGGATATGACCCGCGCGGCCGCAACTCAGAACATCCACCATGACCGACCCGATCAGTGATTTCCTCACGCGCCTCCGCAACGCCGCCAAGGCGAAGCTCGCCGAGTGCGTGATTCCCCATTCCAAGGTGAAGGAGAGCGTCGCCGCGATCCTCAAGACCGAGGGCTACATCGTCGACCACAGCAACAGCCTCGACGCCCAGGGCCACAAGACACTCGTCGTGAAGATGAAGTATGTCGACGGCGCCTCGGCCATCACCGGCATCACCCGCGTTTCGACGCCCGGCCGCCGGCTCTACTACCGCTACACCGAAATCCCGCGCGTGCTGAACGGCTTGGGCATCGGCATCGTCTCGACCTCCAAGGGCGTGATGAAGGACGCCGACTGCCGCCGCAACAAGGCCGGCGGGGAAATGATCTGCAACGTCTGGTAACTGGCGCCCGCGCCACTGCCACTAGCCAATTTATAAAATGAGCCGCATCGGCAAACAACCCGTTCCCATCCCCGAGAAGGTCAAAGTCACCGTCACCGGTGACACCGTCTTCGTCGAGGGACCCAAGGGCAAAGTCCAAAAGACTTTCGCGCCCGTCGTCAAAGTCACCGTCGCCGACAAGAAGGTCACGTTCGCTCCCACCGAGGACACCCGCTTTTCCAAGGCCATGTATGGCACCGCGCGCTCGATCGTCGCGGGCATGGTCAAGGGAGTCACCGAAGGCTACATGAAGGAGCTCGAGATCCAGGGCGTCGGCTTCAAGGCCAACCTCAAGGGCACCTCGCTCGACCTCGCGCTGGGCTATTCGCACCCGATCGTGATGGAGATCCCGGCCGGGATCAAAGTCACCGTCACCGACCAGACCAAGCTCAAGGTCGAGGGCGCCGACAAGCAGCTCGTCGGGGCCGTGACCGCCGAGATTCGCAGCTACTACCCGCCGGAGCCCTACAAGGGCAAGGGCGTGCGCATCGTGGGCGAGCGCGTCCGCCGCAAGGAAGGCAAGACCGTGGCTTAAGGCCGGGAGAAAAAATCATGAACACTGTCACCAAAGCCCGCCTCCTCCAGAATCGTCGCTGGCGCATCCGCAAGAAGGTCGCCGGCACCGCGCTCCGTCCGCGCCTCGCCGTCCGCTTCACCACGAAGCACGTGTATGCCCAGGCGATCAACGACGACGCCGGCACCACGCTGGTGTTTCTCTCGAGCCTCGATCCCGAGCTGCGCAAGCAGAAGCTCAAGGCCAACGTCGCCGGCGCCAAGACGCTCGGCGTCGCGTTCGCCGCCAAGGCCCGGGCCGCGGGCATCGAGTCGGTCGTCTTCGACCGTTCCGGTGCCCCGTATCACGGCAAAGTCAAACAATTCGCCGACGCTGCACGCGAAGGTGGCCTCAAATTCTAATTACTGCATGAGCACCGAACCCACTTCCGCGTCCGACGCCGTTGCGCCCGCCACTCCCGACGCTGCCGCACCCGCGGCGGCTGCCACCGAAGCCGCTCCGGCTCACGCTCCCGCGCCTGCGCGCGAACAGCGCTCGCCGCGCGGTCAGGGCGGCGGCGGCGGTTTCCGCGGCCATGGCGGCAATCGTGGCCCCGGCGGCAATCGCGGCCCGCGCCGCGACAACCGCGACAAGCCCCAAGAGGGCGATGGCCCGACGATGATTGAGAAGGTCGTCTTCATCAATCGCTGCGCCAAGGTCGTGAAGGGCGGACGCCGATTCTCCTTCGCCGCTCTCGCCGTCGTCGGCGACGGCAAGGGCAAGGTCGGCATCGGCTACGGCAAGGCCAACGAAGTGCCCGACGCGATCAAGAAGGGCACCGCCAACGCCCACAAGCACCTTGTCAACGTGAAGCTCAAGGGCGACACGATCCCGCACGACGTCCTCGGTCAATACGACGGCGGCCGCGTCATGCTCAAGCCCGCCTCTCCCGGCACCGGCCTCATCGCCGGCGGCGGCGTCCGCGCCGTCCTCGAAGCAGCCGGCGTGAAGAACATCCTCACGAAGTCGATGGGTTCCTCGAACCACATCGCCGTCGTGCACGCCACGCTCAACGGCCTGTTGCAGCTGCGCCTCGCCGAGAACATCTCGAAGGTGCGCGCGACGAGCTGAGCCGGCTCCGCTCCCTTCCAAAAAACATCCGAGTCGCGCGACCCGTCCCGGCGTCGCGCGGCGCCCTCCTGAGGAAATACCATGAAGCTCCACGAACTTAAGAACGTCCCCGGTGCCATTCACCGCAAGAAGCGCGTCGGCTGCGGCGAAGGCGGCGGCCACGGCAAGACCAGCGGTCGCGGCGGCAAGGGCCAGACGGCCCGCTCCGGCAGCAGCATCCGCCCCGGTTTCGAAGGCGGCCAGATGCCGCTCTACCGCAAGCTCCCGCACCGCGGGTTCAACAATTACAACCACCGCGTCGAGATCGCGGTGCTGAACGTCGGCGACCTCGCGTCCCTCGACGCCAGCGTCACCGAAATCAACGCCACCGTCCTCGCGGCCAGCGGCCTGATCCGCGGCGGCGAGACGCGCGTCAAGATCCTCGGCGACGGCGAAGTGAGCCGGGCCTTCAAGGTGACCGCGGCCAAATTCTCGGAAT
>CAZENI010000422.1:0-7486 GCA_964513055.1 uncultured Opitutus sp.
GCCAGAGGCCGTCGGCGCCGCGAAACGTCGGGATGCCGCTCTCGGCGCTCATGCCCGCGCCGCTGAGAACCACCAGATGAGGCCGGGTCCGCTCGTGCATGCGCCGGAACCTGACAGGGCGACGGCGCGCTGTCGAATGCCGGAACAGGCCGCGCGGCGCGGCCGGCTACCCGCCGGTGAGCGCGGTGGCGACGTCCAGCCGGGCGGCGCGGCGGGCGGGAATCAGGCTGGCGAGCTGTGTGAGGAGGAGGACGCCGGCGGCGACCGCGGCGTAGGGCCAGAGCGGAGACGCGTCGAAGCCGGTGAGCTTGGCCTGGAGCACCCGCGCGCCGGGCCATGCGGCGGCGAGGCCGAGCGCGGTGCCGGCGGCCGCCAGGCGCGCGTTCTGCCGGAGCACGAGGCGGAGCACGCCGTGGCGGGTGCTGCCGAGCGCGGCGCGGATGGCCAGCTCCTGCCGGCGATTGGCGACGAGCTGGCTCATGACGCCGTAGCTGCCGAGGGCGGTGAGGCCGATGGCGATGACGGCGAAGACGCCGAGCAGCGTGACCTGCAGGCGCGGCAGGGCGTCGGCCTGCCAGGCGAGCTCCGCAAGCGGGGCGACATTGAAGGTGGCGATCCCGGGCTCGGCCGCGCGCAGGGCGCGGCGGCCGGCGGCGATGGTCTCCGCATCGGTGCCGCGGCCGTGCAGGACGATCCAGCCGCGCCGGAGGGACTGCTGATCGAAAGGCACGTAGATGGTCTCCCCGGCGGGCGCACCGGCGCCGGCGTCGTGGACGTTGCCCACGACGCCGACGATTTCGACGCTGGGGGAGAGACCGCCGGCGGTGGAGGCGCGCTTCAGCTTGCGACCGAGCGCGCTCTCGCCGGGCCAGTATTTGTCGGCGAGCGCCTTGCTCACGACGGCGACGGACGGCTGGTCGGCGCCGTCGTGGGCGTCGAACAGGCGGCCGGCGACGAGCGGCACGCCGAGGGCAGGGAGGAAGCCGGGCGTCGCCCGGCGGAAGTGGAAGACGGACGGCTCCCGCGTGAATTCGCCGGTCGAGAGCTGCGGCGAAAAGCCGGCGCCCCACTGGATGTCGCCGACGGGGATCGTGGTGGACACGGCGTGGCGGATGAGCGCGGGCTCGGCGGCAAGCTGCTGCTCGAGCGTGCGGACGAGCTGAGCGCGTTTCGCGTGCGTGTCGTAGGCGGGCTCCGGGAACTGGAACTGCAGCACGACGCGGTTTTCGGTCTGGAAGCCGCGCGACACGCGGCCCAGCTTCTGGAAGCCGAGCGCGGCGAGCGCGGCGCCGACGAGGATGAGGACCGACACGGCGGCCTGCAGCACGACCATCGCCTGCTGCCAGCGCAGGGCGCCGCGGCCGAGGCTGGCGCCTCGCGCGTCGCTGCGCAGCGCGTCGAGGAACGAGACTGCGCGCGATTGCCAGGCCGGCAACAGCCCAGCCAGCATGCCCGTGCCGAGGACCAGCGTCGCGGCGAACGCGAGGGTGCCGCCATCGAGTTCGAGGTGCGTGAGCAGGCGGTTGAGCGTCGGATTCGGGTTGAGGCGCTGCAGCGCCGGCAGCGCGAGCGCCGCGAGCAGGACACCGAGGCCGCCGCCGAGCGCGACGAGCGTGAGGCTCTGCACCAGGAACTGCCGCACGAGCCGCCAGCCGCTCGCGCCGAGCGCCAGCCGCACGGCGGTTTCGCGCTGCCGCTCCGCGGCCCACGCCATGAGGAGGGAGGCCAGATTGCAGATCGCGAGGAGGAGGAGCACCGCGGCGCCGGCCTGCACGACGAGCAGGGCGTTGTCGGCGCCCGAGAGCAGGGCGGCCCGCAGCGGCTGCGTCGTCCAGCCCCAGTCCCGGTTGGCGGCGTCCATCTCGATCGCGCGCGGCGTGAACGCCTGCAGTTCCAGCCGCGCCATCGCCTCGGTCACGCCGGGCGCCAGCCGGGCGTAGGTCACAAGCTGCCGTCCCCCGGTGATCGCGGTCCACTGGTTCGCGGGCAGGTCGAAGGGCAGCCAGACATCGGTCCCCGGTGACTGCGAGAACTGGGGCGCGGCCACGCCGATGATCGTGTGCGCCTGGCCGTTGAAGCGCACGCTGTGCCCGATCACGGCGTCGGAACCGGCAAAGGCGCTCCGCCACAGCGCGTGGCTGATGACCGCGACCGGCGCCGCCCCGGGACCTTCTTCGCGGGCCGCGAAGAACCGGCCGAGCGCGGGGCGCACGCGCATCACGTCGAAGAAACTCGCGGTCACGCGCAGACCCTGCAGCCGGCGCGTGTCTTCCTCGCGCTGCCAGTTCACATCGAAAAGGAGCGACGTGCCGATGCTCTCGAACGAGCGGGTCGTGTCCCGGAGCAGCCGGTAGTTCGGGTAGGCGTCGTTGAAATTGACCGAGCCTCGTCCGGGCAGATCCTTCGTCGTCCAGACCATCACGATCCGTTCCGACTCGGGCACCGCGAGGTTGGCGAAGAGAAACGCCTTCAGGACCGAGAACACGGCGGTGTTCGCGCCGAGCGCGAGGGCCATGGTGAGGACGATGACGGCGAACGCCGCGCGCCGCCGGGCGAAGAAGCGCAGCGCGGCCGCGAAATCGAGGAAGAGCGAGTGCATGGGGAACGCGGGCAGTCTAGCGCGAACGGCCTGGCCGCGGCAGACACAGCGCGACACCGCGCGGGCGGACACACGCGGGCGCGCGGAATGCGACGAAACGCGGCGCGGGTGCGACGAATGGCGGCAGCGCCGGCGCGGGGTTTGACGGCGGAGGCGGCGGTGCCCCACGCTGGTCGTCCCAGGTTCTCCCCCACGATGAAACGCCTCCCCTCGCTGGTTGTCCTCGCCATTTCCCTCCTCGCGGCCGCCGTGCCCGGCCGTGCCGCCGAGCCGGCGCCGGCTGCCGCCGCGGGCGAGCGTTACAAGCTGCCCGCCAGCGACGAAGGACTGCCGGGCGCGGGGCCGCTCCGGCGCTACGAGTGGTTTCAAAAGCTGTGGACGGAGCGGCGCACGGCGTTCGCGAATCGCGTGCGGCAGGATCAGGGTGCGCTGGTGTTTCTCGGCGACTCGATCACGCAGTCGTGGGCGGATCAGGGGAGCTATTTCCCGGGGCTGAAGATCGCGAACCGCGGGATCAGCGGCGACACCACGCGTGGCGTGCTACTGCGCCTGCAGGACGACGTGCTCGCGCTGAATCCGCGCGGCGTGGTGCTGCTTATCGGCACGAACGACCTCGAGGAGCAGGCGGTGCCGGAGACGATCGCCGGCAACCTGAAGCTGATTGTGGCGGCGCTGAAGCAGCACAACCCGGCGATGCCCGTGCTGCTGTGCCACGTGTTCCCGAGTTCGCCGGCGAAGAAGCGCCCGGCTGCGGAGATCCGCCGGATCAACCAGCTTTACGCCGCGGCCGTGCGCGAGGAGCCGCAGGTGACCATGTTGGATACGTTCGCGCTCTTCGCCAACCCGCAGGGCGAGGCGAAGCCGGAGGAGTTCCCCGATCTGCTCCACCCGAACCCGCTGGGCTACGCGAAGTGGGAGCGGGCACTCCGGCCGATGTTCGAGTCGCTGGGGCTGGCGGCGGCGTGGCCGGACGACTTTGCGCCGGAGCCGGGCTTCACGAGCCTGTTCAACGGCACCGACCTCACGGGCTGGGGCTATCCGGACGGCGCGACCTTCGACGGGAAAACGGCGAGCGCCGACGGACGGTTCATCGCGAAGAACGGCCGCGTGGTCGTGACGGTCTCGCGCGTGGAGCGGAGCTACAAGCGGCTGCTCACGACGCAGAAATTCCCGCGGGACTTCGAGCTGCGGCTGGAGTTTCGCGCGAGTCCGAACGCGGATAGCGGCGTCTTCATCCGCGACGTGCAGCTCCAGTGCCGGGACTACCTCATCGCGGGACCGTATTTCACGGTGAAAAACTACCGGCCGCTGGAGTGGAACGAACTGGTCGTGGTGGTGAAGGGCGGCCTCGCGCGCGCCACGTGCAACGGCGAGGTGCTGGTGGACGCGATGCCGGTCCCGGCGACGGGGCCGATCGGTTTCGAGAGCGACCGGGGGCAGATGGAGTATCGGCGGATCCGGGTGCGGGAGAGCGGCGCGGGCGCGGGACGGTAGCCGGGCGCGGGCCCGCGTTCGGCGCTGAGCGGGCGCGCTGGCGCAGCGGAAGCGACCGCCGTGAGCCGGAGCGCCGCGCGGTGAGGTGTCCTTGAAGTCTGGACACAAAAAAGGGCGGCGCTGGTGGCGCCGCCCGGAAGGAAGGCCGGAGCGGTGGAACCGCCCCGGCTGGAGGTGGGTTAGAACTTCAGCGTGTTGCGGAAGATCCAGTTGCGCGCCGGCGACTGCACGTAGGAACCCTCGGAGTATTTCTCGTCGGTCACGTTGTAGACGCCGAAGTGCGAGTTGATGCGGAAGCCGAGGACTTCCCACGGGTAGCCGACCGTGAGGTCGAACACGAGGTAGTCGCCGGCCTGGTAGCCGCCCGCGAGCGGATTCCAGTCGACCGAGCGCGCGACGACGGTCTCGGAGGAGTAGCGCGCGCCGAGGCCGACGGTCGCACCGCGGCCGACACCGTTCATGATGCCGTCGGCAAACGTGTATTTGCCGAAGAAGTTGAAGCGGTATTCGGGCACGTTCTCGATGCGGGCCTTGTAGTAGATGTCGGAGGCGACCTTGGCGGCGGGCGCGAGGGCGTTGTAGGCCGTGGTGCCGGGGGCGGCGCGGGTGCGGTCGTAGACGGTCTTGGCCGTCCAGAGCCACGAACCGTTGATGACCGCCTGGAAGTTGCGGCGGGGCGTCCAGATGACCTCGGCCTCGGAGCCTTCGATGCGGTTCTTCAGGTCGGTCGTGCGCCAGCGCAGGAGGCGCGTGTTCCGGAAGGGCGAGCCGACCGGGAAGAGCGTGGTGCTGAAGTTCAGCGGCTCCTCGAGGTTCGACTGCTTGGCGCTGTCGTCGAGCATTTGGTTCTCACGCTCGCCGCGGAAGAAGGAAACGGTGCCGACGAGCCGGCCGTCCAGCTTCGAGATCTTGGCGCCGACCTCCCAGTTCATGCCCTCTTCGTTCTTGATGACATCGTAGACGCCGCGGCTGGCGAGGAGCGACTGGAACTGCTGCAGCGAGGTGATCGTCTGGCCGAGGTAGCTGAAGGACTGGCCGGGCGTGCCGCCGGCGCCGAAGGCGCGGGCCGCGTCATACCATTGCGTCTCGTCACCCACGAAGAGGCCGCCGACGCGGCCGCTGTTGAACTTGAAGGTCTTCGAGTTTGACGCGTAGACGCTGATTTCCTTGGTGAGCGCGAAGGAGACGCCGCCCATCCAGGAGTCGCCCTCCTGATCGGTGGAGAGACCGCGCTGGTAGTTGATCGAGTGGCCCCAGACATCCTCGGGATACGCCGTCGGATTGAGGTGCATGTCCGGGAAGTAGATGAACCAGGGGTAATTGTTCGGCTGATACTGGCCGCGGGCCCAGCGACGCTCCTTGCGGTAGCCGCCGAGGAGGGTGAGGCGATCCTCGAGCAGCGTCGCCTGGTAGTTCAGGTAGACCGAGTGCTGCTTGTCCTTGTAGCCGTCGAGGGCGTTGCGGTCGTCCTGGTGGTAGACGCTGATGTCGGGATAGATTTCCGCGCCCGGATCGAAGTTGGAGAAGATTTGGCGGACGGGCTTGATGGCGCCGGTGCGATCGCGGATGACCTGGTTGACCGGGACATTGCCGTGATTGTAGATGCCGACATTGGTCCCGCGGTAGTCGGGATTGGAGGTCGTGTTGCGCGCGCCGGGGAGGAAGGCCCACTGCGCTTCCGTGGCGAGCTGGCCGCCGAGGAACTGCTGGTAGGGGTTGATGCGCTGGAAGCCGGTGAGCAGCTTGCTCTTCACGCCGAACTTATCGAGCTTGAAGACCGCGTCGACGTTGTGCGTCTGGGCGTAGCGATAGTAGCCGGAGAGGTTGCCGGTGCCCATGTTCCAGTTCACGCCGTTGGCATAGGGCTGGAGAATCGCGCCGCCCTGGCCGACCGAGTAGTTCTCGGACTTCTCGTTGAAGTAGTTGTAGCGGACGTCGAGGAAGCTGAACGGGCTGATGTCGGCCGTGAGCGAGACGTTGTCGATGGTGTTCTTGAAGTTCGCGCCGCGGCTCGTGTAGTTGAACGCCTCGTCGTGGATGAACTGGCCCGCGGCGTTGGTGATGTAGGCGCCGCGCATGACGCTGGTGTAGGCCGGGAGGGAGAAGTCGCCGGTGGCCGTGCGCTTGTTGTTGATGTAGGTCGCGTAGGCGAGGGTGGGCGTGGTCGTGTTCTGGACGACATTGGCCGCGAGCCCGTTGCCGGTGTTGGCGAGGATGGTGTTGGCGAGCGTGGCCGTGGAGGAGCCATACTGGCCGGTCGTGGCGGCGTTCTTCCAGCCGGAGAAATCGCTCCAGATCCAGTCGAAGTCATTCCAACTGAATTTCTCGCGGATGAACTCGGCTTCCGCGGTGATCTTCACCTTGGCGGAGTCGAAGGGCAGCAGCGAGATCGAGGGGTTGACGCTGTTGGAGCGGCGGAACTCGAAGCGGCGCTCACCCTGCGTGTCCTCCCAGGTGCCGACGACGCGCAGCGCGGCCTTCTTGGAAAGGACGGCGTTGTGGTCGAGGTTGAACTTCTGGCCGGAGTTGCTGTTGACTTGGTAGCCGACGCCGGTGCTGTTCTGGCCGAACTCGGGGAGCTTGCTGATGTAGTTGATGACGCCGCCGGGATAGCCCTGGCCGAAGAACACCGCGGCCGGTCCCTTCACCACTTCGACGCGCTCGATGTTCTCGAGGTTATACGAGGTGTAGCGGAAGACGCCGTTGCGCATGAGGCTGTTCACGACGAAGCCGCGCATGGTGAACGCGCCCTGCGGGGTCGCGGAGTTGGCCGGCACGCGCATGGCGAAGCGGGTGTCGCCCGAGGCCGCCGCGGAGTAGCGGAAGAGATCAGTGAGCGACTGCGTGTTGGTGTCGTCGAGGAACTCGCGCGAGATCACCTGCACGTTGAGCGGGATTTTCTGAATCTCCATGCCGATGCGCGTGGCGGTGGCGGCGTTGGTCTTCAGGTAGCCGTAGTCCTTGTCGGAACGGACCTCGAACGGCGTCAGCGCCTGCACGCCCTCGTCCGTGCCGAGCGCGGACGCGGTCCGGCCGGGGGTCGCGGGACGCGCGGCGGGGGCGGTGGAGGCGGCGGGGGCCGGCGGGATGGCCGGAGCGGTGGGGCCTTTGGCTTGGAATTCCGCGAGCTGCTTGCGCAGGGCGGCGTTTTCTTCCTGAAGCCGGCGGAGGGCTGCGGCGTCGCCCGATTGCGCGGAGGCAAACGGGGCGGCGATCAGCACCGCCAGCGCAGTCGCCAGGGCTCGCCTGGCGGGATTTGCTGGTTGGGTCATGGGTGTTTTCATGTTCGGTGGGGTTGCAAGGTTCCGAGTAATCCGGAAAGGGGGCGAAAGGGGCGGCGGGGTGTCAGGCGGGCGCCTGCGGCCCGGCGCCGTTGGGGCGGGCGAGGAGCGT